>NZ_JADCNC010000004.1:0-1241 GCF_018454475.1 Wolbachia endosymbiont of Rhagoletis cerasi | reverse complement strand
TATAGCTCTTTCCATAAAAGTCCGGATGTGATAGGATAAGGGTAGATGATGATAAGGAGGTTGAATGCCAGCAGCATATAGTTATGATTTAAGAAAAAAAGCAATGGAAGCGCTAGACGAAGGAGAAAGCAGAGAAACAGTGGCAGCAAGATTTAAGATTGGACGAACTACTTTATGGGAGTGGCAGCAAAGAAGAAAAGAAACAGGAGACTTTCAATCAAAAAAACTTGGAAATGGGGGTTACAATCACAAAATTACCGACTGGGATACCTTTGCCAAATTTGCCAGAGAACACGGAGGAAAGACTCTATCGGAAATGGCTAAACTTTGGAACAACGTTAGTATCCAAACGATCTATCGAGCCCTTAAAAAAATTGGATTTACGCGCAAAAAAAGACATATGGATACAAGGAAAGAAACGAAGAAAAACGTGCTGAATTTTTGAAAATTATAGCGACAAAAGAACCTAAAAACTTAGTGTATATAGATGAGTCTGGCATTGATAACACCGAAGACTACCCCTACGGATATTGCCAGAAAGGACAGCGGTTTTATGCCTTAAAATCTGGAAAGAAAACTCAACGAATCAGTATGGTTGCAGCCTTAAGTGGAAGAAAGATAGTTGTTCCGTTAACCTTTGAAGGCCACTGTAATATGGATGTTTTTAATGGATGGTTTGAGCAATTTTTGACACCGATCTTGGAACCTGGACAGACTGTCATTCTTGACAATGCTACTTTTCATAAGTCTGATAAGATTATCGAGCTTGCTAAAGGGGTTGGTGCAGAAATTTTGTATCTGCCGCCTTATTCTCCAGATTTCAACAAAATTGAGCATTATTGGTTTGCTATAAAAAACAGAGCCAGGAAAAACATTCCTCTATTCGAATCCTTTCGTCGTGCTGTTGATTCTGCCTTCCTATGACCTGTTCGGACTATTATGAGAAATGCTATACTACATAAGGCCTAATTTCCGGAAGATCAACTTTTTGGTGAACATAAGGTTTTTCGCATATTACAAGCTCTCCTCCGCATTCGCAAATATTAGGCAACTCTATTTTTACTACTTTATCCGCTTCCATTGTAGCATGAAAATTTCCTTTATGCCCAACCTGATCGCCAACATTCCTTTCGCTTTTTGGCTTGTCCTTTTTTGTTTTGTACAATTCTTTAGAGCTCGGTAGAGATGAATTTTTCGAGTTTAAACCAAGCCTTTCCTTTAATTCAGCGTTCTCTATCTTT
>NZ_JADCNC010000003.1:0-61117 GCF_018454475.1 Wolbachia endosymbiont of Rhagoletis cerasi | reverse complement strand
GATAATTTCGTTATACTTAACATGGAAACAAAGGGGTCTCAATCCTTTCCAAAACCTTCTATCTATTGTTTCTTAAACCACTCTCCTGAACGGATACTGCTGTTTTTTGTTGCTGGAAATGGTTGCATCGTTTAAATTTATTAATGTTATACACTACCAAATTAATAGTTGCTCATTTAAGAACCTCCTTCAACTTTACCCAACTCGACACATATACTTTTTGAAACATTGCTGCAAGTAGAAAAAAACAGGTTACCCACCTTAACTTCTTTAAATTTGCTCACAATCTTTACTTGATGCATAAGGTTTTTGTTACACTCCTTTCATCTACCGATTACCTCTACCTACCGCCTTTACCTTTGCTAAGGTCAGAAACACGACTAGCTTCAGGACTTTCTAAGCTCGACTGTGGCAGGTCACCAAAATTACTGGAATCACTAACACCAAGCGATATAGGTGCTTCTACTGGTCCACACCCTCCTCCCACTCTGTGATATCCTAATTCTAGATAAGTACGTAGTAATGGATCAATTTGTTCTCTATTTTGAATGTATGCTTGCAATTGCACATCTTGAAATCCCGGATCATTCCTGAATAATTGCGAAATGCCCACTCTTATGTTCTGAAAGTAATTTCTATCTCTGTTTGGGTGGTCTCTTCCAAGAAAATCACGCATAATATTTACAACATTCTGAACTTGTTCTCCAGGATTTTCGTTTAGAACTCGATTAATATCACTAGCATTTTCTAATGCCCATAAACCACAATTCCAACCATCTGTTTGCTGACTAACAGAAACATTATTAATCCTGATATTATTTCCTAAGTTATTTTGAATGATATCAGTAATACCACCTGGAACAGCAGTAGCAGTTGAATCAGCATAGTACCCAACATAGTTCCCATTTTGACGTTCAATCACTAGTGTAACCCAATGAGTATTATTTAAAGTAATGATTAAAGTTAAACGCTGTTGTTTTTCATTTTCCCTAAATTGATTTAATACTCTAACAATGTGCTCGTTACCGTCATTCCTTGCCAAATTAGCTACTTCAAAAGTGTGATTACCTTCAGTACGAAGCTGATATCGCAATCTTCCAGCGTGAGCTATATCAATTTGTTGAAGCCAGTAATCATAATGTCCATTTCTCGTCGCAAATTCTAGCGTAAGTAGATCATTTACTTCTATCCCTTGATTTCTAAGAATATCTCTTATTTGTCTTCTTATCTCTTGTGCTGTAGGAATGGAATTATCACCTCTCCTTATTCTTGACTTTAATGTTTCTATTACCTGTGCTCTAGTACCTTGCAAGTAACTAAATGGAACGTGCAGATTATCATCTATATCAAGCAAAAAAATCGAGTTCTGTCCTGGTTTTCTTTCCGTGTAAAAGCGCCTGAAATTTTCACGAGTCTGATCTGATAATAGACCCTCTGGTGGATTTTCATCAATAACACTTTCAGGTCCCACTAATACTCCTGGTCTTGAGTCACGACCACCACGATCAAGTCTATGTACATACTCTTCTCTTCCTATTCCTTCTGGAATAGATATAAGACCTTCTACTCTCCCTGCACCTGCATTAAATATAAGAGGAAATAAAACCACCTCATTTCCAGAAGTAATAAGCAAATATCCTCTTTGCTTGTTCATAAGTTCTTTTATTCGATCTTTTGCATTATTCTCCTTTTGTGCTACTTCTTCTGCATTATTAGCAAATCCTAATACATATACAATCGGATGAGTATCTGGAGCATTCTCCGTAGATTGTCTTAATAATAAAAGGTCTAATCTCTGTTCTGTAATTCTTGTGAGTATTGCCCTTTCTCCTTCTTCTTCCTGACCCCTTTTCAAACTATATGTTTGACCAACTTTATACATAGCAAGCACTTTATAAGGATTATCACTAGCATAAAATGTACCATGTAGTATAGAACGAAACTTATCCTCACTATTAACATTTATTGCGTCCCTAAGTGGCATCAATATTCCAGAGATCTCTTGAAACAGCTCTCCATGCTGACCTACATCTTGCCAGCCATCATCCATAACTCTTTCTGAAATACCATGTACATTTTCAACATTAGGCACTTGTATAAGATCACCATCAAGAAAATTATTTGCATTATTATTTTGGTAATCGTGATATAAACCAAGGTCATTTGGTCGATCAATATCTAGCTCAAATTGGTCATTAAGTGTGCATGAAACTTCCCATACATGAACATTATTTCTATTAACATTAAGAGCTTGTAAATCGATAGCTTCTTGCTGTTGCGCATCGTAAGCTCTAATATGAAGTGTAACTATATTATAACCCTGAGCATAAAAGACCATAGTTAAAGTATGTCTTCTTAAATCTCCATCACCGTATCTAAATATATACTTTCTTACACGTACTCGATCTTCTCCTTCTTCCAGCTCTAAATACTCTCTATCAAAAGCACTACTTCCAAAAGCAAAACCAGTTATACAATCAAATATTCTGTTATAATTCTCTGCATTTCTTGGTATTTCACCAGGAAGATGTTGAAGCAAGAAATCTCTAATATTCTCTCCAACCTCTTCATCTTCTATATACTCAAACAATCTTTGTACTAAAGGAAATCTATCCTGTTGAAGCCCTACTGTATCAACACTAAAAGGATCTAGATTTAAATTAAAATTTAATCCAACACAGACAGTATTTCTTGATTCAGTATGGATAGGTATAAATGAAAAAACATGCAATCTTTCAGCGTGACTTCTGGCGCGGTTTAATGCGATATTGGACGGTGCCCTTGTAGCAAGATTAACAACAATAGGAATATTTTCTCTTTCTGCTTGGTGACGTACAAGAAATGCAACATGTGAGTTTCTAGGAGATAAATCAAGATCGATGCCTATTGTGTAGCGATGACTAAAATTTGCTAAGAAACCTAATAAAAACCCGTGACTCTCAAATTTTTGACTGCGATTTTCAATATTATTTTCTATCTGCGCTCTATAATTATTATAGGTATCAGTTATATATTCTAAAATATCTTCTCGGAGAGGATCTCTTACATTTTCTTCGTCATCACTTGTTAGTATTTCCATAAAGTTGTCAATCCTTTGTTGACCTTGTGCTACCTGTGCAAAATTGACTGATCTATCAAGTTGTCTGAGCTGATTTTGATTAAGTTGTCTTCCTTCTATTTCCTTAATTGTTAATCTGTGATTTCTAAAGAGTTGCCTCAAGAAATGAACCTCAGATGCTGAATATTTGGCAAATTTATCTCTACCTCTAAAATCCTTTTCACGAATCGCCTCGAATACTGTTGCAATTGCCTCTCCCTGACTCTTGCCCTTTCCATGCATGCATACTTTGTACTGCTCAAAATTTAGGTCTTCTTCCCGTAAATTCGGATTTTGCCGTCTAATCTCTTGCACTAGAGCATTTCTCTCCCTTGTACTAAACCTTAACCCATCACTGTTAGGGCGATCAGAAATGCTGTAATACTTGACAACTCGCTGTCCGTCACGACTACGAGTTGAAACAGCAACCTTTAAGTTTCCTGTATTTCTATTCCTACCACCTGTATCAATACCATGATTATCAAAACGAAAATAGACTCTCTCATTTGCAGTTAAGATACCAGCATCATGTGCAGTAGCAAACATACTAAAAAAGAATACAGGAAGGAAACGACCTGCACTCACATGATACAAAAAAGATGGACATTGATCTAAAAAAGATTCAAATCCTTGTCTGAATCCTTCAAGATCTCCATCCACCAAACTCCTAATAAATCCATCACCATTACTCATACAAAATACCCCTTATTTACTACGACCAGAAACACCAAGAGTTCATAAGTGGATTACTTATTACCACTAAGCGTAAAGACGCTTTTTTTCTTATAAGAAGAAACACCACTTACACTAGGAGTTCCAAGCTCAGACTGTGGACCATCATCAACTGGCAAAGTTGTTTCCTTACTACCATGAGCTTTAGATCGTGACCGTAAATTATTCCAAGGACCATCACCTACAGGTGGTAAAATTATTTTCTCTAACTCAGAGAATAATTCTTCCGCAAACAGACCGTAATCTACATTTACTCTTTTACCTTCTCTACCACATAATCTAAGACTTTTTATTATCCTTCCCTTAAAGAACTCAAATCTTTCAGGAAAGCTATTTTTAGCAAATAACATCATATCTAGTATTTCTTTTTTCTCTATTTCTTTTTCCTCATCAGACTTATAAATGTCTTCTCGTTTCCAGTTAACTATCAATTCTGCAAGTACACCCTTTATAGGAATTCTATCATTTGAAGTATCAATAATAGCAGCCTTTTTATATTCACTAAAACTACCACACTGCCAAATCTCCATAATGAGAGATCTAGCTTGAACATTTGATTCAGGATTGTTCAACATTGTATCTGAAAGTGAAGAAAGAAGAATCTCATAGTTTTGCTGTGAGAATATTTTCTCTGAATGATCTCCACGTGCTGAAATTCCTTTATAGCACCAATACTGTACCAAATCATGAACCGTATCAAAAAAACATGAACGTATTAATCTACTAAAAAGAAAATATACCCCTCTATCCTTCTGCAATAATTTCTGTAAAAGAGTATCTTTGTCAGCTATATTCCTTACACAAAAATCTAAAATAGGAGCGTCTTTCTCAACAGATTGAACGCGAGACAGAGCAATAACAGCTTCTGTAAGTTTCTTTTCCTTATCTTCTTCTTTTAAATGATTATAAAAATACTCTACTCCTTCACTCCACTTAAGTTTTACAGCACTGTCAAAACCTTCTACTGCATCATACTTCTTTAATTCCCCAGATTCTCTATCGATCCAGAAATCAAATACAGGACCTTTCCTTCGAATGCCACCCAAAAGCGAGTTTCGTATGTACTCATCAGTTATAGGATTACCTCTACTATCAAGTTCATCAGAAGAAAATCCATTTTTGTAGGATTCAAATGCTTTTTGAAAAAGTGGATGAATTTTATCTACCACACAGTAACTACAAGCCATCTCATATTTGCGAAGTGGATTATCTATTCCACCTATTTTTTCTTCAGTAAACCTTTGACCTAAAGCAGCATTATCCAACCTTACACCTGACCAGCAACCTTCATCTTGGAATACATTGTGCAAAAACTTCAACTTATCACCCTTAAAGTATTTTATGTGCTCCATAAAGTTATCTTGAAGGACTCCCACCCATCTCTTGATAGCTGACTTCCTCCCGGCAGCAACTGCTGGATCTGGATGTTTAATAGCTTCCTGTAATTTTTTGGACATCGTAGCCCGAAGCTCTTTCTGTGTTGGCATTAACCCCTCCTATTAAGTATTTATATAAAAAAGGCATTGTACAGACATTAGAATGGATTGCAATATTAAAATTACTAGAATAGAGGGTTTAATAAAAAAACGTTATGGCTAAAACTTCTTTTCTTGAATTTTCTCAATATAATCAACAGAAAACCCTGTTATTTCAGCAATAACATCAATAGAAACACCCGCCTTGAGTGAATTTTTAGCCACAGCTATTTTAGCCTGTTTTTCGCCCTCTTCCCTGCTTTTTTCATGTCCGATTTGGATGGCTTCTTTATTTATGAGCTATATTAGCTGTGGTATTGTGTAGCAGATTATCCAACCTGGTGCTTCTCTACCTTTTTCCCACTTAGCAAACCTCATCTTTTCTTTTAGGTAATATTCTCTATAGGCTTTTATGGGACTACTACATTTATAGCGATCAGGCAGTGCTTGTATAAAAGTTTGTATATCTGCTGATTGAAAAATTAGCAAATCCTTATTACTATCACACCAATCTATTACTTCCTCTGATTTATGCTTTCTTTTGTATCGCTGTGTATACTCTTTACACAATTCTTTTCCGTACTCTATCAACCAACAAAAGTTCCCTTTCGATTGCCTAGCCCATAAAGAACAAGGATGATTGCTGTGAGTGAGTTTATATGGAACTGCTATATTCTGATCTGTGGTACTGACAAAAGGATTTGGCGCTTTTAATGCGATTGAAAAAACATTACTTAATAACTGAGCAGTTTCTAATGGCATTTTTACTATATGCTTATCACATAACATTTGCGCCGCAATTGCTGGGTTTTCATCTAGTACAAAGATGTTCATCTAGGTGTGAAAAGAGATAAAATCAGGTTAAGTCTTTGACTTCGTCAACTGTAAGACCAGTAGTTTGAGTTATAATATCAATAGAAACTCCTGCTTTAAGTAGGTTTTTTGCGACTTCAATTTCCCTTTCTTTTCTGCCTTTTTCATGTCCGATTTGTATGCCTTCTTCTCTACCTTTTGCAGTAGCATCATCAAGTTTTTGAGCGAGGACAGCCTGTTCATCAAGAATACGTTTTATTTCCTGTTCATAGGCAATAAATTCTTTTTCTGACCAGTTAAATCTATTTAGCTCTTCATAGGCCTTTTTAATTATTACATCACTACCTATTATTTTTTCCAGCTCTTCTTCACTAGTTTCGTCTGCATATCGAAAAAAATAAACCCATTTTTCAACTATATTTTCCAACTGATCTTCCTTATTCTTTGGAAATTTTGGCAACTCAATAAATATAAAATAGAAATCTTTTAGATCATGCTCATTAGTGTCTTCATCTCGAATAGTATGCTTTGATTTGTACTCAGATTTATTAGGAAACAGTACACAATCTGCTATAGCAATGAAGATAATTTCCTTAAGGTTATGATACTGGTCACCTTTATCAGCTTGCCTTGAGTAAGCTTTAGCAGCATAGTATTGGGCACGTTTTTCAAAGCCTTTAGTTTTAGCAACTTGCATCTCGACGATCACTTGCACCCCATTTTCATCTCTACAGAGAACGTCAACAATACTTTGCTTTTTAGCGGCAATATCAGGGTCTTGAATAGTACTTAGAAACTCTATATCCTTTATTTGGTTTTTACCAGTGAAGCCAATGATGTCATTGAGGAAGTGAATAAGTATATCCTTATTTTTTTCAGTACCAAATATTTTTTTGAACGCGACATCATTTCGTACGTCAAGGAACTTAGAAAGAGCCATAGCAAGAGTACCTAAAAAGCATTAATAATTATACACAATTCTGAAGAAATGTTCAAGTTTTTTATTTTTTTAAGTTTTGAATGCATTGATAAAAAAAACGGCTGTCAGAGATCATCTTAGAATAGCATTCTCTACTTTAGACGTCTTTTGTACATCTTTTATCAACTCTTCTGTAAAGCACCTAAAAAGGTCAGCAAATGGATGTCATAAATTTGGAGCTGTAGGAGACATCAAAGATACGCTTTTTGGTGTGAGGGGCCTAATAAAAATACGAGCGTAAAAACTCAATTACCTAACACCGTGAGATTAACCTCCCACACCCTTATTATAAATAACTCAAAAATAGTATTCAATAATTTTTAGTGGAAAATTTTACAATTGAAGTTATATCTGAGTAAGTATGAATACAAAAAAAGTAGTAATGTACACTGGCAAACGAGGAAGCAGACAGGCTTGCGAGAAAGGAAACCAAGAACAGAAAACCATCAAAGCTGCAGCGAGTACAAAGAAATTAATGTTTTTATTCAGATACAAAATTTGTGTAAGCACTTATGATGAGGTATACATGGTTGTTTCCGTGAAAGAAGTGATCGTTAGCAACTGTAATGATAGCAAAGCATATTAATCCTGTAAGATACAAAATAGCGCAAAAAGTAAGAAGCTGGAGGTTAAAAAGAAAATATACCATAAAAGATTTAGCAGACAAAACAGGCATAAAATATTACACGCTGCTAAGATATGAACAAGGGATATGTGGCATTCCAGATGAAGAATTACAAGTTATAGCAAATGCATTATCAGTTAGTTTGAGTGATCTACTTCCTAGACAAAAAGTACTCAAAGAAAATCGTTGTTTTGATAAACAATGGATGTACAATTTCGTAGAAAAATACACAAAAACAAGAGGTCGAGAATTACGCAAGGCAATTTGTGCATTAACCCAATCTATTCGAGCTGAGGAGGAAAGTGCTATAAAATCAGCAAGAATAAGAATGGCGGAGAATATGCTGGAGGAAGGATTTGCTACTGATATAATCTACCGAGCAACAGGCTTATCAACGGATGAATATGATAATAAAGAGGAAAAAGGTTCTAAGCGTCGAAGCAAAAGACAAGAGATGAAAAAGTGGAGAATAATACAAGGATATACGCAAGAGGAATTAGCAAAAGAGCTCGGTGTAGGAGGTACGCAGATACATTACTATGAACAAGGGAGCACCATGTTCGGTGAAAGGTTATGGGAAATAGCAAGAAAATTATCAGTGAATGCTGAAGATCTGGTAACGAAAGAAAACTGCTGTGAAGACGAAGATGGTGAGGGAGAAAAAGAACTATTAAATTGGGTGAGAGAGTCTAAAAAAATTAACAATCAAGAATCAAGAGATGAACTGGATATATGGGTAGAATTTTTATCCCAAAGAAGGCAAATTTACAAAGAAAAGATTGATAAAGTAGAGGGGATCAAAGTAGCAAATAATCTACTTATACTAGGTGTTTCTGTTGATGCTATTTCTTCAATAACTGGCTTACCTGCAGAGTAGCCTTAAACGATACTTATTTTTTTAAAAACACGGATCTATCGCTTAAGGGAATAAACATCTATTAATATCTTTTGTATCTTCATAAAAAAAATAAACAAAAAAAATCGAAAAAATTGACTTGACTCCCGCCAAAATGGATGGCTTTATGCCAATACTGCTAAAAAAAATAGCAGTAAACATTTAAAAATAATTTATTATTAACGAAGGGTATATTTTATGAATAACAAGAATAATAGTGAAAAACTTATAGAAGAAATTGAGAGAGTACTACAAAGCGGAGGAGGAAGTGCTCTATTTGATCGTGAAATAGTGGCAGTACTTCTAGGGGCAGTTCATGACAGGGCCCAAGCTCAAGATGTTACTAAAAATCTAATGGACAATTGCCCAGGAATAGGAGAAATTTTAGGCCGAGAAATCGATGACCTGAAAATGATAGACGGAATGACCGAACATGCAGCCGCAGCAATTGAATGTGTTAAAGAAGCTTACAAGAGGGCACTAAGAGAAGGGTTAAAAAGAGGACCGGTAATGGATAGCCAAGAAAAGCTCATAGAATATGTAAGGGTAAGTATAGGCTTTTCAGCAAAAGAAGCTGTCCAGATAATATATTTGGATACACAGTACCGTTTGATAAGAGACGAAGTGTATTTTGGTACAATAGATGAGGTGCACCTATCTGAAAGGAAAGTGGTAAAAAAGGCATTATCAATGGAGGCAGCATCGATAATATTAGCTCACAACCATCCAGGAGGGAGTTTAGAGCCGTCAGAAGATGATAAAGTTATGACTAGAGAATTAGTGTCAGCGTGTCAAGGTGTGGGAATTGAGCTAGAGGATCACATTATTGTGACAGACAAAGGATATTGCAGCTTTAAGGAAAGAGAGCTGTTATAAAGATGGATGCCAAATTTTTCAGGTTTGGGAAGTTTGGCTACCACTGCTAGTGGCAAACAATACGAAATATGAATATAAAAATCAAGTGGCAAAGTGATTTAAGGAAAGCATATTTCTATAGCTGAGATTTGGAAAAAGACATCACAAGAGTTGCGAAGCATACAAGATCTTTGTATAACTTGTATGTTAAGTTATAATAAAGCAATAAAAGCCTGAACAGATCTGTTCTTTTGTTATAAATAGTTGCAAGCTATACAAGATCTTTTTATAATCTGTATATTAAGTTAATAGTAAAGCAATAAATTGCGCTATAGACTTAGATAATATGCTTAATATAGGAGGCTTATATGGCTAGTAAAAAAATTACAATGGTTCGAAAAGACCCAAATAAAAAGAATCGTAAGTTCAATATTAATCGCAAGTTATTGGGCAAAATATTTAGTGCTCTTGAAGGCGTTGATATACAACAGTCTAACTTTGTGAGCAAAATTAATAATCAGAAGGACATAAAACCTGGAGGTACAATGCCTTCCCCTAGTAGAGATGGTCGCGAAAACCAAATAAACTTTGAAGAAGGACTTGATCGTATTTATGGCACAAAACCAGCAAGTAATCAAGAAGATTATCCAGAAGGTTTAAGTCCATTTGACTCAGAGTTGCAAAAAAGAAAGCTAAGTGCAAGGGAAAGTGAATGGTTGAGTTGGTTTAAAAGTGCAATTGTAACAGCGAACACCCCACGTAAAATGCTCGAAGTTGTAAACAAAGCAATAGATATTGGAATGAAGATGAATGGGTGTCATGGGGGAAGCTGGAGCTTTGCTGAGTATGTGATATTAGGCACACATTTTCACAAGTTCAAAAAAGGTGATCTGAAAAAGATAATACATGAATTAATGAGAAGGGGCGCAGAGTTTCATGACAGGCTATTGCAGAATAAACTGATAGGTGAAACTTATAACGAACTGCAACCAGAGGTTCAGCCACAGATAGATAAACAACTTGAAGAACGGAAAAAAGCTGGTAAAAATGCTGTTCGAGGGGGAAGCGTAATAGATGTGGAAATAGATAACAAAACATCTCTTATAAAATTTTCTGAGGGTAGCACAGTAGAGGTTGCAAAAGCACTAGAAGGTACAGATCTAAACAGTGGACTAGGAAGCAACATAATAAAAATAGGAAGTGGTGAAATAGAAATTAGAAGCGAGGAAGGAGGTAAAAGAAACTATACTGATGTATTAGGTAGCTTTGAAATAACATTTCCTACAAGTATTGGTAGGCTAAGAATCATAGTGTACCATGATGCAAAAAATTACGATCAAGTACAAGTAAGAGCATTAGATAGGGAAATGTTGTTTGAACTACAAGCAAAAGGCGAGGAAGTAGCGAAAAATTGCCTCTTTGGTGGAATGACAGTCGAGGAAGCGGTAAAAAGAGGAAGTTTCACGAGAAGCGGCTTTTTGGGTGAAAAAAAGGCCACAGAAGAAAGAGAGGCAGTTAGTGAAGCATTGTCTTCGTCTTTGTGGATAGATAGGATACGTGGAGGTAGTCAAGAAACCTTTAAGCAACGTTAAACAATAAGGGAGGGAGGTTTTGCTTCCCTTCTTATCTGCAGCCACAAAATTGCAAGCTCTTCCAATAAACATAAGCTAAATTTAATCTTTTGATAAAGTAGCAAAAAGCCTTATAACAGGATATACGTGTTTATTTCCGTAAAACCGCTGAGGCATGCATATCTCCATAAGATACAAAATAGCGCAAAAGATAAGAAGCTGGAGGTTAAAAAGAAAATATACCATAAAAGATTTAGCAGACAAAACAGGCATAAAATATTACACGCTGCTAAGATATGAACAAGGGATATGTGGCATTCCAGATGAAGAATTACAAGTTATAGCAGATGCATTATCAGTTAGTTTGAGGGATCTACTTCCTAGACAAAAAGTACTCAAAGAAAATCGTTGTTTTAATAAACAATGGATGTACAATTTCATAGAAAAATACACAAAAACAAAGGGTCGAGAATTACGCAAGGCAATTTGTGCATTAACCCAATCTATTCGAGCTGAAGAGGAAAGTGATGTAAAAGCAGCAAGAATAAGAATGGCAAGGAATATGCTAAAGGCAGGATTTGCTACTGATATAATCTACCGAGCAACAGGCTTATCAACTGATGAATATGATAATAAAGAGGAAAAAGGTTCTAAGCGTCGAAGCAAAAGACAAGAGATGAAAAAGTGGAGAATAATACAAGGGTATACGCAAGAGGAATTAGCAAAAGAGCTTGGTGTAGGAGGTCCACAGATACATTACTATGAACAAGGGAGCACCATGTTCGGTGAAAGGTTATGGGAAATAGCAAGAAAGTTATCAGTGAATGCTGAAGATCTGGTGCTTAAATCAACAGAAGAAAACTGTTGTGAAGACGAAGATACAGATAGTGAAGGAGAAAAAGAGCTATTAAGTTGGGCGAGAGAGTCTAAAAAAATCAGCAATCAAGAATCACGAGATGAACTGGATGTATGGATAGAATTTTTATCCCAAAGAAGGCAAATTTACAAAGAAAAGATTGATAAAGTAGAGTCAATCAAGGTTGCGAATAATCTACTTATACTAGGTATTTCTATTGATAATATTTCTCAAATAACTAGCTTAACTGCTGAGGAAATTGCGCAACTTACGCTCCCAACGGAATTAAAACCATGATAATTTATATGTTTATATAATATATTATGATATAGATGAAGATAGTTAATCTATTAAGATTTCTCTGAAATTTTGCTTGCAGCTTTTTCTTTTACTGGTTCAACCGATACATCTTGAATTTCTTCTTCAGGCTTGTTTGGTTCAGCTAGAGTTGACTCTTCTTTAGACTCTGCTGCTAATTTACGTTGTT
Source organism: Wolbachia endosymbiont of Rhagoletis cerasi (assembly GCF_018454475.1). Classification (NCBI taxonomy): domain Bacteria; kingdom Pseudomonadati; phylum Pseudomonadota; class Alphaproteobacteria; order Rickettsiales; family Anaplasmataceae; genus Wolbachia; species Wolbachia endosymbiont of Rhagoletis cerasi. Next base: position 48,732 of record NZ_JADCNC010000003.1, on the reverse strand, counting down.
TAATAAATTTCTTTAGTGTCTTGACTGCGATAAAGTTTATACTGAAAACGCATGCAGAAGTTATGGCTAATGTTGGAAGAGGAGCTAAACTGAATGTTGGTAAAATTGCCACAATCGTACTAGCTGTCAGTAAAAATGCTAACTTCTTGCTCCCGATTATCTTGTTTTTCTTAGCTTTTATGGGGTTTAGGCTCTTCAGCTTCCCTTTTAGCTTTTTGAAGCCTTTTTTGAACACGTTGCCCTTTTTCAGCTCTTTTTCTACGGGTTTTGCTTTCTTTGTTTTTAAGCTTTTTATTTTTTCTTTTATTCCTTTTTTATCTTTTTTTACTTTAGAGGTCTTCTCCATCAACTTTAGAGGTTGCTCTATGGAAGGTTTTGGCTTAGCTTCTTGGCCCTGAGTTATAGTTTTACGTTTTTTCGGGGAGACTATACTCTTTAAGCTTTTTTTTGCTTTGTTATATAATTTTTTTATCTTGCTTGGCATTATTTTGAAACGTCAAAGAATTTGTCTATCACTTCCTGGTTGTCCTCTATCATTGCATTTGCCTCTTGCTGAAGACATTTAATATTTTTTGATGTAGTATTATCCATCTCAGCCGACGCTATTGTCAGTTGTGATTGTATTCTTATGTATCTATCACCTATTACTTGATTCATTTGATAATTTACGCAGTCCAGTCCAGAGGCAAATATTACGTGTAATAGTGGCTTTATCCACCCTATTTTTCCCAATCTCTTTGAATTAGTTATACTTTTGGTTGTTCTTCCAGTACCTATTGATAACAGGATAATGTTGTCATTTGGAAATAATCTCTTGCCACTTGCATATGCACATGCTGCCGGGTTATTGGCAAACACCCCTCCATCTATCAACATTCTTTCTTCTTGATTGATTTTTAAGTATTTAGGGGAGAAATAAGTTGGTGCTGCTGTTGTAGCTCTGAGTGCATCTTTTAACTTGATGAAATTCCTGTTTTCTCTCCAACTTTTAAGGAAAAATGGACAGTTGTTGTGTATATCATAACTGGTAAGCAGTAGATTACTTGAAACATCAGCAATAGTACTTTCGCCGAAGTATTTATCGAGCACGCATTCTATGTTTTTATACGAATATTGTGCACCATTTAGCCAAGAAGCTATTGATTTTCTCCATAAAGATGATTTGAAGATGTATGGCCCATACTCCTGGTAAAGCTCAACTAAATCATTTGCAGAGTATTGAGGATTTCCCCGTTCATCTTTCTTACACAATCCAGCAACAACAATGCCACCAGTTGAAGTACCAGCCATCAGATCAAAGATTTCTGCTACCTTTTTTCTTGATCTTTTTTCTATTTCTGCTAGTATTATGGCTGGTATTATTCCTCTTATGCCTCCGCCGTCAACGGACAAGATATATCTAGTCATTGTGAAATTCAGTCGTTATTTGTGTTTGTGAATAGCTTCAAGTTCGTTGACTTCTTCAGTGAGGTTTTTCACTCTCTCTTCAAGTCGATAAACTATTTCTATTAGTCCTTGGTTTTGTTCTACAAATTTATCATGCATGTGAACCCGTAAATCTAGCTTGGCGAGCCACCAAATTGTTGCTACCGTCTGTATTATCATCGTTACTATTACAGTGATTGGTATTTTTTGGTTTTGCATAATGTTAATTTATTATGAAAGCTATTGAAAGCTTTTGTTTCAAATTGTAGAAATGAATTAGTCGTTACTTTTCTGCTCTATAACTTTTTTCTGCCTTGTCAAGAAGATCTATGATTTCTCTGTAAGGCTTTTTACTCCCACTATAAGATGACCTCTTCATTGCTATAGTTTTTGGAGTTGTTCCTTTCCAGCCTCTAACATAAGGGTCAGCTCCTCTTTCCAGTAAAAGTTTTACAACCTCTAATTGGCCACTGTCAGCAGCACTAAGTAGCGCTAAACTAGTATTTATATCTACTCCTTCATCGAGCAGAAATTTGACAACTTCTAAGCATCCTTTCTCTGCGGCATCATATAATGCTCTTTCACTAACTCTTGAATCACCTCTACTCTTTTTTATTAATAATTTCAGAGTGTCTAAGTCACAGTTCTTAGCTGACACTTCCAACATTTTCTGATGATCTTCAGCAGCCTTAGATTTTTGATAGTAATACGTAATAACAATAAATACTATTGCTACTATACACCACAAAAACTTGTTTCTTGATATCTTGCTCATGTTCAGCATTAAATCAGCAATTTACTTATTTTCTCTTAATACTTACTCAAAGACGCTGATAATGTAGTAAGATAACCTGAACTATTTAAAGTATGTTCTGCTTTATCAACCACCCATTCACCATCTATGTCTTGATTGAATCCTACAAGATTAAGTTTTGCTTCTGCAAATAGCTCTGGATTACCTGGTATTGTCATTTCTAAAGTCTCATTATTACGCTGCAGTTGCTTAAATCTGGCTTTTGCTGCACTAATTGCTGATTCTGCATTTGGATAAATTGTCTGTATGGTATAACTTGGTTCACCGCTGCCTACTGTTTCTGATATCTGCTCTCCATTTTCATAGCTATGCCATTTTGCTATCACTGAGTTGTACTTATCACGTACAGTAAAATGCACTTTCCAATTGATTGTATCTTGAGATCTGATAGTTGTTGTTCCTAAAATCTTTCCTGTTGCTGATTTTGCTGCACCTTTGGGAATAAATAATATATATCCTCCTGCTAACTTTGCCATAGCTTCGCGCTCTATAGCTATTCTAGTTAACAAATTTATATCACTTTCTTCAGTCTGATCAATATGTGGTATCAATATATCTTTAAATTCTTCAGCAACTTTGTACCCATATCCATGTTTATTTGCTATTTCTTTGACTAAATCACCCAGTGTAACCTGGTCCCATGCTCTAGATACTTTTTCTTTTAGTGATATCATTAAATTTGTTGCATGTGCTTTAATTGTTAAGATTTGTGGTGGACTCTGTAATGTAATTTCATTGACTGTATATACACCTATGGGTAGCACTCCTGTTTCCCTATATCCTAAAGCTATCTTTAACTCTTTTGGAACTTTTATGTTTTCATCTCTATAATCTACACATATTTCAGCTATATCTTCTATAGTTCCTGATTCATCAGTAATATGCATTGACACTAAGCGGTCTTTTGTTAATTCATACCCTTCAATGACAAACTCTGGTTGCATTTTACCCCCAAATCTTTAAAGTTGATTTCTGCAAGGGTTTCTCAATTACAGGCAACTTAATTTTTAATCCTGCAGGTAAAAAACTACCATATTCTGCAAGTCCAGGGTTTTCTTCTAACACTATTTCCACTGCTCCTGAAATAAACCCGTAGTGCTTCCAGCAAATATGGTCTAAAACATCATTCTCTTTTGTCGAGTAATATATAGTCATGAATAACGCCTTAAACTTAAATTAAACTCAACTTTTTTCGGCAATCCACAAGGGAAAGATGACGTTCGCTTTTCTTCAAAACGAGTAATTACAAATTTTCCTAAAACATTTCCCATGCTATCAACTAAAGTACGAGGTATTTGATTTGCTTCTGCTTCTTTCATGTTCTTTAATTCACTCAGATTATGAAAATAAATTGTTCCTTCTAAATCTATATTTTCTGCCCCTTGACCAATATTCTGTAGTAACTGCTTGCCAATACACTCAACCACACTCCAGCGCTTTTCTTTGCTGTACTTTAAACTCGTTGGGTAAATTTTATATGGGCCAAAGGATAACATTAGTAAATGAGGTCTACGGTATCAAACATAACATCTCTTGATTTTTCCCTTATCCTTTTTATTACTTCATCAGCAAGGCTACGAACATCTTGATTTGGTTCCGCTTTAATATTGATATGATAATTATTAGTGATGTGTTGAGTTTTATTTTGTTCCTTATTCTCAAATTTACTCTTTGTAAAACCTGCCAGATTATCGTTTTCTGTGGACTTTTTCTCCCCAATAAGATTCTTTCTTCTCTCAGAGATTTCTTTCATTATACTGTTACTTAGCAAAGGATTTCCATTGCTGAGAATGCTGCTATTTATGGGAGTATGGACTGCTTTTATTTTAGTAACAACACTTTCTCTTTTTTCAAACTCTTTAAGTGGACTATTTTCAGCAAATTTTCCAAATATACTACCAACAGTATTTCCCATCCATGAGAACATCTCTCCGATGGGTTTTATTATTGATTTTATATATTCCCAAATACTAGAAAAAAAGCTCTTTACCTTTTGCCAATTAGTTATAATAAGTGTTGCCCCAGTGACTAGTCCAGCAATTAAAAGTCCTATAGGGTTGCTGATTACAGCTAGCGTTATTGCCCTGAGTCCTGTTACTATTACCGGTATAACTGATGAGAGTAGAGGAAAGGCTTTTGTTGCTAAGCTCAGAGTTGCAGCTTTTAAAACACTCAGTCCAGTAATTACCGCTGGAATAGCATATGTTGCTAGTGATATTAGTGCAGGCTTCAGTATCCCATGCAAAACAACTGAGAAAGCGAGCATTCCACCTCTAATTAAATTCCATGCATAACCACCACTGACTACTAGAACTTTTAGGCCTATTAGTGCTGTTATGACACTCATTATTCCTGTAGTAATAAATGGACACTTTTCTGCAAACCAAGCTATGGGATTAGTTATTTCTCTTAAAATACTACTTACCCACTTTAAAGGAGGTAGCATTACTGAGCCTAAGTTCATTCCCACCTCTGCTATCGCATTTCTAAGTAGTCGTAAATTATTTGCTGTAGTTGCTGCACGATTGTCAAACTCTTTCTGCATAGACTGTTTAAATTCTTCCTCATCAGCTAAATTCTTTATGGCATCTTTATAGTTCTTTAGGCTTCCAACTAGTAGTGCAATATCATCTTGATATTCTTGACCAAAGAGATTGAGAAGAATTTGTGAACGTTCCTGTTTACCTACCTTTTCCAGAGTTTCAAAAAAATAAAGTAGTGCGTCTTGGCCATTCTTGCTAATCATTTGTGTCATTTCTTCTGCAGTTATTCCCATGTCTTCCAATGCTGCCTTGAACTCTTTACTCTGTCCCTCAGCGGTCTGAAGTTTGCTAAGTAAAGCATTTATTGCAGTAGCAGCTTTTGCCGGCTGTTTGCCTAAACTAATAAAGGCATTTACTAAACTACTTGTTTCCTTAATATCAAGACCAAACTGTTTTGCACTACCACCAACTATAGCTAATGCTTTAACCATATCTCCTGCTTTAGCAGCACTATTATCTGAAAGGTGATTTATAATATTACCTACCCTTTCCATGCCTGCTACTTCAATTCCATAAACATTAGCAAGTTTAGCTATGGAATCACCTGCTTCTTCTGCAGACATATCGAATGCTGTAGACATTTTAGCTACTGTTGTTGTAAATCCTAGTAGCTCTTCCTTGTCAACACCAAGTTGGCCACCACTTGCAGCTATTTGTGCTAACTCTGCAGCCGATAGTGGTATTGTACGGGATAATTCCTTTAATTTCTGGCCAAATTCTGCGGCTCCTTGGTTATGAGCTGCATCATCCTCAGCAAATTTCACTACCTTCTTAACATCAGCCATAGCACTTTCAAAGTCAATTGCAACTTTAATTGGAGCTGCAAGCGTTAATGCAAGCCCAGCCGTCTCCAACATTTGTGATCTAAAGTACGCTTTTCTCCCCAAAAACATGTCCCGTTTTTTGATGGCGGAGTTTAACTTGGTATATTGACTTCTCAGCTTTTCTGCAGAAGCACCAAGTTTATGCTGATCCCTTATCAAGGACTGAATATTTTTTCCGCTTTTCCTTACTTCTTCGCTAAATGCATGTAGAGCACCTCTTTTTTGTAAATAAGCTAATCTTCCTTCTTTTGCTTCTTTTTTAGCTTTATCAAAATCAGCCTCAAAAGTTTTGTCTTTCTTATGTTGTGAATAAGCTTTTTTTGCCTCTGCTGCTAATTTCTTAGCTTCATTAAGCTTAGCCTTTGAGGTTTCGTCTTTCTTCTGTAAGTACGCTTCTTTTGCCTTTGCCACTGACGCATTAGCTTCATCAAAAGCAGCCTTTAAAGTTTTTCCCTTTTGAGCCAAGGACGTTAGTTGCTTTTCTAATTTGTTCCAGGAAACCTTGGAAGTTAAAGCTCCATGCTTTAATTCCTTAAATTTAGATACCGATTTCATCGATGTATCAAGTTGCCTTATTGTACCTCCAAGACGGGAAAGTTGAGCATTACTTCCTGTCATTGCGCTATTAAAGCTACCATCTAGTATGGCACCTATTTTTACTGATAATGTTGACATTTAAACTCTCCCGCAGCTTTGGTCCATAAAATAAATTCGTCTATTTCCATTTCAAGAATATGCTCAATCCCGCCACCTACGACAGAACCGAGCATTAACACATTTAGCCTTAAGTCCTTTGTGTAACCGATGGAAAAAAATCCTTCAATGCTTCCTGTATTTTCATGTAGTCTGCAAAATATAACTCCCAAATTGTTTCTTTTGTTACAGATGCTAGGTTTGCTATTAATCCAACTTCTTTTTCAAAATCACTACTGCCGGCACGTTCCATTGCTAAGCAGTCTCTTACTTTGACTGGTCTAAAAGTTAATTCCGAAACCTCAATTCCTTCTACTGTTATTGGGTTATTAAATTTTACTGTTTTCATACTTTCTCCTAAAAAATAAAATTCTAAAATCTTTTTAAACCTAAATGCCTAAAACTGCTTGTAACAAAGCCATTTGATCAACACCATTAATCTTGCGAATCATATTCTCAGCATCGATTTCGATAAGTTCTCTAGCACCGATAGTAAGTTTGTAATAATGCGCAGCTACGGTACACTTCAGCGTTGCTTTTTCTGCCGGTTTCCAACTGCCAAAATCAAATTCTCTGAATATTCCCCTAAGGTTGATAATTACTCCTTCAATATCATTACTTCCACTGCCTTGTAATCCGCCCCTTAGAGTCAGAGAAACCGAACTCCCATCTATCAAGCCGAATAGCCTAAAAAGCTCTGAATCATATTCGGCAAAAGTAAAATCAGCTTCAAGTTTCTCCATCCCCATATCAATATTTATTGGAATATCCATACCACCAGCTCTATATTCTTCGGTTTTTATGGTAAGTTTTGGCAAGGTTACTTCATCTATTTTTCCTGCATAACCACGACCATCAACGAATACGTTAAAATTCTTTAAAATCTTTGGTAACATCTTTTTTACTCCCTTAACTAACTTGTGCTACTGACTAAGAGTGATTTAAAAGCGATGTGCTCGGCTGGATAGGATGTATCGAATTCAACATTAAAATATACCTTTCCACTTGCAGCATTTTCAGATGTATTTAATTCTGAGTCTTCAGTACACTTTCCGCTGATAATTGCTCCCTGTGCTTTCAGACGTGCAAGGTAAGCATTAACACTTTCTACAACATTATCTTTGTAATTTTTGGTAATATTTCGATCAACTGCCCATAGATGAGCTCGCAGTAGACTATCATTGATTAGATCTGCAGTACGCCTGACCGACAGAAAAGCCCACCTTTCATCGTTTGAACATGTTCTATTTCCCCATAGTCTGTAGCCATTTTGATGAATGATTGTCGTGACTTCATTTTCATTTAAGTAATTTGCTCTACAACTTGTATCACCTAAGGTAAAATCAATAGCCCTACTTGTCCCAACAATACCATTTATCTCTTTATTTGAAGGTGATTGCCAAAAGCCTTGTTCACTATCTACTTTGGCTATTAAACCGGCTACAAATGGGCTTGATGGTTTTTCTTCCCCTTCAAACACTTTAACCCATGGATCAACTACGTAAACTCTGCTACTGCCTACACTTTTTCTCCATTTTATTGCTTCTTCATCATTGGTATTTGGACCATCTGCTACTATTATTGCTCTTAGCTTTTCCGCTATAGGAATTAAAGCGCTGACCACTGGGTTTCCAGCATTTTCAGGTAATTGATGAGTAAACTGAGGTGCAATTAGTATTCTTGGCGCAACATGGACTATACTTTCACTGCTGAGGAATGCTTGAATACCTTGATACTCCCCAGTTTCTTCATCAACTCCTCCAATTACATTGCTGAGCGTCTCTTCTTCTTTTAATTTCTCATCACTATCTTCACCTTCCTCAACTCGAATCACTACTACTGTTGCACCAATCTGGAAAAATATTCCATTTACTGCAAAAGGCAAAGTTCCTTTTTTTCCCAGTTTTGCCGCTTCTTTTAAGCTTCCTGCTATTAATACTGGACCATTAAGTGGAAACTTTTGCCTATCAGCATCAGGTGCAGTACCAATTACTCCTATCACTGATGATTTAGCTGTGCGTACTGCTCTTGCCCCAGAGGTAATCTCAATAACATTTACTCCATGTAAAAACTGTTCTGTCATTTTTCTCCTTGTAATGTTGAATTTTGGAAAGTGGATAGAGAAAAGGTTTCTTTTTTTAACTTTCTAGAACTTTTTGCATTTTTTGCTTAAAATCGTTGAGTAAACTCTGCAGCTCTTCTTTATCCCTGACTTCCTCAATTTTCTTCTTGGCTAAATCTTCAAGTTCTTCGCATTTGATTATTGCTTTTTTCGCTCTTTTTGCCTTCTCTTGAATTAATTCAGCCATTTGGACTATTGAAATTCCTCGAACTTTTGCTAATGGCTCTACGATTTTTAAGTCTTCTTCATCAAACTCGGACCTTTGTGCTGCTAGAATGTTCTCTGCAGCTTGCGTTTGTATCGCATACGATTTAGACTTTTGATGAGAAGCTCCTGCGTATTTGTGAGTATAGTTATTATAATAAGTACGGAGACTAGAAAGTGCAGAAAGCTTCGCATTTTCCAATAATTCCAGCTCAATATCTTCTTTATTCCTTTCAACAATTTTCCCTCCTTGAGTCAGACAATAACTTTTTTGCCAATCGAAATTTCTTGGTGCTTCGTACCAGCCAGTTGGCTTGCTTTTAAGCGTTGTTGTTTCTACTTGTTTGTTATTTTCAAAATGAATATAAATTGGCATTGCGTTTTAATTCCAGATTTTGTGGGTGGCATCTAATCCTGGACATTGCCACGCTCTTAGTGTCCTCTCTACATCTACTTCAAGCCCTGCAGTTAAAAAGTTGTTACGTATGTTATAAATCCCCCACTGGATAAACTGACCATAGATATATACGTCACCTGAAAGCATACCTTCACTAACTTTTCCTCTGCTATCTAGATAAGATGATGTATACAGTAACACTGCAACTGTTTTTCCTGCTGGAATTTCTACATTACCAGATGCAGCAAATCCGCTACTCGAACTCGTGTATTGGTAAACATTTTTCCATGTTATTTTTGAAATCCTCGATTTATTGGTATTATCAGGTGTTCCCACAAATGCTCCTGCTCCTTCATACCCTGAACTCCAAAAAGATGTACCAACAAAGTTTAATGTTCTTGTTATATCACTACTTGTGGTGTTTTTTACAAATATTACTCCAAGTGCAGCATATGGGTAGTAATATATCTGATTACGACTCGTGGAGTCACTGCTTGTATATGACTCTCCGTAAATAAATGTTCCTTTATTTCCCTCTATAAAACTGAGTTGTCTTGGCCGATAAAAACTAACGTAACTTGTATCGTATGTATGGCTACCAGCAAGTAGTTGTAACATGTAGTCGGTTTTTGTTATATCACTGCTCCATTGACCTAATTCAGTTGTGAAAATTCCGTGACCATAGTAATTATTTTTTCTACTGAGCACACCAAACAAGAAAGGTAATGACCCTGGTTCAACCATATTCCTCTTTTTCACTTCTCTCATAATTGATGAACTGCTAGGCACATCATTGATGGAGTTAAATTTGGTTGTGAGTATTCTTAGCTGATTTTCCCTAATTTTTATCTCGTTTGTAAGGGATGCTTTTAATTGCTCATCTCGAGTTTCTATTTCTCCTATAATTGATGAGCCAGGTGGTACATTATTAATAGCACGAAAATCTTCTACTAAACCTTTAAGACCATCTTTATGACTGTTGCTAATACTGTTTATTGCTGCAATATTAGCATCCTTTCTCGTGTCAAGTAGCGATACATATGAATCTGATGACGCTTTTAAAGCATCCAAGGTTTTAGTTTTTAGCGTATTGATTTCATTTACAGACTCTGTCTTTGCTCCAGTTATCGCCGATATTGAATTTTCCTTATTGCTGTTTATCTCATTCAAGTGCGATCTTGCAGCGTTTAGGAGCTCTTTTAACTTCCCATCTGTCATCTGTACAATTTCAGACACTGCACTCTTATCTACTATTGATTCCAATGCTTTAGCAAGATATGCTAGTTGATCTGGTGTACTATTTACTGCTAAATCCTTAAGTCTCTTTTGTAGTGCATCAATTATCCCTTTTATCTCAGTCATTTGCACAACGTTAACGTTGGAAATAGCTTTTTTATCTATTATCAATTCCAATGACTTAGCAAGATATGTAAGCTGCTCTGGTGTGCTGTTTGCTGCTAAATCTTTAATTCTTTGATGCAATGCATCGATTGCTTCTTTCATCCCCAAAAATTCAAAAAAGTTTCAAAATTCAGTCGTTCAAATGCTTTTTTAAGATTGTTATCTCTTTCACTCATATCTTCATCTATTTTTTCTATGGCTCTGCGAATACGTACTACATCTTGAGCGGCAATATTCTCTGGATGTGGCAAAGGATATCCTCTTTTGGTTTGATGATCTGGCATTTCTCCTGGCTTTTAATTTTTGACCTTTAGGCCGTTTTTAGATTTGAATCTCTGTTTTTCTTACATTTCACATGGTTGGGCCCACAATTGGCATTTATCCCAATATTCTGAATATTTTGCCCTTTCTTTTATAAACTCAGGTTTCTCTACAGAAGGATCGTTTTTAAGTGTCTGTTCAATAAGAGTGTTGACTGTTGGTTCAGGGTCAACTTTTCCATTAATAGACTCCCACAATTCTTTACAACAAGCAATCCTTTCAAGTGCTGTTGCTCCATAATTATTTGTCTCATTAATGTTAGCACTGTACTCTAAAAGCAATTTGACAATTCTTTCACCACGTTGCAAAGCAGCCCTATGAAGTGGTGTATTGCCATTTCTATCTTTAGCATTTACATCAGCACCATGTTTCAAAAGAAGTTCTGCAGCTTCACATCCTTCTTCTGAAGCACTTTCCAGTCCATCGTTAACAACTACATGAAGTGGTGTTTCTCCTCTTTTATTTCTAGCGTTAACATTAGCCTTTGCTTCTAACAGGAGCTTTATAGCTTCTACTTGTCCAGATCCAGCAGCTATATAAAGTGGCGTACCATTATCCCGATCTTCAATTTCAGTGTTAGCACCATAATCCAAAAGCATCTTGACAATCCTTAGGTACCTATCAATACGGCTACCAGTAATAGCTTCATGTAGTGGCGTTTTCCTATGACCAGTATAATCGCTAGTTACAGCATTAACATCAGCACCCCTTTCTAACAATAGTTTTACAACTTCTTCTTTTCCAAGGCTGGAAGCATGATGAAGTGGTGTATCGCCATAGTAATCTTTACTGTTTATCTTAGCATTACATTCTAATAGTAACTCAGCAACTTCTTTGTTACCCTTAAATGCAGCCTGATGAAGTGGCGTATCCTTAAATACATCACCGCTTACAGCATTAACATTAGCACCTTCCTCAATTAACAACTTAGCAATTTCTACACAGTTCAGCATAGCAGCAAAATGAAGCAAAGTTATCTTATCACGGGTTGGCCCAACTATACTAAATTGTCCCATTGATTCGAATGTTTGGTTACTAATTCTAACGCAAGCAATATCAAGGTTTTTCTCTAGAATAGTTCTTATTTGGTCGACTTTCTCGTATTCTCTCAGGTTTTTACTTGCGATAATACTGATAGCTTTTTGAAGATCTTTTTTCATGTACCACTCACTTTTTATTAAAAGTATATATGCTGATAGGTTAATTTCCAACAAATTTTACTTTCCAACTTTATTTTGCGTTTTACGTTATAGTCACTCTTAAATTTTTCACTTTTGGACGATAAATAACTGTTCCACTCAAGACTAATTTTACCCTTGTCTCATTGGCATTAAAGTTCGTCAGTACGTGAGTTCTCTCTACCCAATTTTCTCCAATTGGTTTTCCTGCTGTTAAATCTACTAACTGCCATTCCACGCTTTTCTGCACATATGCTTTAACGTCTGCAGTGCCAGGTATCAGCGCATCATAGGTAATTGTTATCTTAGTGTTGGATCCTGCTGTAATGCTCCTAGTTACATAATCTCCGGACTCTGAAATATTTCCTAGAACTAGCTGTAGCCCAGGGTAAAGAACTGGACTTTTTTTCCCCGATCCTTTGAGCGCTACTTTTACCGTTAATTCTCCACTTATTCTTGCGCGCAAAGCTAACGGCAAATTATCAGACAGAAAATTTTCTTCTCCCTCCTCATCTGTTAAGATAAATTCTACATTAGTATCAAAACCCACTTTCTCCACGTTGGTTAGAGCGATTAAGTCTGATGTATTATTCGCAGTAACCTTTCCAAGATCAATAACGTGAGAACTTTCAGTGAACTTTGCTGCTAAAAGTCGAAAGGTAAGGTCAAAGTTCTGGTGCGGTGTCCAAGTACTTGCATTGCTTGATGAAAGTAATACTCCTACTTGATAAGGTTGACTGGTTACCCAACGGCTATTTACTGCATCATACTTGCCAAGTTCTGCTACTTTGACCGCATTTTCCCCGTCATCGGTAAGTAAAACTATCGCATATTCCTGTCCTCCATGGCAAAACACTGGCGACCAAGTAATACGTGTTGCTGTGCCATCTATTTTTATATCTTTTGGCTCAATATAGCTTTCAGCAATAACAGTCTGTGAGGGCATTCCCACTGCTGTTTCTCTAATCTGGACAACAACACGTTTTTTGCCGTTATTTATAAACCATAAGTCTGTACCTCCTATATGCCTACTTTCATTCAAGGTAAATGTTTGCGCTAAAGGATCAACTCGTCTTGCTGCTATAACTCTTCTTCTTTCTTCTATGGTAATAGTTTTTTTGCCAGTATAAGTTGTTTCTCCATAACTTCCTTTATCCCCGTAAAATTGCACCAATTTAGTACCGGCTGGAATATTTGCTGGGATTTTTATTTTTCCACTTATTCGTCCTTGATTGTTCACTTTTTTTCTACTTTTAATTTAAGGGTTGAATGCTGATGCCATCGAATTTTATTTCTTTAAGTTTCTCACCAACCGAAAATCCTTCGATCTCAAAATCTTGTACTGCTTCTCTCATAAATTCAGCTTCATATGAATTACTTGACAATAGCTCTGTTGTTTCTCTAGTATTAAATTCTCTTGTCACTGGACTTGACCAATTGGTCTTTATCTCGGTCCAGTGATCGATGTTTTTGTTCATGGTAACTTTTGCCGGTACTGGATCAAATGCCTGATATGGATTGATCTTTACCTCACCAGTCTGTAAAAGCTGCTCCAATACTGGCTCAAGTTCATACGGCAATAAATAAGGTTCTTTGCCTCTTTCAACATCAATAATTTCCACGTCTATCGGTAAAATTAGTTCCTTATTTACTATTGCTGCAGATTGTCTTATTCCCTGATCACGCATATCATCATCAAAGAAGGGATCAACAAATACTCCTTTTTTGGCTGTCGGATCCCTTGAATTTGCATCATTACGCAGACGTTCTTCGGCAACTAATGCATAAAGATCATTTATTCCTTTTTTCATTGCTTCCAATTCATTCATCGGTACAGCATGGATAGCATTATTCACTATCTTTATTTTCCCCTCTTCCCCTTTTTTCCACGTCTGATGAATATAGCAAAGCAGCAATTGTCCGCTAGGGGCTTTAGGCATCGATGGTCGCCATGGATGGGCAATTCCTTTTATTCTTCTTACCACTCCTTTTGCATCTATGGTAATTAAATCAAAGCGGGGCATTTTCCAAGTGTAATCAACTGAAACTAAACTGCCATCCACTGCTCCTCTTATTTTACACCCTTGTTCATCCACATCTTCAGGGCTTACATGAGTGCGAAAGCGGTAGGTTATCAGGTAACTGCTTCCTGGTGCTGGTTCTTTGCCGGGTAATGACCAATCAACATTTCCTCCACTGAGCTTGTAATCTGCACTATTTTCATAGATGACATCACCTTGCTTAACTTGAATAATCTCCTGAACTGCAGAGTCAGGTATCGGATCAACAACTCCAGAGTATGAACCATGCGTCATGGTAATAGTTTTCTGAACAGTTATATCTATCCTTTTTATCTCACTAACCGGAAAATCATGAACTTTAAGCTCCATTACTCTTTGGTTATTTGGCTGAAAGGTGTGAAATTCTGATTTAACTGCTTTTATATCTGGGTCTTCATCAAAAGAAACTCGAATACTGTGGGGTAATTCAATTTCATAGCCATCAACATGAGCTTTTCCCTCGTTAATCACAAAAATGTTTGCCCCTTTTTCGCCCTCTTCCCTCTGCAAAAACATTACTTCTAGGCCATTTACTACGTAGGAACCATTTGCCTCCTTGTCATAACGGGCAAGTGCAGTGGTTACTATGTTTGCTTGTGGTGGCGGTGAATGCTCTACCAACACTCCGTTTTCAATGTTATAAATTGGATAAAACTCTCCTTCAGAAAAACGTGGAAAAAAACCTTGAGCTTGATAACCCCAAATGGTGGAAACTTTAAGCCTTGCAGCTCCAACTTCTTGATAATTACGCGTACCAACTGCAGGATCACGAAGATTTTCATCCTCAAGTTCTGTGATGGTAGATTCTACATAATAAACACCTATGCGAACTGTAGTATTAAGTGGAATAGTAAATTCTTCTTTTTCGACTTTTCTAACCGCTCCACGAAGATAGATTTTTCCTCCTTCAAGTGTAACTTTTTCCCCATCTATGATACAATTGCTTCCCGTTATAACATCACCATCGCGGAATATCGCATCACCTATGCCTTTGAGCCTCAAAAGGGCATAATCTTGAATCTCATTTAATTCTGCTGACTGCAAACCTCTTCCTGCTAAGAATAAACTTTTCTCGTATTCTTTGTCAGAGCGATTATAATAGCTATTTAAAGTCATCTTTTTCCCCTTTTGCTAAAATGTAACGACAAAGGCAAAAGTCTCTCTTGTGGCAACAGTTCTGATAAGTGGTACCGTGTGTTCTAAAACTAACAAAATCCCCGGGTCTTCTATATCTTGTAGTTCAAAATATCTCTGTCCAGGCGGTAATTCTTTTTTCACTTTTGTACCAACCATAACCCCTAGTTCCCTTATCACTTGATTTGCTGCGTCCGTGAAATCGAAAGTAAATTTGAGATAAAGATTATTGGTTGGTACATTAGAGGATTTAAACCTTCCGGAGGGAGTAATAAGCTCTCCATTCTCATCACCTGTGCAGAAGAGAACCTCATCAACAACACGACGTCCAACTTCCTTGAGTAATGTTGTAGAAGTAATGAGTTCTGGTGGTGTGTCTTGAGTATACTCTATGGTAACTGCATCATCTGCTGCAATCGCGCCATTTGCCGTACGTTTAATTACACCAGCAACTGTATAATCAATACTTGGCTGATAAGCTGTAACAACCTTCACATCTTTGACGGGATGGTAATTAAGCTTATCATCGGTGAAAGAAATTTTTTCGACTCTATGGCTACTTCCCCAATTTCCATCACCACTGCCCCAAGCAAGATGTATCGGTTGCTCTTTTATACTTGCTGCTATTGCTGCTCTTCCTGATTGTGTAAGAATTGACACCTGTGATGAGTTTGAAAGGCTTATATAATATATATTCAGGATTTGGAAAATTTTTGTCCAAAAAAAATGAATTTTTGCCTAATTTTTTGTTGCAGTATTATTTAAAAATCGAACTGTATTATTCTCGAAGAAAAGTAATTGAATATCAGTAGTTTAAAAATTGCATCTGTATTATTTATTTTTGCTCCTGTCCTACAAAGTGTACCTATAAGTTCTCATCCTTAAAGCATTAATTGTTTTAGGGAAAAGTTATGAAACTAAAAACTGGTGTTGACCCTATAGTTGTTCAAAATATACGGTATCAAGCTAAGAGATTAAAACTTTTTGAATGCTTTGCTCATGAAACTCATGAAGATCTTGAGCAAGAACTTTTCTGTGAAGTTTGGACTTATCTTGATAGATATGACAAAAGTAAAGGTAGCTTTAACACTTTTGTAGCAAGATTAACTGAACGTCGTGCCAACAACTTATTAGAGAAACAACTATGTATAAAACGCAATATTAATAACTACATCAATATTGAGAAAACAGAACTATTTGAAGATGAAGTAGCGAAACGTACTGATGTAGATTACATGATTTCAACGCTACCAAGAAAGATGCAAAAGATATGCGAGCAACTCAAGCACTTTAACTTATATGAAGTTGCTAAGATGAACAACATATCAAGAACTACTTTAAATACTATGGTAAGAAAAATACGTATAAAACTCTCTTCCATCTACTACAAGGGCAAAAAGAAAAATTGAACATAAATTTTACCTTTCCTGAATATATAACATATAACATTGAGGTGAATAAATGACTTTTAAAATTTTAAACAATAATGAAAGACTGAAAACAACTACAGGCATAAAAGTAGTAATCTTTGGTCCTTACGGTATTGGTAAAACCAGCCTCTTAAAGACTATAAGTGAACCAACACTTTGTCTTGACTTTGAAGCAGGTCTGCTTGCTGTTCAAGATTGGCAGGGAGATTCCATTAGTGTTCGCACTTGGAGTCAAGCTCGGGATATTGCCTGCCTAATTGGTGGTCCGAACCCTGCACTAAAATCTGATCAAGCGTATAGCCAAAGACACTATGAGCACGTATCAAGTAAGTACAATGAAGAGTTTTCTAAATATCGATGTATTTTCATTGATAGCATCACTGTAGCATCACGTCTTTGTCTCTTATGGGCAAAAATGCAACCTGAAGCTTTTTCTGAGAGAAGTGGAAAGCAAGACATGAGAGCTGCTTACGGAATACTTGCGCAAGAGATGATGGCTTGGCTCAATCAGTTTCAGCACATTCCAAATAAAGATATCATTACCGTTGGTACTTTAGGTCAGTATCTTGATGATTGCAATCGTCCAACCTGGCTGCCTCAATGTGAAGGGGCTAAAACTGCCAGTGAAATTCCTGGAATTGTTGATGAAGTAATCAGCATGGTTGGACTCAAGAAAGATGATGGCACAGAGGTACGTTCATTTGTCTGTCAGACGATTAATTCCTGGGGATACCCTGCTAAAGATCGCAGTGGATGCTTGGATATGGTTGAAGAACCGCATCTGGGAAAATTACTTGCGAAAATTAAAGCTAAAGCCTTTTCTACTGCTGCTTAATGGAGAATAACTATGCTACAAAACATTTTCACTATTGGTCAAAAAATCCCTTTTTTCAGTGTAAAAGAGTATTTAAGTGACAAAGCACCAATCCCGGAAGATATTATCTACCCGAGGATATTAACCCCAAGAGGTTTATTGGTATTTGGTGGCCCACCTAAAATCGGTAAAAGTGATTTTCTAATTTCGTGGTTAATGCACATGGCTGCTGGCGTTTCATTCCTTGGCATGATTCCCAGTCAGCCTATGAAAGTTCTCTGTCTGCAGACTGAAATTGATGATGGGTATTTAAAAGAGCGTCTACAAGAGTTAAAACTTGATAAAGAGCTTTTGGATATTGGTGCAAACAACTTCATGATCACGCCAAGAGTACAACTATCGTTTAGTAGTGAAGAGATAGATGAAATAAAAAACTCTCTAGAGGACAAATGTTTTAAGCCTAATATTATTGCCATCGATCCTCTACGAAATATCTTTAATTCAGGTAATGAGAACGATAACAGTGCTATGTTGTTCTTCCTGCAAAAAACGCTTGAAAGACTGAGAAATGTTATTAATCCAGACGCTGGGATAATTTTGACTCATCACACAAAAAAATTGTCCAAAAAGATGCTAGAAGAAGATCCATTTCAAGGTTTAAGTGGTGCTGGATCTTTAAGAGGGTTCTATACCACAGGAATGGTGATGTTCCGAAAGGATGAAGAAAATGACGATGAAAAAACCGCATGTCAAATAGTTTTTGAGTTACGCAATGGAAAACGTGTTCTGCGCAAGGCTGTCGATAAGATAGATGGCCGCTGGCAGTTAATGGAATAACTGATTTCAACTTTATTATGGGAGTATTTATGTTACAGAATTTAACTGATTTTAACACTGCAAAGTCGCAAAGTAATTTAATACCTAAAGGTACAACGGTAAAAGTCAAAATGGCTATTAAACCTGGAGGTTATGAATGCTGGCTTACTAAAAGTCCCACTACTGGTAGTATCTATTTAAACGCAGAATTTACCGTCATTGAAGGGCCATATGCAAGGCAAAAGATTTATCAAGCAATTGGGATAAAAAGTGGCAAAGCAAACGTTGAAAGAGAAGATGTCTGGGGAGAATCTGGGCGTGCTATGATTAGAAGTATTTTGGAGTCTGCTCGCAATATTCATCAAAATGACACTTCAGAAAAAGCAACACTTGCTCGTAAACTTAGCTCCATTGCTGATTTAAATGGCCTAGAATTTACCGCAAAAGTTGGCATTGAGACCGATAGTAGATATGGAGACAGGAATAGAATTGCTGCAGCTATTACTCCTGAACAAAGTAACGACATTAAATCTGACTGGGTGCCGTTTTGAAGTACGACGAAGAGAAGCTGTGGGTTGCTGTTATTGAACAGGCTATTTTGGATGTAACAGGAAAGAATAGAGAGCTTAGAGAAGAAGCTTATTCATGGATCCACAGCACAGAATCTTTCAGAACTGTTTGCGAGCTCGCTAACTTGGACTCTGAACGTTTAAAAAGTATGTTGAGTAAAATTATTGGAAAAAAGGGAGATTTTATGGATTTTTCATCTCAAAAAGAAATAAAAGAATTTTTAATTGATAATATTAAGGAATGTGTATCTTACTTACTTCCTGGCGGAGAATTTTATCAAGATAGGTTCTATCTGGGAAATTTAGGTAAAGATAAGATAATAGTTGAAATAAAAGGAGAGAAAGCAGGAAATTGGAACGACATTTATAAAGAAAAGAAGGGAGACATACTCAGTCTTTGGACTTTTGTTGAAGGTAACATAGATTCTGCCAAAAAGTGGTTGAACACTAAAGCTGAAAAAAATTCCACGTTGCAAGAAAACGGAGAAAAAGTATTTTCTGTAAGACATTACTTAAATGATAAATCACCAATGCCAAAAGATATAATAGGCCCAAGAATCTTAACTCCAGGTGGTCTTTTAGTTATAGGTGGTACTCCAAAAATCGGCAAAAGTAATTTTTTACTTTCTTTATTAGTGCATATGGCCGGAGGAATATCATTTCTTGGCATGAAACCTGAAAGACCACTGAAAGTATTCTACCTACAGAATGAAATGGAATACGATTATATCAGAGAACGTTTGCAGCAACTGAAAGTTAACCAAAAGATTCTTGATATAGCAACAGAAAACTTAGCTATTACTCCAAAAACAAAATTAGCTTTGAACCTTGAAGGCATAGAAAGAATAAAAAGTATTATAGAAGAAAAATTTAACCCAAAAACAGTTAATCTTATTGTGATAGATTCTCTCTATAATATACGTGATTATGGAAATAGCAGAGCCATGCTTTCTTTTTTGCAAGATGGAACTGAAAAATTACGTTCTATAACGAGTCCCATGGCTGGCATCATCCTTACGCATCATACTAAAAAAGTATCTACAGCCATGTTAGAAAAGAATCCATTTCAATCTTTAAGTGGTGCAGGAGTTTTAAGAAATTTCTACACGTCTGGCATTGTAATGTTTAAACCTAAAGAGCATAAAAATACCTTAAAAGTAATGTACGAGCTCAGAAACGGAAAACCTATACCAACAAAATTCGTTAAGAACGTTAACGGACGCTGGATAGCTACAGCTTAACCAAATTTCTAAACTTTAAATATATTGGAGATTTTATGGATATCTATTGTGATTTTAATACCGCAACTCCACTAAAGAATGGACATTATAAGCCATTAGAGGAGAAAGAACAGTTAAAAGATCAACTTTTGCTAAATATCAGATCTTGTCTTTTATACCTATTACCAAGGGGAACTTTTCGTGGTGATAAGTTTTATATAGGCAATGTACAAGGTGATAAAGGAAAGAGTCTAGTAGTAGAATTAAGTGGCAGTGAAGCTGGCCTATGGCATGATTTTGCAACAAAAGAAGGTGGTGATATCATTGACCTTTGGGCAGAAGTACATAGAAAAAGCACTAGAACAGAGTTTCCTGAAGTAATGGCTTCTATAGCTCAGTGGCTTGGAAAAAAACACACTAATTACAAAGAGCAGAAAAGCATCAAATATCTAGAACAATTTTTGACTTGCAGTTGGAATTACTACGATGAAGACAATCAGATTATTGTTAAGGTTTATCGTTATGATCCACCTGAAGGAAAAGAATATCGCCCATTTGATGTTAAAACATTGAATTATGCTGCACCAGAAATAAGGCCACTCTACAACATTCCAGGAATTTTAAAGTCTGATAAAGTTGTTCTGGTTGAAGGAGAAAAATGTGCAGAAGCGCTGATAGAACAAGGGATTGCAGCCACAACAACAATGTCTGGAGCAAACGCAGATGTCAAAAAGACTGATTGGTCACAACTAAAAGGTAAACATATTATTATTTGGCCAGATAATGATGAATCAGGTAAGAAGTATGCTGAAAATGCTACAAAAAAGCTTTTGGATGTTGGAGTTGCATCACTTGCTGTGCTTGAGATTCCGCAAGGTAAACCTGAGAAATGGGATGCTGCTGATTGTGTAGAGGAAGGCATAGATGTCAAAGAGTTTTTAGCTTCAACTCCGTTACTTACTATTGATACTCCAGCTACTGATACTTCAAATATGAAAAGTTTAGAAAGATCTACAAAACAGCCACTTAACATTTTAGATTGGAGTGCAGAGCGCTTTGTAGGTCCGGTACCAGAGCAAAAGTTTCTTGTTGAAGGTCTATTTCCTTTAGGTGTTACTTCAATAATAGCAGCAATGGGAGATACAGGCAAAGGTATGCTTCTTCTTGACCTAGCGCTTAAGGTTGCAAGTGATAAGGATCAGATGTGTGGCTTTGGTTCACTTGTTACTGAACACGGAACAGTAGTAATTTTTTCAGCAGAGGATGATGCAGGTGAGATACACCGCCGCTTGAAACGACTTGACCCTAAGTGTGAAAGGTTGAAACATAAAGATAAATTATTTATTGTACCACTGCCAAACGTTAGAGGATCACTTACAATACTCAGAAATGTTCGTGGTAAAATCGTCGAAGTTTCTCCTGAATTCGAATCCATAATGAAACAGCTCGAGGAAATTAAAGATCTGAAATTGATAGTATTTGATCCACTTGCTTCATTTATCCATGCAGATATAAATGCTGATCCTGCTGTAGGGGATTATCTAATGTGCTTATTATCTGATTTAGCATGTAGTACTGGAGCTTCGATAATTACTGCTCATCACATGAGAAAGCCAAAAGGAGAAAAACCAATATTAACTGCTGAACAAGCACGCGATGCAATTAGAGGTACCTCTGCTCTTGTTAATGGTGTTAGATGTTCCTATGCTTTTTGGACAGTGGAAGATACAGCTAAGCCAGAGATCTTTAGGTCAATGGGGGAGATTCCAAGACAAAATGCTTTATTTTATGGGGCGGTTGTTAAGGCAAATGGGTTAGCTGATCGCACTGTACGTACTTACCTAAGAAATCAAGAAACAGGGCTACTAGAAGATATAACAGCACAATTGAAAGTTAAAAACATTAGCGATAAAAGTCTTAAGATATATCTTATCGATGCAATTAAACGATCTGCTATTGCAGGGCATCCATTTACTCATACAGGAAGTGCAGGAGTATATAAACAACGGCATAGACTGCCTGAAATTTTTCACAATATGGGAAGAGATAAATTAGAACGTATGATACAGGAACTTTTACAGGTAAAACAGTTAGTAAAAGGAATGTCTAAAGGTTCAAGAGAGGATAAGTGGCTTGACGTTACAACAGGACCCTTTGCTTGTGGTATAGGAAAATTCACCCCTGGAGCTGAAGATCTTAACTGCAAATAAAACTTCTGTAGGTAAATTCTTTACAGCTATTTTTAATAGATCTCTTATTCAAATACTTGTTCTGTAGGCTTTGTTGCATTGCTCCTAACCATACTTTTCTATATATGGATATATACAATATTCAGTTGCTAGTTTACGTTGAATGCTACAATAGATAGATATATAGTAGAATGGAGAAACAACCAGAAATAGCTAAAACCATACCAGATGGGCTATTGGTTTTTCAACAGCTATGCAAGAATATTTTTACAAACAGACATTAATCTCTTAAAAATTGATATCTATTATAGGTAGCATTATATTCCTAATTCCTAGGTTATCAGCTAAATAGTTAGAAATCAAGGAAGCTAGACTCTGCATAAAACCTAGGCTTTTTGACCTACATTCCTAAAAGTATTCCTAGCAACTACGCACCTAAAGTTAGCCAATATGGCTGATTTTGCTATTCCTAAAACCCTTATATATTATATATATATAATAACAATAGTAATAAATATAAATTAATAAATATATAAACTACAAATAAATAAAACTTATCAAAAAGAAAGAAGAGCAAAAAGACCACTACAAAACTTATTAGGATATTTAAATTGAATAAGAAAGAACAAATGGCTCATAATTGCGTTTTAAGACGATCCTGTGACTTCAGGGTACAATTATACCACCAAGACCTAAATTACTCATGTAGGGTAGCTTAAAACTCGATTACGAGGCATTTCTAAACTATTTTTTACCCCAAACTTTTATTTACTACAAGAAAGCCTAAAACCAGTCTATCATGTTTTTTTGTTGGTTGCAAAGAAAATTTTTCAAACCTAAAGAACAAATGGTTAGTAGACTTTTTGAAACGTTATTTTTGCAACAGCCAACTTATGTCACTTCTATCATAGAGAGGGTAACAAAATACTCCTACCCTTTAAAACGCTTTAGGAGGTCCTTACAACACTATTTGTAATTTAGATATAAAAGTTCGTCTTTTTTAAATTAACGCGTGTAGCCTCCCTAAAAACTCGAATAAAAGGCATCTTTAGTAACCCAACTATTGCAAAGTAAACTTACTAGTAAGTTTAACACATTTTTTACACTTTGCAAAGAAAATTCTTCAAAAAAGATTGAACGACTTGTGAAGGGGTTAATGGAGACTTTATGAAAATACAACAACTTTTATTGCAAACCTCTGAGCAATTGATTGCAAAATTCTCAGTAATGAAATCAGCAAATTGTAGATGAAGCTCAAGGAAAAAAGTTACTGCCATAGAAGAAGAAACAGAAGCTACAGAACTCTTAACCCGCTTAATAGTTCAAAATGGAGACAAAGATCGAAATTTATTTATTTACGTCTCTAATTTTATCACGTATAATGGAGATAAAACTTCCACTATTTATTAGTAATAAAAAGCAACTTAGTTTATATTTGGTTTTTAGAATAAACTTATTTTCAATATGATTGACACTTTAACTTTAAAAGAAGGAGATATTGAAACTACTGCTTTTGATAATAGCAATTTTACTAGAGTATTACACGATGGAGAATGGTGGTACGTAATAACAGAAGTAATAGCTTTTCTGACAGGTAGTAAGAACCCATCTGACTATCTAAAAAAGATAAAAAGCAGAGATATAGGGCTTTCTGAAGGATGGGGACAATTTGTCACCCCCCTTGAAATTAAAACAAAAGGTGGTAAACAGAATGTTAATTGTACAAATGTTGAGGGGTTGTTTCGTATTTTGCAGTCTATTCCTTCCAAAAGAGTTGAACAATTTAAACGTTGGCTTGCAAAAGTCGGGTATGAAAGGCTACAAGAATATGAAAACCCTGAGCTTGCACTCAAACGAATCTATGCCGATTATGCTGCAAAAGGGTACCCTCAGGAATGGATACAAAAGAGAATAGAATCGATAGCTGTCAGAAATCAACTAACAAAAGAATGGGGTAACAGAAATATATCTGACCACAATAATAAGTATATTGAAGGTAGGGAATACGCAATATTGACAGACGTAATTTCTGAGGGAACGTTTGGAGTAAAAACAAAGCATCATAAGGAAATAAAAGGCTTGAGGAAACAACCACTAAGAGACCATATGACACCAATTGAATTAATTTTTAACATGCTAGGAGAACAGGCTACCATTGATGAAATAAAAGATAAAGATGCACAGGGCTATAATAAAAATTTAGAAGCGGCAAAGGAAGGAGGCAAGAACGCAGGCACAGCAAGAGAGGCATTTGAAAAAGCGAGAGGTGTGAAAGTCGTTTCTTCAGATAACTTTTTAAAGAGGATTAAAGATTAAAGTTCTCACTATGAGAAACCTCTGAATTTTATGGTTTAAAACGTTTTAGAAGGCTATTATAGCGTTATTGATGATTTAGATAGGTTTTGTATGTTTTTACCAAAAACTCATGTAATCTCTTCTCAGATCAAGTAAAAAGTTGTTTCCAAAATGGAAAGAACTCAAATAGTGAAGATTTCTGTTGTAAAAGACATAATGCTCTTTTTAATTTCTTAGCTGTCTTAAAATTATTTTAACTTTTTTTCAGAAAATCCCGGAAAAAGTAGTAAGAAATCCGGTATATATTAGTATAGAGACATTGAGTGTAGATGTGCTTCAAACACAAAAGTCGGCAAACAAAAAGATTGAAGAAAGCAAAAGAAATTTAGGCTTTTACGTAATTGAGAATTTGTATTTTTTTAGATAAGGCAAAAACTGTGTTTTAAAGCTAGATGCGACTTTAGAGTCAACCAAAGCTTAAAACTCAATTACATGAATTTTACTTTTTCCATTATAACATCTTTTACTTCTCGTCAACACAGTTAACGAACTACCACAGTAAAAGGGTTAATACGGTAACCATAATCTCTACGCGATGATCCAGGCCAACCAACTGTTTGAATCACATCATTACGTTCGATGTTTAGTCCTAACTTTTTAGCTAAGGTGGTTTTTATTGTCCTTTGGATTGTGTTTAGTGGTTTTCTGATGTGATGTTCTGGATCTGCTTCTTGATCAAGATTTAGATGTTTTTCTATTTGAGCTATGCTAAGCAACGTGTGTTTTTCAGGAGGCAATTCTTTTTTACAGTCATTCAAAAATTGTTCAAATAATATGCGAAAAACTTTCATACATGCTACAGCTTTCTTATTCAGAATCTCTATATTGTTTACGTAAAGTGAGCCTTCTACCAATTGTAACTCTAGTAATTCTTTCTCTCTAGCAGGTTCAATTTGCTCAAGTGAAGTATGTAAAATTTGCATTGAAGTATTTGGTATTAACTCTGGTACTCCTCTTTGTACTGCTTCTTGAAATATTTCAATTAAAGTCCTACGCTGACAGAAAAGGTCAACCATTTCTACTATAGGCAAATCAAGAGGTATGTCTGGTATGTTTTTTCTCAGTATTACTAATACGGTTGGATTGACTCTTAGCCTATCTATGGTTAAGAATGTTGGATTGGTGCAAAAATCAAGAACAATGAGATTTACAAATTTACCTTGTCCACCAACATGATAAACTCCTCTTTCCACCTTTTGCCACATGAAATGCGTATTACTTAGCTGACCTTCAAACCAATGCATGATTTTCTCTGGGTTTAAATATACAGATAAGCGATGAAATCTTTGCTTCTTATAGGTGTTAGGCAAAATATCACGGTTGCAATTTTCACAAATTATATTATCGCATGCTTCATCAAAGTCCTCATCAATGAAAATCTCATTGTTACAGTATGGATCAACTATATTTGGCCAATCTAATTTATCTTGTCTATGAGAGCAGATAATATAGGACCTCTCTTGCATCTTAATTAATTCAAGATCTGACAAATACTTTGCTGCTTTGATATAATTTTGATTTGAATTAACCCAGGAACTACCAGAACTAAAAATGTCAGAAATTTGCTCTTGGCAAGATTGTAAGACCATAAGACTGTTTCATATATGCTTTAAAATCTTCTCTTTCTTTTTTATTCAATGGATGTTCGGAATAATAAATTGCTATATACTCACCACTGGACTTAAAAAATAATCCTATCTTTTTGCCTTGAAATATTATCTTCATCAATTCAATAGATTTTAGTATATCACCAATAGAAGGGTGTAAAATATAGAGCTCAGATGCAATAGGATCATGTGGTATAACGGTTAAAGTAATGCAAGTGTTGCTATATTTAAAACGATTTGACTGAAATTTTAACTCAAAAGTGAATATATTTGAATCAGAGCCATCAACACAAACTTTAATGAATTTATATACTTGCTCTGCAAAGTTTTTATCCTGCACATTTACAAAAACACATTCAGAGCTAAAATAACGACTTGCAATGCTATTTGCTATCTCTGTAGCTTGATCAATATTTTTGGCAGTAAGATCTACTTGAGTACCATTAACTAGAAAATCCAAAATCATCCAATCTGGCTTATGACCATGAATAACCTTGTTTGAGTTGAGTAGTAAATCTATACCACTAGCTCTACGCACTAATACATACAAACGATTTTGATGGTAGAAGAAACCTTGTAATTGATTTTCAAAACCGTCATTTCGTTTAATGTCGTCTTCTTCCAATATCTGCACTATGGTTTCCTGAGAGATGAAGTCTTTAAATGGAACATTTGGTTGTCGTGGTGTCTCTTGTAGAGCAAATGATACAGAACCTTTTCTTTGTATTTTTTCAAAGTGATAGACAGACTTTAAAAGGTTGTGATCTACATGAAACAATAGAAATAACAAAGACTTTTTGTCGTATTTATTGTTACCTTTTAGAAGGTAGGATTTCATGAGCTCTTCAGTCAATGCAGATTTTGCAATTTCACTGACAGTAGCTTCAAGTTTTGCACGTTCAAAACAGCTAATCAGATAATAAATAACTAGAGAGTCTAAATGTTTAGCAATCATTTTACGTTTATATTGTATGGATGTGTTATCGTAGTGTTCATCATCAAAGAGTTGACCATTTAGTTTGTCTTTAAAGCAGTGTTGAAAGATAATACTTAACTGCCTACCAGAAAGTGAATTCATCCAGGAATAACGCACTTCTGTATTGTGAAAACGCTCAAGTAAGTAGTTAACTGGTACTTCTAAATCATCTTCCCAGAATTTACGGTTTGGATAAATTTGCATAAAAGATTAAATAATACCGTGCAGCATAATATGGTATTTACATTGTTAAGATAGAAATCTGAAAGTCTTGACCAAGAATTATACAATGGGTGTTTACTGATTTTTAACCAAGTTTTTTTCTAAAAAGTTTGTTTATGAAGAAGATTTTTTGGACAAAAATTTTTCAAATCCTGAATATATATTATATAGGTATTTTACACTCTAGCGAAACAAATTCTGAATATAAATGTCCGTTTTAACACTCGACCTCGGCAAACAAACCGGCTGGGCAATTTTGATAGATGGGGTAATTCAAAGTGGGAGCGAAAGTTTTCATGGTAATCGTTTTAGCGGAGGTGGCATGTGCTTTTTGAGTTTCCGTAATTGGCTTAACTCTTTAGAACATAAGTTCACTGCAGTGTATTTTGAGGAAGTAAGAAGACATTTAGGTACTGATGCAGCTCATTGCTATGGTGGTTTTTATGCCGTTCTGACTGCTTGGTGTGAGGAAAACAACATTCCCTACAAAGGTGTGCCGGTGAAGACGATAAAGCGCTTTATAACAGGTAAAGGCAATGCAAGTAAGGGTGAAGTTATTGAAGCTATAAAGGGCAAAGGTTTTTTTCCTCAAGACGATAATGAAGCAGATGCTTTGGCATTGATGTTCTATGTTAATAATTTTAGTAAAGATTTTAATATGCTAGATAGCGCATAGGAAGTGGGTCCTTCCCGCCAGCCAGGCTGATTTGGGAGCGAAACCCCAGGCCTTCTCCAGCGTCAGACGTATTTTGATTATTAACTTTTTAACAAGTTATTAAGAATTTAAACATAGCAATTTAATACACTAATATGAACTTAGCAACACACTACTATCCTATTGAAAATCTTGTCGAATATGAGCGTAATCCTCGCAAGAACGACGATGTAGTAAACAGAATGTGTGCCTCTATTCGGGAATTTGGTTTTCGTATCCCAATAGTTGCAAAAAGCGATGGCACTGTGGTTGATGGTCATTTAAGGCTTAAAGCAGCAAGAAAACTGGGTATGGAGAGTATTCCAGTGGTGCTCAGTGATAACTTAAGTGAAGCCCAAACCAAAGCTTTTCGGTTACTAGCAAATCAATCAGCTAACTGGGCAAAGTGGGACGATGATCTTTTGAAGTTGGAAATTCAAGAGTTAGAAGACTTGGAGTTTGACCTTAAAATGACTGGATTTGAGCTGGAAAAGGTTCAACGTTTTCTCGACAACATTGATGGAGAGGTAGAAAGAGGAGAAAAAGAGGGAGTGGAATTGGTTGATAAAAAGTCAGTAGTGTCGAAACCAGGGGATCTATGGATTTTAGGTGGTCATCGAATCTACTGTGGTGATAGTTGTCTGGTTGAATCATTTAAAGCGGTATTAGACGATAAAATGGCAGATATTACCGTATGTGACCCTCCGTATAACGTAGCATATGGTGACAGTCAGGAAAGAGAAGATAAAAAAATACTAAACGATGATCAAGGTGAAAATTACGAATTGTTCCTTTATGACATTTGTACTCATGTTTTAGCATACACCAAAGGGGCAATTTACATTTGTGCATCATCATCCGAGCTGGCAACGCTGCAAAAGGTATTTGAAGAAGCAGGTGGTCGTTGGTCGACATTTATAATTTGGGCAAAGAATCATTTTACGCTAGGAAGATCTGATTATCAAAGACAATACGAAACAATACTCTACGGTTGGAAAAATGGCAATAAACGTGAGTGGCATGGGGGACGCAATCAGAGTGATCTCTGGTTTTACGATAAGCCAACGTACAACTCACTGCACCCAACGATGAAACCAGTGGAGTTAATGGAGAGAGCGATAGTAAACAGCAGTAGACCAGGAGACATAGTTCTTGATCCATTTAGCGGGTCTGGAAGTACATTAATTGCCTGTGAGAGGACAGGAAGAATCTGTAGAACCATAGAACTTGATTCCGCCTTCGTAGATGTAACGATAAAGCGTTGGCAAGTATACACGGGAAGAGAAGCGATACTTTCCAATACTGGCAAGACTTTTGCGCAAATTCAAGAAGAAAAACGGTAAAAAAGGGGTGAAAGAGGGAAAAATAACGCAGACGGAATGGGCAAGAGAACTGGGAGTTTCAAAGCAATATGTCTGTTATTTAGTAAAGAAAGGAATAGTTGAGCTGGAGGATGGTTTGATTGACCGAGAACAAGCAAATAGAGCAATAGAAGCAATACGAGATCCAAGTCAACCACTGAGGAGAAAAGGTAGAGAAGAAGGGGAAAAAAGAGGAAATAATGAACTTTCCACGATGTTGCTTAAAACTCGGATTAAAAACGAGATGGAGCGGGGAAAACTGCTCGAGGCAAAAGCAAAAGCTGAAATTGGTGAACTTATCTCAGTAGAAGAAGTAAAGACTGAAGCATTTAATGTTGCAAGAGTGGTTCGTAACAATCTTTTGAATATCCCAGACAGAGTATCAGCATTACTGGCATCGATGAACGACACAGAAAAGATCCATGAAACATTAACTGAGGAAATCAGAACAGCTTTAGAAGAGTTAGTGGAAAATACATTTCAATGATACTAAGGAAGCACTTGATAGGTTTAATAAGTCTAATTCACATATTAGTTGCAATACTGATTTTAAGTAAGGCATCAGCAGATACTTATTGCAGACAAAAAATACCTCTTTTTCTCCTTAAAAGTGCAACAATTGCAGCATTATGATATACAGCAGTAGTTTTTATGCAGGGCTAAGGCCAGATCCACCACTAAAAGTATCAGAGTGGGCAGATAAGAACCGTCAGCTTTCGACGATAGCATCATCAGAACCAGGAAAATGGAGGACAGAGAGAACACCCTACCTTAGAGAAGTAATGGATTCACTTTCTTCGTCTTCACCGGCTGAAAAAGTGGTATTCATGAAAGGAGCACAAATTGGCGGAACAGAAGCAGGAAACAACTGGATCGGCTACATTATCGACCAAACACCAGGTCCAATGTTGGTAGTACAGCCAACAGTAGAAATGGGCAAGCGTTGGTCAAAGGGAAGATTTGCGCCGCTCATTGAAGATACGCCATGTTTAAGGAGTAAAATAAAAGATCCAAGGTCGAGAGATTCAGGCAACACTGTACAAAGTAAGGAATTTCCGGGAGGAACGGTAGTAGTAACAGGTGCCAATAGTCCAGTGGGTTTGCGTTCAATGCCGGTAAGATATCTTTTTTTAGATGAAGTAGATGCATATCCAGGAGATTCAGGAGGAGAAGGGGATCCAGTTCTTCTCAGTATCGCGCGAACTAATACATTTACGCGGCGAAAAATATTCTTGGTTTCAACACCAACGGTTCACGGAATAAGCAGAATAGAGAAGGAATTTGAGAATTCAGACAAACGATACTTTTTTGTACCTTGTCCACATTGTGATCACTATCAGGTGCTGAAATGGCCACAGATAAAGTGGAAAGATAAAGATCCCTCAACAGCCCACTACGTTTGCATAGAGTGTAGGGGAGAAATAAAAAATCATCAGAAAACAGAGATGTTAGCTAGAGGTGAATGGAGGCCTACTAATCCAATAAAAGGTGAAAAAAAAGGATTCCACCTTTCAAGCTTGTATAGCCCAGTTGGTTGGTATAGTTGGAAACAAGCAGTGGAAGATTTTCTGCATGCAAAGGAAAATGAACAATTACTGAAAGTTTGGATAAATACAACACTCGGAGAAACCTGGGTAGATAAAGGAGAAGTACCAGACTGGAAGCAACTATTTGAGCGTCGAGAAAATTTTCCGATAGGCATGGTGCCAAAAAGTGGAAAAATAGTATTGACGGCAGGGGTTGATGTACAAAAAGATCGTTTAGAAGTAGAAGTGGTAGCGTGGGGAAGAAACCGAGAAAGTTGGTCAATAGACTACCAGGTATTTGAAGGAGATCCAGGAGGGGAAGAAGTATGGGGAAAACTTTCGGAATTATTAAATCATCATTTTATCGGTGAAAATGGGCTTGAATACATGATAAGTATGATGGCGGTTGATGCTGGGTATGCAACACAAGAGGTATACAACTGGGTAAGAGGTCACCAAGGGTCAGGGAGAGTAATGGCAGTAAAAGGGGCAAACAAAGCGCTAGTGCCACTTAGCAGCCCAAGTAGAGTAGATGTAACAGTTAGCGGACAAAAGCTAAAGAGAGGAATGAAGCTGTGGCCAGTTGGGGTATCGATATTAAAGTCCGAGCTTTTCCAATTACTTAATGTTTTAACAGAAGGGGCGCCGGGGTATTGTCATTTTCCCGAATATCCACCTGAATATTTTAAGCAACTTACTGCAGAACAACTAATTACCAAGGTAGTAAAAGGGTATACCAAACAAGAGTGGCAAAAGATAAGAGACCGAAATGAAGTACTAGATTGCAGAGTTTACGCAAGAGCAGCATCAATAGCACTGGGAATAGATAGATGGCCAGAGAGTAAGTGGGAGAGTTTAGTAGGAGAAAAAGCTAGAAAGTCAAAAAGAGTGAGAAGAAGTCAATGGTTGAATGAGAAAAGTTGATGTACAACCAAGAATATTTAACTCAAGTAGAAGAAGCGATAAAGAAGCTACAGAGCGGAGAGAGAGTAGTATCGATTGCATATGGTGACCATGTGGTTAGGTATGGAGAAGTTCAGATAAAAGATCTATTGGACTTAAGACAACGCATTAAATCTGAATTGAAAGTCGCAGTGAAGAGAAAAATTGTTATTTCAACGAATAAAGGAGTGGTATGAGAAGTTGCATGGTAGAAAATGGATACCCAGATTTTCTAGAGCATTTGAGGTATATGATAGCTACCGCTACACCAGGTATGCTTATAAATGCAGTGATAGATTTGTCGCACTGGAATCAGGACATAGATTTTAGATTAACAAAAGAAGATGGCATATTAGGTATAATTCACAAAGCAACCCAAGGACTAAAATATGTAGATGGTGAGTATGCAAAAAGAAGAAAAGTCGCTGAGGAAGAAGAAATTCTCTGGGGAGCATACCATTTTGGAGTGGGAGAAAACGGAAAAGACCAAGCTGAGCATTTTTTAGAAACAGTTGGTGATACTTCTGAAGTATTGCTAGCTCTTGATATAGAAGAAAATAAAGATGGAGAAAGTATAACACCAAAACAAGCTGAAGACTTTGTTAATCGAGTTTATGTAGTAACGGGACGTTTGCCGTTAATTTATGGGAATGCGTATTTTCTAAAAGATTTTGCAACGCCGATTTTAACTGAATGTCCACTATGGCTAGCAAAATGGCAAGCAGAGCCAACACTACCAATAGGATGGAAAAAATGGACTTTATGCCGATGGTAAAACAGGTCCTAAACCAAATTCAGTAGAAGGAATAGGACCATGCGATAGGAACAAATTCAACGGAACATTAGAAGAATTAAAAGATTTTTGGATATCATGATGTTATTGAAATCATTCAAGCAATTATTCCGCAAGCCAAAAATCAAGAGCTCAGCATGGGATGCGTCAGGTTCAGGAAGAAGGGTAATGTATTGGCAAGGAGAAGCAGGAAGCATAAACAATTTGCTATCTCAAAGCCTTGAACACCTGCGTAGTCGTTCACGTGATATGGTGAGAAAGAACTCCTATGCGGCAAACATCATCGATACGATAGTGAGTAATTGCGTTGGGACAGGAATAAAGCCGCAATCAAAAGCAAAGAATGCAGAGTTTCGGAAAAAAGTGCAAGAATTATGGCTGAGATGGACAGATGAAGCAGACAGTAGCGGAATGAGTGATTTTTATGGGTTACAAGCTTTGGTCTGTAGGAGCATGATAGAGGGAGGGGAATGTTTTGTACGGCTGAGAACGAGAAAACGAGAAGATGGACTTTGTGTGCCGTTGCAACTGCAAGTACTTGAATCAGAGCATTTAGACAATAAGAGCAATCAAACCCTTGCCAACGGTAATGTAATTAGAAACGGGATTGAGTTTAATAGACTGGGGCAAAGAGAAGCGTACTACCTATTTAGAGAACATCCAGGAGAAGGCTCGTTTGGCGAATCGGTGAGAGTGCCAGCAAATGATGTTTTACATATCTATAGACCACTAAGACCTGGGCAGATTCGAGGAGTACCGTGGCTTTCTACAGTACTGTTAAAGCTCTATGAACTTGATCAATATGATGATGCAGAATTAGTGAGAAAAAAGACTGCTGCAATGTTTGCTGGATTTATTACGAGACTCGATCCAGAAGCAAATATTTTAGGAGAAGGTGAAGCAAATGAGCATGGAGTAGCGCTGTCAGGCTTAGAACCTGGGACTATGCAATTACTTGATCCAGGAGAAGATATCAAATTTTCGGAACCATCTGATGTTGGAGGAAGTTATGAAGCATTTATGAAACAGCAGCTCAGGGCAATAGCAGTAGGCACAGGGATAACGTATGAGCAACTAACAGGAGATTTAACAGGTGTTAATTATTCATCAATCCGAGCAGGGTTAATAGAGTTTCGGCGGAGGTGCGGAATGTTACAGCATAACATAATGGTATTTCAGTTTTGCCGTCCAGTATGGGATAGGTGGTTAGAATTAGCAATACTATCTGGAGAACTCGATATAGGAGAAGAATGGACAAAAAAAGGGGCAAAAGAGGTAAAATGGATAGCGCAAGGGTTTGATTGGGTAGACCCACTAAAAGACCAGCAAGCACAGCAAATGGCGGTAAGAAATGGGTTTAAGAGCAGGTCAGAGGTGGTATCAGAGCTGGGTTACGATATAGAAGAAATAGACCAAGAAATTGCAGAAGATCAAAGGCGTGCGAGTGAATTGGGATTAAATTTTGATTCTGACGTTACTACTAATCAAGAAGTGATATGAGACAACAAATAAACAAACCAATGATGGTAGAGCCAAGAAGTTTTGAGTTACTGTCATTACAAGCAGGAAAGCAGCCAATTTTTAAAAACATAAAACATGCAGTAAAAAATAGTGAAAGTGGAATAAAAGTAATACCAATACATGGAATCTTGACGAAGAATTCAGAAGCTTTTGACGATATTTTAGGGATGACATCATATGAGAAGATACGTGAAGAGATAGAAGAAGCTTTAATAAATGAAGAAGTAGAAACAATAATTTTGGACATAGACAGCCCCGGAGGGGAAGTAAACGGTTTATTCGACCTTTCTGACTTTATTTACGAAGCAAGGGCATTGAAAAAGATCGTAGCAATAGCAAATGATGATGCGTATTCCGCAGCGTATGCAATTGCATCAAGTGCTGAAAAGGTGTATGTAAGCAGAACATCAGGAGTTGGAAGCATAGGGGTAATAGCAAGTCACATTGATCAAAGTGGATTTGATGAAAAACAGGGAATAAAATATACAACAGTATTTGCTGGAAATCGAAAAAACGATTTAAATCCACATGAGCCAATAACATCAGAAAGTATGGAAAGCTTAAAAGAAGAGGTAAATCGCCTATATGAGATGTTTGTCCAGCTCATAGCACGAAACAGAAATTTGTCCATGGAAAGAATCAAATCAACCGAAGCAGGGTTATATTTTGGAGAAAAAGCAATAGAAATAGGACTTGCTGATGGAATTACAATTTTTTCGGAGCTTAAATTTATTAACAAAAACAGGAGTATTACTATGACAGAACAAACTATAGCTAATTTTAAAGAACAAGCGATAAATTCCAAAGAGGATCTAATTGAGCAAGGTAAACGTCTTGGTTATGAAAAGTGCCGTGCTGAAGTTCATGAGATAGTACGTCTATGTAATTTATCAAAAATGCCGGAAAAAATAACAGAATTTATCGAACAGGATGTAAATGCAAAGCAAGCCCAAGAGATATTAATGTCGATACTGGCGGAGAGAACGAAAAAGACAGAGATAATGAGTACAATACCGCAAAATACACCGGAAGACTTGATGATGGAAGTAGCAAGGAGTCGTGCAGTATAACAAAAGTAGAAAATAAAGGAGAAAAGCAAAATGAGTACTATAACAGAACAAAATAACCTTGGTGATCTTCTGAAATACGAAGTTTCTAATCTATATTCAAGAGACCAAATAACGGTAGCAAAAGGGCAAAACCTTAGCTTGGGTACTGTAGTTGGCTGTAATGTTGAAGATAACGTAATTAAAATTATCAACCCAACAGCAACAGATGGCACACAAACAGCGATAGGTGTAATAGTAAGTGAT
The DNA here is from genome assembly GCF_018454475.1 of Wolbachia endosymbiont of Rhagoletis cerasi. Classification (NCBI taxonomy): domain Bacteria; kingdom Pseudomonadati; phylum Pseudomonadota; class Alphaproteobacteria; order Rickettsiales; family Anaplasmataceae; genus Wolbachia; species Wolbachia endosymbiont of Rhagoletis cerasi. The sequence goes on along the minus strand of NZ_JADCNC010000003.1, from coordinate 13,268 downwards.
GTAAATGCAATAGAAAACACCAAAGCAGTAATCATTACACGTATAGCAATGTTAGCAGATCATGCAGTGGTGTGGCCAGCAAATATCACTGAAGAGCAAAAAGCTGCAGCAATAAAGCAACTTGAAGCACGGGGTATCATCATCCGCAAAGGTGTCTAAACTCAACTTAAATTAATAGGGAAAACAAGGGGAAAAACATGCAAAATCCATTTACAAATCCAGCATTTAGTATGACAGCATTAACAAATGCAATGAACATATTGCCGATAAATTATGGTCGAACAGAAAATTTGAATTTATTTCCAAGTAGGTCAGTAAGATTTCGTCATATTACGATAGAAGAACACCAAGGAGTTCTCAGTTTATTACCAACACAATCTCCAGGAGCACCAGCAACAGTGGGAAAACGAGGAAAACGAAAAGTAAGAACATTCACAATTCCACATATTCCTCATGATGATGTAGTGCTGCCAGAGGAAGTACAGGGAATAAGAGCATTTGGATCAGAGAGTGAGCTTAAAGCGTTGGCAGATGTGATAACTGATCATTTGCAGCTAATGAGAAATAAACATGCAATAACGTTGGAGCATTTGCGAATGGGAGCGCTGAAAGGGATTATTCTGGACGCAGATGGCAGTGAATTATTAAATCTGTACAACGAATTTGAAATAACACCAAAAGTAGTAAATTTTGCCCTAGGAACTGCGACAACTGATGTAAAGCGTAAGTGTCTGGAAGTATTGCGCCATGTTGAGGACAACTTAAGTGGTGAATATATGACTGGGATTCATGCGCTGGTAAGTCCTGAGTTTTTTGATGCACTAACTTCTCATGCTAAAGTAAAAGAAGCATATGAGAGATGGCAAGAAGGAGCAGCACTTCGAAATGATATGAGATCAGGATTTACGTTCTGTGGAATAACGTTTGAGGAATATAGAGGGCAAGCAACTGATCCTGAAGGAACCGTAAGAAGATTTATAGAAAGAGATACAGGACACTGTTTTCCACTAGGAACAGCGAGTACGTTTACGACATATTTTGCACCAGCAGACTTTAATGAAACGGTAAATACTCTTGGACAGCCACTATATGCAAAACAAGAGCCAAGGAGGTTTGATAGAGGAACTGACCTTCACACCCAATCCAACCCTTTGCCGATGTGCCACCGTCCGGGGATATTAGTAAAAATCGTTGCAGCATAGAGGAGCCAAAAAGGAGAGAATGACTTTCCTCCTAATAGCCACTTTCTTAGCGTGCTTCTTAAGTTACTATATAAAGGCAAGGTATGCAAATGGTTTTTGTAGACAGAGCAACTACAAGAAAGGAGGTACAAAAAAGGATTGCTCTGCCTACACAAGCTTTAGAAGTTTAGTAAGTATAAAGGAAGAATGCAAGAAAACATTAAAAGATTATTTGCAGATTGTTTTACACATCTAGGGCAGCAAGCGTTGTATGAATCAAAGGATAAGTCATACAAGGTACAGATATTAAAGCAACAGCCAGATAAATTATACGGGATTGGTGAAGGACAATTTGTAGGGGAGATGTTGATTTTGGAGGTGAGTGTCTTTGATGTATTGCAACCAATGGTGGGGGATATTTTTGTTATAGGTGATTGCAAATACAAAATACATACGCCACCACTTAGGGACAAATCTGGAATGATCTGGAGAATCGAAGCGTCTGGATGTCTATTAATATAGAAGTTACCGATAATATTAATAAGGTAATTGAAAGTATAAATGCTGAAAGGAAAAAAGTGGAAAAAGCGACGGAGAGGGCATTAAACAAAACAGCACTATGGTTAAAAACGCAAGCTGCTAAGGAAATCAGTGAGGAAAAGAAGATAAAATTAAGTTTGATAAGAAAGAGATTAAGAATTTTTAAGGCGAAAACTAGCAGATTAGACGTGTTAATTAGAGCGAATCTCTATGACATTAGAGCATCGACAATTGGCAAAACACAAAAAACAAGAAGAGGATCGAAAGTAGGAAAGCACCAATTTATAGGAGGATTTGCAGCAGTTATGCCAAAAGGAAATAGCGGTATGTTTAAGCGTGAAGGAAGAACAGCATTGCCAATAAAGGAAGTTAAATTGCCACTAGAACCAGAAGCATCAAAAGTAATAAGAGATCTTGTTAATTATGAGGTTGAAAGGATGTTTGGAAAGTTCTTTGAACGTGAATTGAACTATATTACAAGAAATGTATGAATTTTAAAGATTTGCATAATGCAATCTGCACTACGCTGAAGAGAGAAATATCGTCTATACAGACATGTGAAATTTATCCAGCAATAAGGAAAGAATTAGTAGCACCAGCGTTATTTGTAGAGCTTGTGAGTTTAGAATCGGGAAAAGATCCTGGAACAGAGGAATTGGCGCTGAGAGCAAGATTTGAGGCGAGAGTGGTAGTTGATGGAACAGTCGAGGATTCCTCGGTGGTTGTAAGGTCACTGGCAGCGGAAATTGCAAGGGTAGTGAATAAGAATACTTGGAACGTGAAAAATATTGCACCTGGAGAGTTTTTATCAGCAGGAGGAGATGATTTTAGGCCAGAGTTGGATGCATATCTAGTGTGGATGGTTGAATGGGTGCATGAAATCCATGTATGGAAGTCAGTGTGGTCAGAAACTGGTATCATACCACATACAATAAGTGTTGGCGAAAATGTTAGAGCATAATTTTGCAATTTCAGAGCTGAATAGGAAGTTAGCGAATATTATTCGTATAGGTCTAGTTAAAGAAGTAGACTATGAAAAAGCGAGAGTGCGGGTAAAAATAGGAGAATTTATAACCGATTGGCTTCCGTGGGTAACGGCAAGAGCAGGAGAAGATAGAAGTTGGTTTGTGCCGAATATTGATGAGCAAGTAATAGTATTATCGCCATTTGGGGAATTATCTTTGGGAGTAGTATTACCAGCAATATATCAGGAGAAATATCCGCCTCCAGAGAATAAAAAGGAAATAAGTAGTGTGGTATTTAAAGATGGGACAAAGTTATTGTACGACAAGGAAAAGCATCATTTTGAAGTTGACGTAGTAGATAAAATAACATTGCAAGTTGGGAAATCAAGTATAGAAATAACAAAGGAAGGAATAAAACTTAAGGCACAAAGAATAAATCTAAATTAGGAAAAGGAATGAATAAATCAGTTATATGCCTAGGAGATCACTGCGGGGAAGCGTTGCCGCATTTTTGTATAAGTGGAAGCAGTGATGTATTTGCGAATAGTAGACCAATTTGTAGGCAAGGAGATAGTTTTAGTGAAAATAAGGTAATGGCACAAGGGTCGAAAGCAGTGTTTGCAAATGGTCATGGTATAGGAAGAGTTGGGGATTCAGTATCTTGTGGTTTTAAGGTAATAAGTGGAAGTAGTAATGTTTTTTCAGAATAAAAATAAACCATGTGCTATACTTACCAAAAGTAAAATTATGAACATGGATATAACTACTAGCCTATTAGGAGACGTTAGTAATTTAATAGATAGAGCAAAGAATCATCTTTCTGTTCAATTCAATTCTACTCTAGTATTGTTAAACTGGGAAATTGGCTCCAGAATTGATCAAGATATCCTAAAGCACAAACGTGCAGATTATGGGAAGCAAATCATCTCCCAACTTGCAAAAGAACTTCAGATGAAATATGGACGTGGATTTGATAGAGCCTCATTATTTCGGATGGTGCAATTTTCCAAATTCTTTCCCGATCAAGAAATTGTCGCGACACTGTCACAACAATTGAGTTGGTCACATTTTGTAGAAATTATCGCAATTTCTGATGAGCTGAAGCGTAATTATTATATAGAAATGTGTCGTATTGAAAGATGGAGTGTTAGAGCACTACGTAGTAGAATCGATACCATGTTGTATGAACGTACAGCACTAGCAAAAAAGCCTGAGGACTTCATAAGACAAAGCATCAAACAGTTACGTGAAGAAAATACGTTAGCCCCCGAATTCATTTTTCACGATCCATACTTCCTTAACTTTGTGGAATTGCCATCAAGTCATAGTGAGACTGATCTAGAAAATACGATTTTGGATGAATTGGTAAAATTTTTACAAGAGTTTGGTAATGATTTTTGTTTTGTGACACGTCAAAAAAGGATGAGTACCGAAAGAATTGATAGGTATTTAGACTTGCTATTTTTTCATAGGGGATTAAGGCGCCTTATTGCAATAGAACTAAAAATTGGTCGATTTGAACCAGCTTATAAAGGACAGATGGAATGGTACTTAAATTGGTTAGATAAAAATGAACGAAAACCAGATGAAGAAAAACCCCTAGGGATTATTTTGTGTGCTGATAAGGATCAAGAAGATATAGAATACCTGGAGCTTGAAGGATCTAATATTCATGTTGCACAGTATTTAACACAGTTGCCTCCTAAGGAAATCCTTGAGGAGAAGTTGAGAAAAGCTATCTCTATAGCTCGTGAAAAATACGCAAGTACTAAGAAGAAAATGATTAAATAGATATAACACAAAAGGCAACGTGTTTATGCGAGGAATGGACGTTAATACTGGGAAAGAGCTTGAAGGAATAGAACATTTAAAGCAATCAATAGTTAATATTTTAACCACGCCGATAGGCAGCAGAATAATGAGGAGGGAGCATGGCTCAAGGTTATCTGAGTTAATTGATCGGCCAATAAATAGAGATTTTACGTTAGAAATTTATGCGGCAACAGCGAAAGCACTACAAAAGTGGGAAACAAGGTTCAAACTCGAAAAGGTAAAAATCACAGAAGTAAAAGAAGGGAAAGTCACAATTTCTTTGGATGGGATTTATCTACCAAATGGGAAAAATATTCATTTTGAAGGAATTGTAGTATAAAGATGGAGCAGCCAAATATTATCGAACCACTGAACTTTGAAGAGATTTTTGCTCGGATGAAGGAAGAGTTAGTGAAGCGTGATGCAAGTTTTACAGCATTAGTAGAATCTGATCCAGCAATGAAGGTTCTGGAAGTAGCAGCCTGGAGGGAATTGTTACTAAGACAAAGAATAAATGAAGCAGTAAAGAATAATTTACTGAAATTTGCAAGGGGAGAAGATCTTGATAATTTGGCTGAGTTTTATGGTGTAGAAAGGGAAAAGGGGGAAGATGACGAACGATTTAGAAAAAGAATTAAAGCAAAGATATTTGGCTGGAGCACAGGAGGAAATTATCGGTATTATGCATTATCAGCAGATACGAGAGTTAAAGATGCATTAGTAGAATCACCTGTACCAGGAAAAGTACAAATTTCGATCTTATCAACACAATTATCCACAACTGGCATACCGCCAAAAGAATTACTAGAAATTGTCAGAAATCAGCTAAACAAGGAGGATGTGAGGATTTTAACAGATACGATTGAAGTGGTAAGTTGCAATATTACGGAAATAGATATTCACAGCAGAATGAGCATAAGTTCTGTAATATCAAAGGAGGAAATTAAGGAACAGTTCATTAAGAAGTTTGAAGCAAGTAGAAGGCTGGGATGGAGTGTAACAAGATCATGGATTATAGCGAATTTGTTCGTAGAAGGAGTGGAAAACGTGGAATTAATCGAGCCAAGAGAGGATGTTATTGTAGCAGGAAATGAGTGTGCTGCCTTAAGAAATTTAAAGATTGAGTTGAATTAATGTTACTGCCACCAAATGCAACAAAACAAGAGCAAGCATTAGTAGAGGCTATTGATTACAAAGTAGATCCAAGTTGTATCAGAGGGTTTAAATTTAACCTAAAAGAAGAAGTATTGCCGTGGTTGGTTGAAGAATACGGGTTAGAAGAAATTCTACGCTGGGCAAAAGATAAAAGAAGAGCGATAAAAGAAGGAATAAAATTTCAGCGTTTAAGAGGAACACCAGCGTCACTGAAAATAGCATTAAAATGGGCAAGTATAGATGATATTACAATTATTGAAGAGCCACCCGGTAAACACTTTTTTGAATTACAAATAGGGATAAGAGACGTACCAAATGATTTCTTTGTTGATGCAGTAGTAGAACTAGCAAAACTATCACTACCTGCAAGATCGAGGCTAATGAGGCTTTTCAATGACCACTATAATATTGGCAGATTTATTTTAGACGAAAGTTTTTTTGGCAGCTTATTATCAGACTACTCTGGTACAAAGATCGAAAAAGATGGACCAGTGTTATCATTTGGAAGAGTAAATTTTTTCAGGTCTAGTGGTCCAGTTATTAGGATTATAGAAAATTATCTACGCGATCATTATGAACGAGCTTTAAGCAATGACATATATCGCTTGGATGTAGCAATACTTGGAGAAACAGAGCCTCACACAAAGAATTATAACGGTATTTATGAAAGAAGTCATCTGTGGTATAACTTCAAAGCGCTATATCCGCTACCACAGAGCTTATTACCGGCAATTAAGTTTGCTAAAGCGCAGGTAGTATTATCGGACAGTTGGAGTTTAGGAGAAATAAACGCATGTTTTCCGGTTACTAGTATAGAAGAGGAAGGGGATAAATTTTTACTAGGAAGTGATAAACTATCTGAACAACTGTGGAATTTAAAATATAAACCAATTTTAGAAAGGTTTAGCGTTACTCACCACTACAAGGTAGAAGATTTTACCAATCAAAAAGTTATAAGATATGGTGTGGCAGAGCACTATGTTCATTTTGAAAACAATTTAGATTTAGAGCAAAAGGATGCAATACACGAGTTAGAAAGTTACATTTTAGTGTTTTACCCAGGTGTTCTAACATGGCACGAACATCGTCACTTGAACAGAAGTTGGGAAGAGAAACAAGTAATATGTTTAATGCATTAAGCATATATATTTATATCTTCATATGCTATATTAGTATTTAGTTAAAAAAGGTGTACTACACGAAAAAAGACTTGCCTTTTTATGCTAAAACACGCATAACTTAAATAGTAGCAAGTAAACAAAAAAAATTGGTCTTGCACTAAAGAAAGCCAAATTGGCGTATGTTTTTATAGTGAGGTATGAAATGAGGTTTAGCAAGGAAAAGAGAGAAGCTTTTAATAAGTCATTTTATGAATTATTAGAGAACTCATTTAAGAATATTAATGAAAAAAACGAAAAAGGTGAAACAATACTGCACAAGGCAGCAAGAATGTCGACAAGAAAAAAAGTAAGTTTTCTAGTCAAGAAAGGAGCGGAAGTCAATGCGAGAGATAACAGGGGTTTTACACCGCTCCATTGGGCAGTATCGGCGAAACGTCTAGAGAACGTGAAAGAGCTGATAAGATCAGGAGCGGAAGTAAATGCTACTGAAGGAATGAGCAAATATACGCCACTGCATCTTGCGTGTATGGTATGGGCAGAAAGGATAATAAAAGAGCTAGTAAAAGCAGGAGCGGCCGTTAATCAGCCAGATAAGTTTGGTAATACACCGATGTATTGGCTAATGGACAATGAAAAGAATAAAGAGGTGAAGAAATTCCTGGAAAAGCAAGGAGGTGTAGTAAGAGATAGACCAGAGATATGCGATGAAATAGTGGAGTCGGTTGGAGAAATGGTAGATGTATGGAGTAGAACCGAAGTTAAAAGGGAAGGTGGTAAGTTTAGAAGAAATAAGAAAAAGAGATGAGTCGCTAATAATAGAAGATTTTAACAAAGTAATAAGCAGGGTGGTGGGCAAGATGAACACTATGATTAAAGAATTTGATGAAAGATAGATAGTTGAGGTATATTATGGTAAAGTTTAACAAAGAAACAAAAAATGCTTTTGATAAGTTACTGAAAGCAATATCAGAAGAAAACATAAATGGAAAAGATTCAGGTGGTTGTACGGCATTGCACCGAGCAGCACAAGTGTCAAACCCAGAAGTAATAAAGTTATTAATAGAAAAAGGTGCAGGTATAAACGATAGAAACAATAGAGGCGAGACACCGTTGCACCTAGCAGCATTTTTAGGAAATAGAAAGAATGTGAAAGCACTGATAGAGAAAGGAGCCGAGGTAAATGCAAAGTCGAACAACAAAGCAGTACCACTACACTTAGCCTGTTTAGCAGGGAGGAAAGGAACAATAGAAGAGTTAATGAAGGCGGGAGGAGATCTTGATACAGTAGATAAATTTGGATGTAGTCCACTAAACTATGCGAAGATTTACCAGAAGGTAACGAATTTTCTAGAGAAAAGGGGAGTGAATATGAGAGATGTGGCGGTGATGTATGGAGAAGCAAACAAGGCAATAGAGGAGATAATGGAGAAACGAAACGTAAATGAATTACAACTGCAGGAGGTAGATTTAACAGATTAAACATATAGATTTATATCTTAATATAATATGCTGAAAAAATGTGTATATTTTGTAAAAAAAAACTTGCTTTTTATGCTAAAACAGCCCTAAGTGAAAAAGTAGCTAGTAAACAAACAAGATTTGCTAAGCGCTGAAGTGAGCCAAATTGGAGCCACTTTATATTACATTAATAGCTGAGGAAAGTTATGGTAAAATTTAGTAAGAAAGAAAGAGAAGAATTTAATAAGTCGTGGAAAGAAGTATTAGATAACTCAATAGAAAATATTAATAAAAAAGACACAAAAGGGAGGACGATACTACATTACGCGGTGGGAATGCCAGATCCGAAAAAAGTGAAATTATTAATCAAAAAGGGAGCAGATGTAGATGCAGCAGATGCCGGGAAATATAGACCACTACACCTAGCAGTCATGGGGCAACGTGTAGAAAATACAAAGGAGCTGATAAAGGCAGGAGCAGATATAAACGCAGTGGAACGAAGTAGCAAATTTGCCCCGTTACACCTTGCCTGCATGGTAAGTGAAATAAAAATAGTAGAAGAGCTAGTAAAAGCGGGAGGGAATGTGGAACAAAAGGATAAATTTGGCAAGACCCCAATGGATTATGCGAGAAATAATAAAGAGATAAAAGAAGTGTTAGAAAACATAAAAATCGCAAATAAACAGAGGGAATTTATAGAAAGAATAAGAGTTGTATCGGAAAGTACGGCAGCAGGTGTAAAGGAAGAGCTAGAAACTGTGGATGAGAAAGTGCTATAGCGTTTAAAAATTCAGAAGGGCTGTGTTTGAAAAGGTGATTATATGGAAAAAAAAGTAGAAAAAGAGGTAAAATATTTAGAGAAAAAACCACTAGCAGAACTGAAAAAAATATGGAAGAAGGTATTTGAGGAAGAAGCACCTAGACACTCAAAGAAATACCTGATACCAAGATTGGCGTATAGGTTGCAGGAGAAAGCGTATGGAGAAATATCAAGAAAAGGAGCAAAAAGACTAGAATACCTGGCAGATCGGCTAGAGCAGGGAAAAAGGATAAGTAGCGATAAACTGCCAGTAGAGGGAACGGAGTTGATACTAGAAAGAGGTGAGGAAACGCACGCGGTAATGGTAACAGATAAGGGTTTAATCTACAGAGAAGAATTTTTTACGTCACTATCAGCAGTAGCAGGGAAAATAATGGGAATGAGCTATAATGGGCCACTCCTATTTGGAATGAGAGATAAGGAGAAAAGATGCTAAAAGAAGTAAGATGTGCGATATATACGAGAAAATCAAATGAGGATGGACTAGAACAAAAGTTTAATAGCTTGGACGCACAAAGGGTAGCATGTGAAAAGTATATAAAGAGTCGAGAAGGGTGGGTAGCATTGGCAAAAAAGTACGATGATGGAGGCTATTCAGGAAGTAATTTAAACAGACCAGCGATAAAGGAGTTATTTGATGATGTAAAAGCCGGAGAGATAGACTGTGTGGTAGTGTATACGCTAGATAGGTTATCAAGAGAAACAAAAGACTGCATAGAAGTAACGTCATTTTTTAGAAGGCACCGGATAAGTTTTGTAGCAGTAACACAGATATTTGATAACAATACACCAATGGGAAAATTTGTGCAAACAGTGCTATCAGGGGCGGCACAACTAGAAAGAGAAATGATAGTAGAGAGAGTAAAAAATAAAATAGCAACATCGAAAGAACAAGGGTTATGGATGGGAGGGAATGTGCCGTTAGGATATGATGTAAAGGAGAAGGAATTAATAATAAATGAAAAAGAAGCAAAAGTAATAAAGCACATATTTGAAAGATATATGGAGCTGAAGTCAATGGCAGGATTAGCAAGAGAGTTAAATAGCCAAGGGTACCGAACGAAAGCAAAATCAGATATCTTTAAAAAGGCCACGGTAAGGAGAATAATAACAAATCCAGTATATATGGGAAAAACAAGACATTATGAAAAACAGTATGAGGGAAAGCATGAAGCAATAATAGAAGAAGAAAAATGGCAAAAAGCGCAAGAATTGATAAAGAATCAACCGTATCGAGGCAAAAAATATGAAGAGGCGCTACTAAAGGGGATGATAAGATGCAGATGCTGCAAAGTAAACATGACGCTGACATACTCAAAAAAAGAAAATAAAAGGTATCGATATTATATATGCAATAACCATTTAAGAGGAAAAGATTGTGGATCAATAAATCGAACCGTAGTAGCCGGAGAAGTGGAAAAAGAAGTAATGAAGAGAGCGGAATGCTTATATGAGAATTGGGAAAAAGGGGCAAAAAAAGAGAAATGGGAAAATTTAAGTTTCAGAGAACAGAAAGAAGCAGTGAAAAAATTAATAAAGGTAGTGTGGGTAAGAGAGGAAGGAGTAGAAGTATGTTCTGAATCAGAGGAGACATTTATAGCAATGAATTTGAAGAAGAAAGGAAACAAATGCACAGTAGTGGAACCAGAAGGAAAAACAAACAATGCGCTACTGAAAGCGGTGGTGAGAGCCCATCTTTGGAAACGGCAGCTAGAAGAAGAAAAATATGCAAGTGTGAAGGAACTGAGTATCAAAATTAATATAGGTACAAGACGTATACAACAAATTTTAAGATTAAATTATTTGGCTCCAAAAATTAAGGAAGACATAGTAAATGGGAGGCAGCCAAGTAGTTTGAGGTTAGTTGATTTAAGGGAAATACCAATGCTGTGGAGTGAGCAATTGGAAAAGTTTTACAAGTTAGCGTCTTAAATTACACACACTAAATACAACAAATTTTAATAGAGAGAAAAACATTATGAAAAAGATAGGGAAAGCTATTGCTGAAAAGCTTAAAAATAAAAAAGGTACCACTACCGCAAAAGAAGCTGATATGGAGATGCCTGCAGATGTTGAGGAAGTTAAAGTTGAAATAAAAAAGCAAACCAATACAGTTGATAAAGCTACAGAAACTGACACTAAATTATGTAATATAAATAGTGAAGATCTTCAACCTATATGTGAAAGTAGCGAAAAAGCGCAAAATGATTCAGTAGAAACCACTGTAGAACCAACTTCCGTCGATAGAGCTGACAGCCCATCTTCCGCTGAATCTAACCACATTAAAACCATTGCCCTTCTCTGGCTTTTTTGATTGTTTCGTTTACTTCTGCCTTATTACAAACTTGCCCAGGCTTAAAAATATCTTCAATTAACATACCTTTCCTCAGCCTGTAAAGATATTACGTACAATACATAGTACAAATAAAAGCTAATGCAAGCATAATTTTTCCAACTTTTGTTTTTTTACTCCCATAAACTTCGCTGACATTGATGCTGCTATGTTTAATTAGCTACAACTGCCAGATTAACAACATTGTACCTATTTTAGTATCACTGTTATCAAAATATAAAGAGGTTGTTTACCTGCTGTGGTTACTCCTCATCGTCATAGTCAGGATATTGAGGAGGAGCTTCTCCTTGCTTTTTAGTAACTTTTGGATATCTTTTTCCAACTTCTGCTTCAATGATACCACAACATTCTACTAAGAACTCCCAATTATCACCATAATCAAAAAGAAAAACCATTTTTTTATCTGACTCAAAAACCTTATAGATATAAGAATTTCTGACGCTTTTTTCATTAGGCATAACAGTCAGACTAGAATCAGTATCATAAAATAAAGTGTATACTTCATTGCTTTTATAAATATCATTTATGTTACTATAAAAACCAAATGAATGATCCAATCCAAAATCAAAAGCACCTATGATAGCCTCTGCAAACTTATAAAGGCTTGATGTACCTTTCAATGCTATTTCACGATAGATTTTCTTGTTCAGAGAGACTTTAAATAGGTATACTTTTTCTTTATCATCCACCTAATTTACCTTTAACTTATATAAATTAACCAATAGCAAAAAAAATAACACAAGTCAAGCTCGATGCATAAACCTCAAATAACTAGCGGCAATAACGTTATCTAGTGGAGAAAGCTGCCTCTCTCCACTCAACTTCAGGATCTTAAAAAGCTATTTGAAAAATCTCTAAAACTTAACCTCTATCCTTGTCAACTTGGGCTATTTTAAACTTCCACAACTGCAGGATTAACACCATTTTTAACTTCAACATTACTAAGTGCTGTATTTGCCTTATACGAACAGTAACATCCTACTGCAAGAAAAATCGATGCAGCTACAGCAAATGTAATACATATCGCTAAATAAGGTATTGTTAAACTCACACCAACAGCACACACCCCAGACAATATAAAAAAAGTAGAGGCATAATTACCTTGCCTTATACTCTGAGTGTTTGCTTCTGAGAATTTTTTGTTTTTACCATTCAACTCTTTAGTTTTTGCAGCCAATTCTCGCTGCGCACTACCCCGCTCCTGTAAAGCCCTTTGATTTACAACACCTAGGTCTCGCTCTTTTTCTCTGAGTTGATATTTCACACCCTCAAGTTCATTAGTTTTTGCAGCCAATTCTCGCTGTGCACTATCCCGCTCCTGTAAAGTCCTTTGATTTACAACACCTAGGTCTCGCTCTTTTTCTCTGAGTTGACATTTCACATCCTCAAGTTCATTAGTTTTTGCAGCTAATTCTCGCTGCGCACTACTTAACTGTTGACTCTCTGCTTCAGCAGGGCTAGCCACTCCACTAATTTCTTTACCACTCCAATTAGTACCCCAGGAAAAACAACTGCCATCATCTGAATCAGTATCCAGAGAAGCATGCCTATCTGTCACACTATCCTGATTAGATTGTTGACTTTTTAGCTTATCAAGTGCATCTTTCAGCTTCAAAGCAAGTGTATTAGGATGTACAGCCTTCGACTGATTTTCGAAAAAGGTACAATGTTCCCTAGCTTCGTTGCTACTATCCACTGAAACTCCATTACTAATTTTGTCCAATCCTAAATCAAGATAAAAAAGCTTTGTAAGACTACCATTAGCTAAGGCTTCTATACCTTCATCACCAATCTTGTTGCTTTCCAAATAAAGAGAAATAAGACCTATAAAATTACCATTAGCTAAAGCTTTTGCACCTTCAT
>NZ_JADCNC010000002.1:0-30602 GCF_018454475.1 Wolbachia endosymbiont of Rhagoletis cerasi | reverse complement strand
GGGAATTGGTATTACTATGCTCTTTTATAAAAAAATATTTTACTCTTTTTGACTGGCCAGGGCTTTTTTTTAAATGTCTCTTTCCCTTGTTACTCTTGCTAACTCTCTTTGTAAATCAAACCTCTCTTTGTCGTAAGGAGCCATGTTACCTCTACCTGGAAATGCATCTGCTGCCGACTTTTTTTCGTTGTGTTTCTTTATCCATTTTCCTAATAAACCACCCTTTATTCCTAAATCCTTTGCTATTTTTGTAATTGTTTGACCTGCCTTTCTTTGTTCATTTGCCAGCTTAACAGCTTCCAATTTGAATTCTGCCGTATATTCTCTTGCCATTTCTAATCCTCCAAAATTTTATTTTACCCGAAAAAACTCCTTTCTTTCTCTCCACTTTTTCTGGGTAAGGTCAGTATGGGAAAAGGTGAAAGATGTACTAAAAAACCCAGAGATGATAAAAAAGGAATACCAACGTAGAGTATTAGAAAATAAAAATGATGAATCATCAGAGAAAAAGTTTGCAAGAAGAGAAAATCAAATAAAAGAAGGTATCGAAAAATTAATGGAAGATTATTATAGTCAAGAAAATGCAGGAGAGAAAGGATATATAAGCGAGGAAGAATTTAAACAGACAATGAGAAAAATGAAAGAACGCTTACAAGGGATAGAAGAAGAGAAAAAAAAGGTAGTTGATCAGAAGGCAGTAGAAAAAGGAATAAGTCTTATTATAAATAGCATAAAGAATTTTTATTCTAGTGTAAAATCGAACCTGGAACAGCTAGATTGGCAAACTAAGCGCGGCATTATTAAAGCATTAATAGGACAAATTAACATTGGTTGTGATCAGGTAGAAGTAGGATTTCAGATCGAAGAACCAGCACAGGATGGGGGAATTCTTAATTTGTATCATTGTACTACACATCATAATAAGGGGGTTGGCAAAATGTGTCAAGCAAGTTTTTTCGTTTCTATAAATCTGGATTTCAGCGTTATGCGCTGGAATGACAACGTGAGGTAAATTTTTCAACATCCCAAAATTACAGAATTCAGTCTGTTTAATTAAGTGTGAACTGTTACACGAAAATTTTGTAAACAGATTAATATACCCTGTTTTTGCTATTCATCTAAAAATGGAACCATAGAGTACGTTGAGGAGCGTAAGCAAATTTTAATGCAAAAATTACTATCAAAAAATAGATTATGCAAGAGGTCTAATTATTCTGCCGCAATTTTGCTCTATCACACTTGCCACATTTAATATTCCAGCTTCATCATAATAATTTCCAATCACTTGCAAGGCAAGTGGTAAACCCTCATTGGAGAGCCCAACAGGAACAGAAATAGCAGGCAATCCTGCCAGACTTGCCGGCACAGTAAACACATCATTGATGCACATAATTAGCGGATCTGGCTTTTCATTTAAGCCAAAAGCTTCTGTTGGAGCAGATGGCACAAGTATGTAATCTATTTTTTCAAACGCTTTTATAAAATCATTTCTGATTAATGCCCTGATACACTGTGCTTTTTCGTAATATTCATTGTAATGACCTGAGGAAAGCGCATAAGCGCCAATTAAAATTCTTCTTTTCACCTCTTTACCGAAACCTTCTGCTCTTGTTAGTGAATACATTTCTTCAAGGGTATCAGCATCAACCCTGAACCCATAACGCACACCGTCATAACGAGCAAGATTGGATGAAGTTTCAGCAGAACAAATTAAATAATAGACTGGTATTGCATATTTAGTATGTGGCAGAGTAACGTCAACAACTTCAGCGCCATTTTCTTTTAAATAGGAAGCAACTTTCTCCCAATTATGGACTATTTCCTCTGAAATTCCATCCATCCTATATTCTTTTGGTATACCAATACGCTTACCCTTGACATCACCATTTATAAAGCTAGAAAATTTAGGCACTGGCTTTTCGCTTGATATTGAATCTTTTGTATCATAGCCACAGATTGCTTCCAGCATTAATGCTGAATCAGAGACAGAACGAGTAATGACTCCTGCTTGATCTAGAGAACTCGCAAATGCAATCATACCAAAACGCGAGCATCTTCCATAAGTTGGCTTTATTCCAACCACTCCACAATAAGCTGCTGGTTGGCGCACAGATCCACCGGTGTCACTCCCTAGTGCTCCAGCGCATAAAAATCCAGCCACCGATGCTGCAGATCCACCAGATGATCCACCAGGAACAACTTTTTCCCCATCACTTTTTCTAATCCACACATTTTCAACAGGGCCAAAATAGCTGTTTGTGTTCGCAGAACCCATAGCAAATTCATCCATATTAAGCTTACCGAGCATGGCTGCTCCACTTTTTAAAAGCAAGTCAGACACCGTAGATTCGTAAGTCGGAACGAAATTTTCCAGCATTTTTGAGCATGCTGTTGTTTTTATTCCTTTTGTACAGAATAGATCTTTGATGCCAACTGGTACACCCATGAGCGGCGAGATTAAATCATCCTTTTGCCTAGAGAAATGTTCATCTGCAGCTTTAGCAGCTTTCATTGCTATCTCTGGGGTTTTTGTTATAAATGCATTTAATTTCTCATTTTCAACCGCACTGATGTGCGCCTCTACGAGTTCAACGGCAGAAAAACTCTTTTTTTTGAGCCCGTCATGCATTTGTGTAATACTTAACTTTCTTAGTTCATTCATCAATATTTAATTTTTAGCAAGACGTTAATTATAACATGGCACGATAAAAAATCCATACATTTATAGTTACAGCTAGAAATGTAGCTAAGGTAACTTAGATTCACCGACAATCGTCATCCCGCTACTTGTTAGCGGCTAAGAGATACCGCAGCGGTATGACGTAGAAGCTATACTTTTATACTCACCAACTCAGTATCCAATCCGGATTGTATCTTAAAAAGGTCAAAAGACTATAATAAGCAAAGGAGTGATACTGTGTCTGAGTGAAAATCGTTGAGATCCCAGTGTCTGCTGCTTGCATAGCATTTATTTACAAAAAAATAGTCATGCAAGAGACTTTGCTTGGATATTTGATATAATTTAGGTCTATTAAAGCAAAAAATACTAACATGAATGAAGTGATAACATTTGGTTGTCGTCTAAATTTTTACGAGAGCGAGTTAATCAAAGAAGCATTAAAAAAAGCAAAGAGAGAAAATGTTGTTGTGGTGCATAGCTGTGCAGTGACAAACGAAGCAGAACGTCAGGTAAAGCAAAAGATACGTAAGATTTACAAAAATGATCCAAATAAAGAAATTATCGTAGTTGGTTGTGCTGTTCAGTTGGATCCAGAAGTTTACAGTAGCATTCCTGGTGTAAGTAAAGTGCTCGGTAATCAAGATAAGCTAAAAGCTGAAAATTACTTACTAAATGACGATAAAATCTTGGTCAGTGATAACCAAGTAGAACCTGTTCTAATTAATGGATTTGAAGATAAGTCAAGGGCATTTATTGAAATTCAAAATGGTTGTAATCATAGCTGCACATTTTGTTCAATTACTGAGGCAAGAGGGAATAATCGATCTGTGCCAATAAACAGTATTATAGAGCAAATCAGGATCTTTGTAGAAAATGGATATCAAGAAGTAGTGTTTACAGGGGTTGATATTACTGACTTTGGTACAGATTTGTTGGGTAAGCCATCACTTGGTTCAATGATTAGGAGAGTTTTAAAGGATATACCAGAGTTGAAGAGGCTAAGACTTTCCTCTATCGATGTTGCTGAAGTTGACGACGAATTAATGGATTTAATAGCTAATGAGTCAAGACTTATGCCTCATTTACATTTGAGTCTACAATCTGGTAATAATTTAATACTAAAGAGAATGAAGCGTCGTCACAACAGAGAACAAGTGATAGAATTTTGTCATAAAATGAAGAGCTTGAGGCCTAATATAGCATTTGGCGCTGATATTATTGCTGGATTTCCAACAGAAACTGATGAAATGTTTCAGGATACAGTTGATTTACTGAAAAAAACAAATATAGTTTACCTACATGCTTTTCCATATTCAGAGCGGAAAAATACACCTGCTGCACGAATGCCACAAGTACCAGAGAATGTGCGTAAAGAACGAGTAAAAAATTTAAGAGAAGTAAATAAAGAAATTATGAGCAGTTTTTGTCAATCCTTGATCAACACTAAGCAAAGTGTTCTGGTTGAGCAAAATAATGTCGGTAGAGCAGAAAATTTTGCATTAATAAAGCTTGAATCAAAAGCTCAAGCCAAGAGTATTGTGAAAGTTAATGTTAAAGGAGTGGAAAATAATTATCTAATTGGAAATATTTTTTCTTAATTTTTGTACATTGAAGAAATATACGATATAGTAATTATACTGTAAATGATAATTGTGAATTCATTTATGATAACTAGAATATCTATTACTTTATTTTTGATTTTCATTTCATGTGTCTATTTTTTTATTACTTATATTAGTAATGATACACACATTGAGCAAGTACAACCCTTAAAATTAGAAACAGACAATAATAAAAGTGTGATACGTTCTGAGGAGGTTACTGCAAAAGAAATACCAATAAAATATCAAGAACTTGAAAGTAGTCCACCTTCTGTTTTCCAAGTAGCTGATCAGAAAAATATGTGGTCACGTATTGCAGATCAAGCTGAGCCTACAAAAGAAAAATCAAAAAAACTTGATTTTTATGTTAGCGCTAACGGTGGTAAGGTATACCATGATAATTCAGAAATATTTGTAAAGGGTATACAAGAAATAGGAAAAAGAGTCCTAACTTTAGTTGAAAGTCATTATGGTTTTATAATAAAAAATATAGTGGCAGATGAAATTAAAAGTATACAGCAATTTGATGGTAAAATTGATTTCCAGTGGTTTAGCAGCATGTCTTTAGGTTACTATGCTGGAGAAAATGGTAAAATTGATTTTGAAGCCGCGTATTCTATAGCCAATATTGAAGATAGTAATTCTCCTCCGGTATTTGATAAATCAGCAAGTATATTTGCGTTTTTGTTAAACTTCTATTATAATCCCAGCGTTCAGGATACACAATTTGCTCCGTACATCGGTCTTGGCATAGGGCCAACAGTTTTTAGATTAAAAAGGATTAATGGGTCACCCCAAAGTTCAATGCCACTTAATGTTCCTTGGTTTGCTTATCAAATAAAACTTGGTGTTGATTATTCAATAATCCCAGAAATCAAAACCTTTCTCGGCTATCGTTACTTTAGCGTTCCGATACCTGTTGCAGATGACATATCTACTCACAATATTGAAGTTGGTTTGATATTTAATTTTTAGTGATAATTTAATATATATATAAATTCTTATCTTTTCTATCTAACAAACCAAATGTTGGTACGATTGTTGCTTTTAAAAAAATGACAGTTTCTACTGTTCTAATATTATTCGCTAGCCTTTTTGATTTCTGATGCAATAAGCTTTGCTTATCTTCTCTATGTTCTATAAGCCCGCCGATTACCATAATTTCACCGCTCTTAATTTTTAACATAGAGTTCATTTCTCTGATTTCAACAATTGGAATGTCGCTATTTAATTTCATTTTACTCTGCTGTGCGACGTACTCTATATCTGGATCTTTAGTGTAGCCGTTAATTCTTGATAAAGTTGGATGTATATCCATGAATATTTCACTAGTATCAATGTTAATGCTTGGGTGGATTATTAGCACAACACCTATTGGGACGCTATTCATCTTGGTAATTAAGGTCTGATTAGAGTTTCTAGTATCTTTTTGTATATCGGAGGTAAAATAAATATGGTTTTTAGTAAATGAAATCATCGCTTGCTGATTATTTATAGCATGTACTCTGGGGCTTGAAATTACAGTTGAAGTGCCAAATTTGTCTAAATTTTTTACTAAATCTCCTAGATCATTTGCACCAAAGTTCATTGCTAGGTTAATAATGGAGTTATCTTGATTTATTATAGACTTAGTTCCATCTTGTAAGTCATTTAAGTTCATACCAGAAAGGTATTTGTCATCTAGCACAACTTCAACTATTTTTGCCTCTATCATTACTTGAGAAGACGCTAACTTCTTAACCTTATTAATATATTCTTCAACAGCTTTGTGGATATCTTTTCTAGCATTCAAAATAATAACACCAGCTTCTCTGTTGGATGAAAGGAATTCGCCATCATCCACCCCGTTAACATCCATTATTGCATTCAAGCCTTTTTCTAATGAATTCCATAAGTCACTACTGTATTGAGACTTCATAACATTGTTATAGTCCCTATCAACGTTACTTCCATCACTGTTAGTAATATTGTTATTAATGACGAAACTGCTTTGAGCAGAATGTTGAATATTGATGAAGTCTACGTAATAATTTTGTGCGTATGGCAAGTCCTGCTCAATTCTAATTACACCATTACTTGTTGAGTAACGCAGTTTGGCGCTATTTGCTATACTCTGAATTACTTCGTTTATATCCTTATCTTGTAGCTTTAAAATAATATTACCTGATATTTTTGGGTCCATATCCAAGTTAACGTCAGAAAGTTTTCCTATCTCAATCAGCAAATCCTTTACTGATACTTCTTCACTAACATTAATAGAAATAAGCTGATTACTGATTGTGAGATCGGGAAACTCTATTGGTAAAGGCATAATTTCTGGTATTGCCGGTTCATTAATCTCCAAAGAGGTGTTATATTGTTGCAACGGATAATCGTGCTTATAATTGTCTATGTTAATAGGATATTGCTTGGTAGGTAGATGTGTGCAAGAAATAATGAAGAGGAGTATTAAGCATTTAAAAATAGCCATTAGAACAGCATACAAAATCTATACTAATAGATTTCTATAAAAATATTAAAAATGTATTTAATCTCATTTTCATCGAGCAGATAATTGTCGTGTATTAGCTTTGGCTATGTATTTTTTGTATACTCTTCTTGTACTTAAATGTAGACCAGCATAGCCCTAATTTTTTTATATATTTTACTTCTTTCTCTGTATTTAATAATAGGCTTGAAAATAAATGGTAAGCCTATAATTGTTAAGCTTAGAGCTAGGGTTGAAAGTATACAACAGGCTTTGTGTTTACTATGTAGCTCTTTCAGGTAAAGCATCAAAAATCTACAAAATTTTTTGTAATTTTCTTCGATGTTTTTTTTGCTATGAGCCTTGCTAATGAACATATCTATTGCGGTATGACCGTTATTGCACTTAATGTTAAGGTCTGCACCTTTTTCTGTTAACAACTGAGCTATATCAAAATAATCCTTTTGAACAGCAAGATGTAGAGGTGCAAAACCTTGTTGCTCACAAATGTTCATATTGGCTCTAACTTCCAATAACATTTTCACAATTTGTGTATGGCCTTTTTTAACTGCGAGTAGCAAGGGAGTTCTGTTACATTTAGTAACAGCATTAACGTTTACCTTAAGCTTCAATAAGAGCTTAACTGTTTTAGTGTTACCATTATGGCTAGCTTTATGCAGCCTAGCGTTACCATTAAAATCTTGATCGTTTGCTTCTATTCCCTTTGAAACAAGAAATGTTACCATTTTTCTATTATTATGCTCAATAGCGCAATCTAACGCATCAAAACCATGGTTGTTTTTTGTGCAAAAAAACTCTTTAAGTTTAATTTTATCGTTACTTGCTTGCTGTTTTTTTGCAATAAGTTTTACTATTTGCATTTTGTTGTTATACGCTGCTAGGAAAAGCGTAGTGTTATTTTCTGCATCTTTGGCTTCTATATTTGCACCTTTCTTTATCAGATATTCTATAATTTCTGCTCTGCTGTCATAATGTGCGGTGCATTGATAAATGGTTAAAAACAAAGGAGTACGAAAATTGTTATCTTCACATTCGAGATTTGCTCCGCTATCAATTAAAATTTGAACACTTTTTTTAGAACCGTATAGTGAAGCTATATGAAGAGGAGTATAGCCCTCTTTGACATCTTTTTCATTAATTTTTGCGCCTTTTGTTATCAAAAAATCTATTAATTCCGTGTCATCTTGTAGTGCAGCAAGGTGCAGTGGAGTGAATCCATTTTTATCCTTGGAATTAATTGTCAGTTGGTTAACAAAAAGTTTAGCAACTTTCTTGTGTCCATGCATAATGGCGTAATGCAGAGGGTTTCTATTTTCGTTGTCTACGACATTGAAATCAGCTTCGTGCTCTAGTAATGACTTTACTCCAACTAAATCGCCTTCTTTTGTGAACTTATGCAAGAGAGTGATTCCACTTGCATCTTTTGAGTTAATATCAAATCCATTTTCTACTAATTGGTTTATATCTTCCTCACGCGCCATATCACTTAAATCTCTAATTAAACTCTTTTCGCGTTAATAATACTCCTACTTGATTAAGTTTAAATGAATCTGTGAGAAATGGCTAGTGCATTCTTGCATAACAAACTTTTGGCAGCGCATTGGATGAAACGAAAAACTTACTTGACAAACTCCGCCAGCCCTCTTATCATGAAACTGAAGCTATTTATTTATCTTCGCAATCTCTGCAGTGGATTAATGACAAAAAACTTAATGTATTTGGCGTAAATCATGCTTAATTTTTTGCACTATGTGCACCTCATGTCTTTATAAAACTTTTAGGTTTCTACCTATACAAGCCGAAACGCGCTTATAAAGTGTTTAAGAAAGTAAAAGACGTCAAATAGACAAGGGAGAATTTGAATACTAGCTACCCTAGGGTTTCTTTGCCTTTTTTTTTATTTGGTAAATTTCTTAACATTTATAGCTAAACGACAACTGTCATTCCTGTAAAGGTCAAGTATCCCGCTACTTGTTAGCGGGATCTAGAGATACCGTGACGGTATGACGTAGGATTGCTGTCATTCTGCTACTTGTTAGCGGCTGAGATACCGCGAATGAATCGCGGTATGACGGTTAGCGGCGGCATGACGTAGGATTGCTGTCATTTCGCTACTTGTTAGCGGCTAAGAGATATCGCGGTGGTATAGCTATAAATTGTTGATATCTTTTTTATATCACATTTTTAACTTACAATAGTTAGCCAGCGTTCCTTACATTAACCAAATCTTTCAAATTCTGCACTCACCACTACCTATAACTCACTTTCACGCAATATTGATCGTTCTTAAAAAGCAATCTAACATTTTTCATTCCTTGGTTACGAAGCTTTGATGCGGCTGATTTAGCAGCCTGAGCACTTTTAAAAAATGCAACATATCCCTTACTTTCTGCACTGTCTTGTTTCGGGTGACGTTTCTGCATTTCTTTTTCATATCGCTTTCGGTAATGAGGAGTATTTTGTATCAATTGTTCTGACATCTTTCTTAGGTATTGAACTTTTACTTTTGCAAGCCCAGATTTATGAAATCCTAAGACTTGAGCTGCTTTTTCTGATAAGTCTATTATTCTGCCTTCAATAAAAGGCCCTCTATCGTTAACCCTTGTAACAAGCTTTCTTCCATTTTCTAAATTAGTGACAAGAACAAAGCAGGGTAGGGGCAAAGTCTTATGCGCTGCAGAGATCAAGTGACGGTTAAACACTTCACCATTTGCTGTAAGCGTGCCATGATCTTCTATTCCATACCACGACGCTGTCCCTATCTCTTCATAGTGTTTACAGTTTTTTGGATAATAAGTTATACCATTTATTGTGTAGCTGCTGCCAATTTTGTAATGACCTGCAGTGCAATTAAACCTGTTGCTAAAACTGCAACTACTCATCAAAACGAATATTAGACATAGGAAGGCTAGGTTTTTTATCATTGTATTCGGTAAGAGGGTTCGATACTATGAGGATTTTAAATTATACTATAATAAATTTAGTAATGAGTAAACATCTACTGCTAAATATTAACAAAACTCAAAAAGGAATAATACATATTATTGGTATAGGTGGAATCGGAATGAGCGCTATTGCTGAAATTCTTCACAATTCCAATTACAAAGTTCAAGGCAGTGATGCACAATCAAACGACAATATAAATAAGTTACAAAAGCTAGGTATAGAGGTTTATATTGGTCACAATGCTAATAATATAAGCCAAGCTCAAATAGTTGTACATTCTTCTGCAATAGAATCTGATAATGTGGAGTTAATTGCGGCAAAAAATAACAATAAAACCGTTTTGCATAGATCAGACATACTTGCTGAAATTATGAAAGGTAAATATGTGATAGCGGTTTCAGGTTCAAGCGGAAAGACAACAACAACGGCTATGATTGCTTCCATTTTTGATCATTCTAATATTGATGCAACTGTAATTGTAGGAGGAATACTAAATTCGTATCAGAGTAATTCAAAACTTGGAAAGAGTGACACTTTTCTGATCGAGGCTGATGAGTCTGATGGAACCATGCTAAAAATTCCTGCAAATATTGCTGTTATAACGAGTATTAACGACGATCATATGGATCATTATGGTACATTTGACGATATTAAAAATGCGTTTTCTCAGTTTATAAGCAAAGCAGATTTTGCAATTTTGCCTGATTCTGTAGGCATTAATTATGATGCAAGTAACTCTATGATGTTTGGGTTTGAAAGTGGTAACATTAGAGCCAGCAACATTAAACAGCATGCTAACAGCATAGAATTTGATGTGTTTATTGATGATAGTTGTATGGTTCAAAATAACTGGATCCCAGTGTCAGCTACTTGGATGACAAAGGAGAAGGAGCAACAGGAAAAGACGCTGATGTTGTTTCAAAAAAAATGGGTGTCATCCCAGTGCGTGACACTGGGATCCAGAAACATAAAAAATGTAATACTATCAAACGCAATAGGAATGCATAAGGTCAGCAACGCCTTGGCTGCAATATCAGTTGCGATAAAGCTCGGGATTAGCGATGCAGAGATTAAAAAAGGCCTTTTGGAATTTCAAGGAGTAGCAAGAAGATTCTCTTTGATTGCCAATATTAAAGGTGTTAAGTTAATTGAGGATTATGCCCATCATCCAAATGAAATATATGCAACTTTAACGGCTGCACGTTCGATTACTAAAGGAAAAGTAATAGGAATTATCGAACCACTTCGTTTTGCTCGCATTCGTAATTTTTTTGATGAATTCATACGAATTTTCATGATGTTTGATTATGTCATCCTTACTCCTGTTCATCCTCCAGAAGATAAGCCCATTCCTGGTTGTGGAATTGATGATATACAAAAAGCTTTAATCAGTAATGGATTTAATAACACAAAAATTATGAATGATGCTTTGCTCATTTCACATTTTATTAGTGATTCGACAAGTCCAAGTGATATAGTATTATTTATTGGTGCTGGTAGTAATATAGCTAAATTGGCAAAGGAAACTGCAGCACTTATTGCGGAAGTTAAGGTTTAATGTAATGAATAAGATAATCAATAACGTATTTGCAAGAGAAATTTTAGATAGCAGGGGTTACCCCACTATTGAGGTAGAAATTGAGCTCTGTGATGGTGCAATAGGCAGGGCATCTGTACCTTCTGGAGCTTCAACCGGTAAATTAGAAGCCTTGGAACTCAGGGACCAAGATGAGAAAAGGTATTGTGGTAAGGGAGTGCTGAAAGCTGTTCAAGCTGTAAATGGGATAATAGCAGATGAAATCATTGGAATGAATGCAGCGGACCAAAATGCAATTGATAAAGCATTAATTGAACTGGATGGAACAAAAAACAAATCAAAACTTGGAGCAAATGCAACTTTGGGTGTGTCTCTTGCAGTTGCAAAAGCAGCAGCAAACAGTTTCAAAATGCCGCTATATAGATATTTGGGAGGAAAGCAGACGAGTGTTATGCCGGTTCCACTCATTAACATAATTAATGGTGGAGTACATGCAGACAATAAGCTCGATTTCCAAGAATTCATGATTCTTCCGGTCGGTGCTGAGACTTTCAGCGAAGCGATTAGAATATCTGCGGAGGTATTCCACAACTTACGTAGCATTCTTAAGAAAAAAGGTTATAGCACAAATGTAGGGGATGAAGGTGGTTTTGCACCAAATATTGAAAGTACTGAAGAAGCACTTGATTTGATCATATACGCTATAGAATCAGCAGGTTATTCAGCGCAAAGTGATTTTGCACTAGGCCTTGATGTTGCTTCATCTACTTTTTATGAAGATGGAATTTACAAATTTGAACACAGAGATCTTACTTCGGAAGAATTGGCTGAATACTATTGTAACCTTGTGGAAAAATATCCAATAATTTCTATAGAAGATGCAATGAGTGAAGATGACTATGAAGGTTGGAAATTACTTACTGCAAAATTGGGGAGTAAAATTCAATTGGTTGGGGATGATTTATTTGTTACAAATTGTGAACTAATAGGCAAAGGAATAGAGGAAAAAATGGCAAATGCTGTACTAATTAAGCCAAACCAGATAGGGACGTTAACAGAAACTTTTGCTGCTATTGAAATGGCAAAATCAAATGGCTATAAAGCTGTTATTTCTCACCGCTCAGGTGAAACAGAAGACACAACAATATCCCACATAGCAGTTGCATCAAATTGCGGGCAAATAAAAACCGGGTCGCTATCGCGTTCTGATAGACTCGCGAAGTATAACGAGCTAATGAGAATAGAAAGCACGTTAGGAAAAAATGCTAAATATTATCATGGGTTAGCATGGGTTTTATAGACGAAGTAAAGTTGTGTTTAAAAGCCGGTGACGGTGGTGATGGCTGTGCAAGTTTTCGTCGAGAAAAGTTCGTTGAATTTGGTGGTCCAAATGGTGGTAATGGAGGAAAGGGTGGAAACATAGTTTTCATCAGCGACGCTAATCTCAACACTTTGCTTCATTTTCGTTATAGAAGACACATTAAAGCAGATAGTGGAAAAAATGGTGCAGGCAGGGATAGATCTGGCACAGCAGGGAAAGACGTTATACTTAAAGTTCCAGTTGGTGCACAAATAATTGATGAAGAAAGTGAAGAGATAATAGTCGATCTTGACAAGCCTGGTATGGAATTTCAAGTAGCACAGGGTGGAAAAGGTGGACTTGGAAATACTAATTTTAAATCTTCTACTAATAAGGCACCAAGACATTTTACTTACGGTCAGCCTGGCGAAGAAAAACATGTATTATTAAAACTAAAAGTTTTATCAGATGTTGGAATTATTGGCATGCCAAACGCAGGTAAATCAAAATTTTTGACTCGCTGCTCAAATTCCGATACAAAAGTAGGCGATTATCCATTTACCACCGTAAGACCTCATTTAGGCATGGTAAAAGTGGATGATAGCGAAGTTGTAATAGCAGATATTCCTGGAATAATTACTGATGCTCACCTTGGAGTTGGGCTCGGGCATAAATTTTTAAAGCACATAGAAAGGTGTAAAATTTTACTTCATTTAATCGATGTAACTCATGGTGACGTTGTTTCGGCTTATAGTTGTATCCATAATGAATTGGAACTTTACAATAGTGATCTTGTTGAAAAAGAAGAGATTGTAGTACTGAACAAATGCGACTTATTGAGGGAAGCAGAAATTCTGGAAAAGAAGAATCACCTAGCTAATTATCTTAATAAAGAAGTGCTGTGCTTATCAATTAATGATGATTTACAGCCCATTTTGAGATTATTAAGTGAAAAATTGAAAAAGAGTAATTCTAAGGAAATCGATGTATATGATCCTTTTAAGATGTGAATTTCATTTATTTTATCATATAACTAGAATATATTTGTACGAACATTTGTTTTTGTTAAACACAACAAATCCCAGTGTCAGCTACTTGCATCTACCACACAACTGTACGAACATTGCAATTTGCAGGCAATTTGCGTGGCAGATGGTGTCATCCCAGTGCCCAGACACTGGGATCCAGCCTTTTCATAATCATCAAAACGTTGTATTTTAACATAAAACGGCTACTTTTATGCTTACCAACTTAATAAAATTTCTGGATCCAAGTGTCAAGCACTGTGATGACATCATAGGGGCGCTGGGATGACACCCTCCTGCTAGATAATGTTCGTACAGTTGTACATCTACCATGCAAGTTACCTGAAAATTGCAATGTTCGTACACTTGACTACTTGGATCTAGTATGATTTAATTAACCAAGAAGTAGGCATGAAAAAATTATGTGGTGAACCAGTTTGCATAACACCAGGAGGAAAATATGGATAGAAAGACGAGAATAGAATCAGACAGCTTAGGGGAAGTAAAAGTACCAAGTGAACATTACTGGGGAGCGCAGACTCAGCGTTCTTTAGAAAATTTTAAGATTGGCACAGAAAAAATGCCAGAGTCTCTGATTAAAGCATTAGCAATAGTAAAACTTGCAGCAGCGCGTGTTAATATGAAACATGGTGTTATAGATGATAGGGTAGGGGACGCAATTTGCACAGCCGCGAGGGAAGTAATAGATGGCAAATTTAATAATGAATTTCCGCTTGTTGTTTGGCAAACCGGATCCGGAACGCAGACTAATATGAATATGAATGAAGTGATCAGCAATCGTGCAATAGAGATTTTAGGTGGTAATTTGGGTAGTAAATCTCCAATACATCCAAATGATCATGTGAATTATGGTCAGTCGTCAAATGACACCTTTCCAACAGCAATGCATATAGCAGCAGCAGACCAGATAAACCGCTTGCTTATTCCAAATCTTGAAAAATTGCATAAGGTGCTGGATAATAAGGTTCAGGAATTTAAAGATATAATAAAAGTAGGACGTACTCATCTGCAAGATGCAACGCCCCTAACACTAGGACAGGAGTTCTCTGGCTATGCAGTCCAGATTAAAAAGGGGATAGAGAGAGTAAAATCAACTTTAAGTGATATATATGAGCTTGCACAAGGTGGCACTGCAGTTGGCACGGGACTCAATACTAAAAAGGGTTTTGCTGAAGATTTTTCAAGCCAAGTTGCAGAAATTACTAACCTTCCATTTACTTCAGCAGGCAATAAATTTGAAGCGCTAGCAGCAAATGATGCTTTAGTTGAGCTCAGTGGAACACTCAATACAGTAGCAGTCAGTTTAATGAAAATTGCAAATGATATAAGGTTGCTTGGTTCTGGTCCAAGATGCGGAATTGGGGAAATAATGTTACCGGAAAATGAGCCTGGTTCTTCAATTATGCCAGGTAAAGTGAATCCAACTCAGTGTGAAGCGGTGACTATGGTATGCACTCAAGTTATGGGAAATCATGTTGCTGTAACCATTAGTGGTTCAAACGGTCATTTTGAATTGAATGTGTTTAAGCCAGTGATAATTTACAATGTTTTGCAGTCTATAAGACTTTTAGCTGACGCAAGTTTAAATTTTACAGAAAAATGTGTAGTTGGTATTAAAGCAAATGAAGAGAGGATAAAAGATTTACTGAATCAGTCGTTGATGTTGGTCACTATATTAAATACGCATATAGGGTACGACAATGCAGCAAAAATAGCGAAGCTTGCTTATAAAGAAAATATCACTCTAAAAGAAGCAGCAGCAAAACTTCAACTGCTCACTGAGGAAGAGTTTGAAAGGATAGTGAAACCAGAAGAAATGGTAAATTATTTGTAACCGCTCACACTTAATTCTTCAATCTCACTAATAGAAAGGCCAGTAAACTTGACAATAGTGTTAACATCAACATTATTATCTTGCTTTGTCTACCTTATTTTGCCGCTCCCCTGAACGGATACGGTTTAAGACATAAGATCCTTTTTCATAGCTATACTACGTTATCCAGCGTCTGGGCACTGGTTTCTTGGTACTTATTCCGCAATAATTTTTTTTTCCTTCAATAAACTTTGCAGTTCGCCTTTTTCGTACATCTCGCGAGTGATGTCGCAACCACCAATAAACTCTTCCTTTATATATAATTGTGGAATTGTTGGCCAATCAGAAAACTTTTTTATAGATTCACGTATTTCATCATTCTCCAACACGTTAATATACTTAAACTTCACGTTCAATTTTTTTAGGATTGACACGACGAGTCCAGAGAATCCGCATTGAGGAAAATCAGAAGTGCCTTTCATATACAATACCACATCATTTTCTGTTATATCTTTTTTTATTTGTTCAAAATTGCTCATAAATTCACCTTATTTTAAAGTATTAGTTTCCAGTTGCAAGGCGTGTATAGACTGACCTTCCAGAGCTTTATATACCATTTTATGCTGTTCTATTTTTGTCTTTCCAAGAAAACACTTGGAGTTTATTTTTAAATGATAATGGTCATCATCTCCAGCAAGATCATGAATCTTTATATCAGCGTCGGGGAACGATTGTTTGATGATCCTCTCTAATTCGTGAATTGCAATAGTCATTGATTTGCTTTAAATTACAATACTTTCATTATAAATCTAAAACGATTGAGCGCAATAAAAAGTTGCTATCATAAAAAATAGAAGCATACTATAATAATGGAATGACAAGTTATGCAGGGAGGCTTTGTGGTGGGCGAAAGATTTAAATTCACATATCTTTGGTTTTGCTAACTTTTTCATTTAGGTGCTTATCTTACGATGATAAAATAAATAACTTAGAGAATGTTTACATCAAAGCTAACTATTTTGGAGCATTCTTCAATGCAATAGGTTCTCTAGAAGGAAAAGAAGATGCAGGTGACAATATAACAGAGGGGGTTTTTAGTTTTAATAAGAAGGAGCGAATTGAAGCTGGATACAGTCCTAAATATGTTCCAGGGTTTGCCGGTAGTGCTGCAATAGGGTATTTATTCAAAAATATGAGAGTTGAGTTTGAAGGCTTATATTCTCAGACTAACTTATATGATGAAGATTATTCAGATAAGAAAAAAGCAAGATATATTGAACTTCGTCGTCACAATGATGCGTCTACTGGAGCGGAATGCAATTCACCTTGGAGAAGTGGAAAGGTTGATATTCACATTCAAGAAAATTGTAGTGTTGAAGCAGAGTTCAGAGCTGCATTTAAGATGAAAAATGAAGGTTTTAATAACTTAGCTGGAATGGTCAATGTATATCGTGATTTTAATATAGCAAAAATGCCATTCACCCCATATGTTGGTATTGGTGCAGGTGTAACTAGGGTTAAATTTCTAGGAAAAACCAGATATGCCTTGGCTTACCAAGCAAAACTTGGTATCAATCACCAACTTACAGCACAAACTCAAGCATTTGCTGGTTTACGCTATTTTGGTATCCTTGATAACCAATTTAAAGATATTGTACCAGGAATAAAGATACTAGCTGGTGAAGGATATATTCCTGCCGGTGGAGGAAGTAAAGTTGATGAAACTGCACGTGTTGAATCAACAACTGCAACCATTACCAATAGGTTTGGCATATATGGCTTAGAGTTTGGGTTGGTTTATCACTTTTAACTTTATCCAATAAATTACATATGTGAAGATAGTAAATTCAGCGTGCTGAGAACATTAGAAAGACGAGATTTTAATTGATTTTCATATTTACTCCAATCTTGTATTGCCTTTCTTGCAACACCTGAATCAACTGCGGCTTTTGCAACAGCAGGAGCTACTATAGAAATTAATCTTGGGTCAAATGGAGTAGGTATTATATATTCACATCCATAGCCCATTTTACGACCGCCATAGACTGCAGATATCTCACCTGGTACTGGCTCACGGGCAAGCTTTGCTATTGCATCTGCAGCTGCAATTTTCATTTCATCATTTATTGTTGTTGCACGCACATCAAGTGCTCCTCTAAATATATAAGGAAACCCCATGACATTATTAACTTGGTTATTGTAATCTGATCTACCAGTTGCGATTATTGCATCTGGCCTCACAGATTTTGCAAACTCAGGCCTTACTTCTGGATCAGGGTTGGCAAGAGCGAAAATAATTGGGTCTTTGCCCATACTCTTTAACATCTCTTCGTTTAACACATTTTTTGCAGATAGTCCGATGAATACATCAGCGCCTTTTATTGTATCAAGTAGAGAACGTTCGGAAGTATCAATTGCATACTTTTCCTTCCACTCATTCATATCCTCGTTTCTACCTTTGTATATTACTCCTTGCTTATCACACAGCACTATATTTTTAGCGCCCATGGACTTTAGTATTTCTAAACATGCAATACCGGCTGCTCCAGCACCATTCATAATGATCTTAACGTCCTCTAATTTCTTTCCGAAAATATCAAGAGCATTTTCTATACCAGCTGCAACAACCACTGCAGTTCCATGCTGGTCATCATGGAACACTGGAATATCCATCAGTTCATTCAGACGTTTCTCTATTATAAAACAATCGGGAGATCTTATATCCTCTAAATTTATCCCCCCCCAACTTGGCCCAAGGTACCTTACTGCATTGATAAAATCTTCTATATTTTCTGTACCAACTTCTATATCAACTGCATCAATATCAGCAAAACGCTTAAATAAAACAGCTTTGCCTTCCATGACAGGTTTTGCAGCAAGAGGACCGATATTACCAAGTCCAAGCACTGCAGTGCCATTTGAAATGACAGCAACACAGTTGCTTTTTGCCGTATAATCATAAACAACCTCAGGATTTTTAGCTATTTCAAGGCACGGAGCTGCAACGCCAGGGGAATAAGCAAGTGACAAATCATACTGGGTAGATAAAGGTTTTGTTGGCATGATTGAAATTTTACCAGGTTTACCACCTCTACTGTGATAATTAAGTGCCTCTTGTTTTGTGGTACTATCTAAATCATCGTTCATCATTACATCCTTATATTTTAAGCTTGTATTTTTTAAGTATATGGAGTTTTTATAAATGTTCAATTGTAAACTATTAGCTTGTGAACTCTGGTGTACTTCTGTATAAGTTTACCTACTACGTAGAATGGTATTACATGCTTAAGAAAAACGTGCCTAATTTGCTTACAATTTCTCGTGCGCTTGCAGTACCAGCAATAATATTAAGTTTTTATATAGAAAATAAATATGCAGGCCTGATAACAATATCAATCTTTGTGTTTGCGTGCATTACGGATTTTTTTGATGGTTACTTGGCGCGTGCGTGGAAAGTCCAATCAAAATTTGGCAAGCTATTTGATCCAATTGCTGATAAATTAATAGTGGTTTCAACGATAATTATGCTAGTTTATAAGCAGAAGATAAATGATTTTACAATAGTACCATCGATTATCATCATCTGTAGGGAGATATTAGTCTCGGGTTTGCGGGAGTTTTTGATAGCTACAAATGTTAGTCTACCTGTAAGCAAAGCTGGCAAAATTAAAACATTTTTGCAGATGGTTGCTGTAGTAGCGCTAATAATGAACGATTATTATATGATTCAATATACAGGTGCGATTTGTTTATGGGTTGCAGCTATTGTAACTGTGTGGTCAGGCTATAATTATATCCTAGCCGGCATCAAACAGATTGGTTAAATCTCCTAGGAAATAGTTAATAGACAAGAGTAGTTAATATCTTAGTGATATTGACTCAGAAAGCAAAAAGGTGTATAATTGTATTAACTTACTACTAATTAGGTTAATATTATGAAAATACCTAGTGGCAAATTTTCTTCTACTAAAAAGGTTCCAGGAAAGAATAAGAAAAAAAGAGATTTTGAACCATTAGAAGAGTTTTTTTGGGATTTTTGGCCAACAGTTGATAAAGAAGTCAAAAGAGAAAGGCTAGAACAAGAACTATTAGCACTAAAAAAAAGAGAGCTATATAGAAAATGTGCATCATTGGCAACAATGGTCCCATTTACATTGCTGATGGCGATTGAACTGGAAAAAACATATAGCGATCAGGTATTACTTGGCGTGATAAGTGGCGCGCTAAGCCACACTATATTACCTTTTACAGTCTTATCTCTTATTTGTACGCTATATTTAATTTACAATAATAGGAAGATAGCACAAAAAGAACGAGAGTTGGAGATTATTGAAAATGGAGAGGAAGTAAAGGAAAAAGAGCACAATATTTCTGATATAGGTCAGTGTTTGATCTATATTGAGGCTATAACAACTGCACTGGTTATTGTAGGTATGATCATGGGTGAAACATCTTCACTTGAAGCAGCAGAGGATGCAATTTTATTTCTTGCCAATGCAATTGCTTTTCTTGCAACTCTTGTTTCTTATATTGATAAGCATGAAAAAAATAAGAAAAAGGAAACAGAAAAGTCTGATCTTGATGAGAAATCTAGCAAGAAAACTAGCAATATATCTGTAGCCGGATTGGCGCTTGCTGGTTCTTCTGTATTTTTAATAAGAAGGATAATGTTAATAGCATTAGCATCGTCCTTAAATCCTGCTGTTGGACCTACTTTAGGCTTGGTAGGTATTGCAATTTTTATGGCTGTACAGGTCTTAACTATACATTCCTACAGTAAGACGCTGAAAGATCCAAAAGTGGAAGGACGAGGTGAATCAAGAAATGCAGGTAGTTCTGACCGTAGTTATAAAGAAGAAGGACCGGCTGTTGCCTAAGAAATTTATTTATTTAAGTAATATTTAGGTCTATACTTTATTTTGATCGAAAAAAATCTTATGTATAAGACTTTAATCACGTGCTTTATTTTCCTAATTTGCTCCTTTACACAATCGTATGCGGATGATCTTGAAAAAACTGAAACTGAACTATATGAAGAAGCAGTTGAACTTTTTGACCAGAAAAAATATAAACAAGCTATTAGGGCATTTCATAAGATAGAGGATTTGTATCCTTTTTCTTATTGGGCAATGAAAGCAAAATTATTATCTGGGGTCTCTCACTATAATATGGGTAACTATAGCAGTGCTGCAAGTGATATGGATGATTATATATATGTTTATTCAAATGGTGAAGATTTACCATATGTATACTACTTAAGAGTATTATCTTATTACATGCAAATTAATAAAGTGCAACTTGGACAGCAAACTGCATATAAAACTTTAGAGCTAGCCACTGAGTACATTAATCTCTTTCCAGGCAGCGAATATGTAGACGAGATAAAGGAAAGAGCAAAATTAATCACAGAACATATATCAACAAAAGAGTATTCTATCGGTAAATTTTACCTGAGGCGTGGTGAATATTTAGCAGCAATTAAGCGTTTCCAGAATATGGCAAGCTATAAGGATTCTAAATATTTTTCTAAGTCTATTAACCATTTAATAGCAGCCCATTCAGCTCTTGGCCTTGACTTAGAAGCTGAGCAGTATGAAAGTATGTTATTAGCAGAAAACCTGCAAGATGCCAAGCCAGAGGCTTGAAAATTTGCTTTAGCTTTTTCTATGCTTTGATATATAATTAGGTTTTTAACTATTTGAATATGGCTGGTCATTCACAATTTTCAAATATAAAACATCGGAAAGGCGCTCAGGATGCAAAGCGCTCTCAAAAATTTACGAAGATGATTAGAGAAATAACAGTTGCTGCAAAGCAAGGGCTGCCCGAACTCAACCCGCGCCTTCGCTCTGCTATATTTGCTGCACGCAAGGAAAATCTACCAAAAGATAAAATAGAAACAGCAATAAAAAATGCAACTGGTAACATTGCTGGAGAAAATTACGAGGAAATACAATATGAAGGTCATGGGCCTTCTGGTACTGCACTCATTGTCCATGCCTTGACTAATAACCGCAACCGTACTGCTTCTGAGGTACGTTATATATTTTCTCGCAAGGGTGGAAACTTGGGAGAAACAGGAAGTGTTAGTTACCTTTTTGATCATGTAGGTTTAATTGTCTATAAAGCAGAGGGTGTGAATTTTGATGATTTATTCAGTCATGGAATCGAATTAGAAGTATTGAATATTGAGGAAAATGACAAAGAAGGATTACACGTTATAACTTGTGAAATAAAAGATTTTGGTAAAGTACGCGATGCCTTTTATGCAAAATTCGGAGAACCAGAACTTGCTCGTCTTTCATGGCAGCCAAAAGATCTGATTGAAATTAGCGATAAAGAGTTGATTGATAAATTATCTGCATTGGTTGAAGAGCTGGAAGATAATGATGATGTACAGTATGTGGAAGGTAATTTTACTTTTGTTGATAAGCTATGAGGCTGGTAATATTTGTATTGCTTTGTATTTTACCAGCATATGCTACTGAAACATCAACAGATCTTGCACAGCCATTCCAGCATGGAATCAGAAAAAAAAAAGCTACTTTGACGACAGAAAGTGATAGAAAGTTGTTATTCATATCCAGTACCATAAAATCTTCCTTTTTTGCCACGGAAGGGTTGGCGCCAAATACAGTGGTGAAATTGATCAACATATATAAAGATTTCGGTGTTGATTTTAAAAAAGACATTGTGCCGAAGAGTAAATTGGAGGTTCTTTTTGAGAGATTGCCTAATAATCAGAAGACTGAAGAAAAAATTTTATATGCTTCACTGACAATAAACAAGAAAGCTATTAGTTTATATCATTATAAATCGCAAGACGGCAAAGAAAGGTATTTTAATAAAGAAGGAATAAGCTTAAAAAATGGCGAAATTTTTGCAAATCCTTTAAATGGAGATTATCGCATATCCTCAAAATTTGGCAATAGAAAGCATCCTGTTCGCGGTAAAATTGCTTTTCACAAAGGAGTGGATTATGCAGCTAAACTTGGCACTCCCATATACGCTGCTGCAGAGGGTGTGATAGAATATATAGGAAAGAATGGTGGCTATGGAAATTACATCAAAATAAAACACAAAAATGAGTATTCAACCTGTTACGCGCATATAAGTAGATTTAGTGGCGATATAAAGTTAGGCTCTAAAGTAAAGCAGGGGCAGGTCATCGCCTATGTTGGTAGCACTGGTGTTGCAACAGGACCTCATTTACATTACGAAGTTATATATAACGGCAAACACATCGATCCGCTTACGATAGCGCATAAAACTGAAGTAAAATTGCCTGATCATGAATTAAGAGAGTTTAAAATATTTGTAAATAAGATAAATAAAACGATCAACAGAGAGGGTTCAAGTGAAAAAGAAGTTTAAAGACAATATGGATAAGAATACGATAAACGATAGAAATTTGAGTCAAATTCGGGCTTTTCCTGTACTAATAGCGCTAGGATTAATTTTATCGCTGCTTTTTTTGGCATATGACAGCACAATTGCACTTGGAGTTGCTGCCGTTTCAATTTTGACTTTTCTTCAAGGATTTTTTATTAATGACCCTAATGAAGCAAGAGTGATAGAATTTTTTGGTCATTATATTGGAACTTATTTTAAGTCTGGAATATGTGTAACGCTTCCCTTTTCAAGCAAATATATAGTTTCCCTAAAATTTCAAAATATCAACACAGAAAAAATAAAAGTGAATGATGCCAATGGAAGTCCAATAGAGATTTCAGCAGTGATTGTTTGGAGAGTGAACAGCCCGGCGAAGGCGTATTATAATGTTAACAACTATCACGAATTTGTTTTTGTACAAAGTGACTCGGTAATTAGAGAATTGGCGAGCAATTATCCGTATGATAGCGAAAGCGATGAGGAGTCTTTACGTAAAAATTCTGATAAAATTTCAGATGAATTGCGGTCAATGTTACAACAAAGATTAGATATTGCAGGAATTGAGATTACAGAAGCAAGAATATCGCATTTGGCGTATTCGTCCGAGATTGCACAAGCAATGTTAAGGCGTCAACAAGCACATGCTATCACTTCGGCAAGAAGGCATATAGTGCAAAATGCAATAGGAATTGTCGAGGAAGTAATAGCTCATTTTGAAAAAAACAAAAGCTTACAATTAGATGGCAAGCAAAAGGTTCAATTGATAAATAATTTGTTGGTTGCCCTAATCTCTGAGCAAGATGCACAACCGACGATTAGTTTAGATAATAATTAGCATAGGAGCCGATTGGGTTTCATAAATGCAAGTCACTATTAATTTCTTGATTAATAGACTAAATGATGTTATAAATTACACGCATTAGGGGTGCTCTAGAAAAGCTGAGAGTACATAAAGTACAACCCTTTGAACCTGATATTGTTAAAGCAAGCGTAGGAAAATGTATGTATATAAATATTGAAGAATGCTTCGGCTTCATTGCGTTAATTGCATCTCTAATTGGATTATCACCTCAAGTATATAAAGCATATATCACTAAAGTTACTCGTGATGTATCGATGTTAATGTTAGTAAACTATCTTATTTGTTCATTGTCTTGGATTGGCTATGGTCTTTACCAGAGCTCAATTTTTGTGGTGCTTAGCAATATTGCTGGATTAGTGATTAGCATAATATCAATTATTCAAAAATGTTACTACGATGCAAAACCTGCACCATGATCATGTGCTGCACTGCAGTACACAACAACAATATCGTTCTATTGTAGTGCTAAATGGAAAAATACCGAGCTCATCGTTTTTTAAACGAGATATACCTATTATTGCTGTAGATGGAGGAGCAAACAAGCTTCTATCAATTGGCGTAAAACCTGATCTTGTAGTAGGAGATTTGGATAGCGTAAATCTGGATTTACGTGCTAATTTGAATACGATATATCTACCTGATCAAGATTATTGCGACTTTTCTAAAGCAATGGCTCACTTAAAAACAGTAAAGTTATTGCCATCAATAGTAACGGGTATTACTGGAGGAGCAATTGATCACATACTACAGAATATTAACATTTTTCTAAGTACGGGCAGTATCTTTTACACACCTTCACCTCCCATGGTAGGTTACACTTTACAAAAAGGTATTACCCATTTTTTTTCTTTGCCAAAAAATACTAAAATATCTTTACTTGGTATACCGAGAGCTCAAATATCAACTAAAGGATTAAAATGGGAACTGCACCTTAGTAATCTTGCTTTTCCGGGAAAAAATTCTTGCTTTAATCGAAGTTTAGGCAATAAGGTATCCGTAGAAGTACACAGTGGTATATGTCTAGCAATGATTTATTTAGAGACAGTAGATGATGCTGCAAGACATCATGTGCGTCAAGTTAAGAAGTAAATAGACTTCTTGCATAACCCAAACTAATACCAACTCTCATTGTTGGCCAGTCAAATAGGAGACATTGCAGAGTTGTTTAATTGTGGAGCTGGCAAGAGAAGTAATAAATTTGCACAAAGCACCCTCAAGCAGAGCAATTGTATCGTATATTTTATTGCGCAAAATGTTCTGTTTTATATATAACCAAAGCCTCTCAACAGGATTTAGCTCAGGTGAGTACGGAGGTAGGTATATAATATCGATATTTTTAGGTACCTTTAAATTTTTTGACCTATGCCAACTAGCACAATCCATAACAAGAAAAGCCTCTCGTGTTTCTAGATATTGCGACATCTGCTCAAGAAATATGTTCATGCAATCAGTGTTGACATTTGGTGCAAATAAGCTAGAACTCTCTCCATTTCTAGGATTAACCGCACTATAGAGATAGAAATTTTGCCTACCTAATTTTGTTTTAACCTGTGTTCTAATCCCCTTTTTAAACCACCCATGTCCAACCTTTGAATGTGTGCCAAACCGTGATTCATCAAAGAAAAATAGCTCTTTTTCTGGATACTTGCTAATAGCTCCATTGAGATTTTTTTTTGAATTCCTCTTGTTTGCTTTTATCTTGTCCATTATGAACTGGTCTTGGTGTAATATATGAGAATTTCATCTTTTGCATATAGCGGTGTACTGTAGATTTGCTGATATTTAATCTGAACTTTTCCTGGATTCTTATTCTCATTTCTTTAATGGTAATATTAGGATTTTCTTCTATCCACTCTTCAATTTGCTGTAGTTGAACCTGATTTAATTTAGTTTTTCTACGGCGTTGTGGAGGAGCAAACAGTTTTTCTTCTCTGCCAAATTTCAAGAGTTTTACCCACGAAGTTAGTGCGCTTCTTGAAATGCAATATATTTTTGCTACAGCCGTTATACTGTACTTTTTTGCTGCAATTACAGCATTTAGTTTTTTTGAAACATATGCATTATTCCTTACTTTCTTCAGCATTTCTTTTGCTGATTCTACTACTTTTTCATCCAATAATTTTGATCTTAATGCCATTTATACCTCAACTATTTTACTTACTTCATTATGGCTTTTCTTCCATCTTTGTCCATCTGTTTGCCGTGTAATGGGAATTGGTATAAGTAGAAAAAAGGTATCATCCAAGTAGCTGACACTGGTTCCTTTATGACGTGTCATTCCAGTTTCAGCTACTTGAATGACAGCAGTCCTACGTCATACCGCCGCGGTATCTCTAGATCCCGCTAACAAGTAGCGGGACGATAGCAGTCCTACGTCATACCACCGCTGCTCTCCCTCGTCATACCGCAGCGGTATCTCTAGATCCCGCTGCGGTATGACGGTTGTCGTTTAGCTATAAACATTAAGAAATTTACCAAATAAAAAAAAGGCAAAAGAAGCCCTAGTCATTGTCTATTTTCAGTATTGGCGTTTTTTAAGTCTTAAACACTGCAATTTAGCTGCTTTTAAATGCAACTAACCTTAGCTTTAATATTTAAGAAATTTACTAAGCAGAAAAAAAGGCAAAGAAAACCTAGGGTAGCTAGTATTCAAATTCTCCCTTGTCTATTTGACGTCTTTTACTGTCTTAAACGCTTTATAAGCGCGTTTTGGCTTGTATAGGTAAAAACCTAAAAGTTTTATAAAGACATGAGGTGCACATAGTGCAAAAAATTAAGCATGATTTACGCCAAATACAAAGTTCCCTTTGTCGTTTTAATCTGCAGATTGCGAAGATAAATAAATAGCTTCAGTTTCATGATAAGGGGGCTGGCGGAGTTTGTCAAGCAAGTTTTTTTGTTTCTACTGAATGACAGTTGTGGCTTGGGAGGTAGTGCAAGGAGTCTATTGTATTACTGAATTATTAATAATCTAGTAATAGTGCCTGCTATGTAGCTAAAATTTTCCTTTAACTTAAGCTATATGTAGCTAAAATAACTTGGGTTTACCGACGATTTGACAAACGACAAATTCGTCATCCCGCTACTTGTTAGCGGGATCTAGAGATATCGCAGCGGTATGACCCTGACTTGCATTAGCTATGTATAATAAAGGGAATCTATGACAAAAGAATCATTGATAAAAACTGATATAGTGAAAGTTGAAGACAAAAAAGCGGTAAGAAGCTTTTTTAAAATACTAGGTGGAGTGGCAGATGCTGTAAGATCGTGGATTGGTAACATCAGTCCTGATTTAAGCAACAGTCGCGATATCGATAGTTTAGTCTTGAAGATGAACGAGTGCTTAAATCCAAAGGGAGGGGAGGTTTCAGCACGTAAAAACGCTGTATCTCTTGGTAACTTGTACTTAAGCTTATCAGAGAAAGGTAAAATAAAATTTCTACAAACCCTGGCAGAAAAATTTAATCCGAATAAAGCGGAAATAGATGAGAAAATTAGAGAGTATAAGAAAAACCAAGATCCCGAGTTAAACTATAAATTTGAACAGGATTTAATAAAAATTCTTGAATCACCGCGTTCTAAAATATTAAAGCAATTTATTTCTTTACCAGAAGGCCTCAAGTTTATTGTTGATATGCGTTCTGATGTGCTTAAGCTAAAGAACCAATATAGAAGCTTGAATCCACTAGAGAGCGAATTAAAAAATATACTCTATACTTGGGTTGATGTTGATCTACTCGATCTTCGTCAAATCACTTGGGATTCACCTGCATCATTGTTAGAAAAACTTATAAAATATGAAGCTGTGCATAAAATTTCCTCTTGGGGCGACCTAAAAAACAGACTAGATTCTGATCGTCTCTGTTTTGCTTTTTTTCATTACAAGATACCGAACGAACCTCTAATTTTTGTAGAGGTTGCATTGGTGGATAAGATTGCAGATAGCATTCAACACCTTTTAGATGAGTCGGTACCTTCAAATGATCCAAGTAGTGCGAGCACTGCTATATTCTATTCAATATCAAATACTCAAGCAGGGTTATCTGGAATCAGCCTTGGTAATTTTTTGATCAAAAGGGTTGTAGAAAAGCTATCACAAGAGTTTAAAAGTATAAAAACATATGCAACTCTTTCTCCAATACCTGGCTTTACGAAATGGCTAAAAAACAATCTAAACCAAGATGTCACTTTATTGGGCAAACTAAATATAAAACAATCTAGTGCAGAAATTTTAGAAAGTGCAGAGCAATTAAAAACTAATGTTGAATGTACAAATGAAACTAAACAATGCATGCTTAAACTATGTGCATATTATTTACTAAAAGTGAATAATAGTAATAGAAATGCTTATGACCCGGTGGCGCATTTCCATTTAAGCAATGGTGCATCGATAAAACAATTAAACTGGATGGCGGATACTTCTGAAAAGGGTATTAGTCAGTCAGCCGGGATGATGGTAAATTATCTATATGAGTTGCCTAAAATAGATAATAATCATGAAAACTATATGGTTAATAAAGTGATTTCCTGCTCGAAAAAAGTGTCGTCTATGTTGAAGGAGTAAATAGTCTCTTAATAAAGGATTGCCCTCACAACACTTAAAATGTAAAATGGTTCTACTTAAGTAAAATAGCCATAAATGAACAACATAAGAAATTTTGCAATAATAGCGCATATAGACCACGGTAAGTCAACGCTTGCTGACCGTTTAATAGAGGAATGTAACGGCCTTGAAGCAAGAGAAATGACCAATCAAATACTCGATTCAATGGATATAGAACGCGAACGTGGGATTACAATTAAGGCACAGACGGTAAAACTCAATTATACGGCAAACGACGGTAATCAATATTGCCTAAATCTCATGGACACCCCAGGTCACGTTGACTTTTCTTACGAGGTAAGTCGAAGCTTAGCCGCATGTGAAGGTTCACTTTTAGTGGTAGATAGTAGCCAGGGCGTTGAAGCACAAACCCTTGCAAATGTATATAAAGCTATTGACAACAACCATGAAATAATAGTTGTGCTCAATAAAGTTGATCTTCCTGCTGCAGATCCAGAAAAGGTAAAACTCCAGGTTGAGGAAATAATCGGTATTGATGCAAGTGAGTCAGTTTTAATATCAGCAAAAACTGGACTTGGAATAAAAGATGTACTGGAAGCAATAGTAGCAAAACTTCCAGCTCCTCAAGGTGATGTAAATGCTCCATTGCAAGCAATTTTAGTTGATAGTTGGTATGACACTTACTTAGGAGTGGTAATTTTAGTGCGAGTTAAAAATGGAGTGCTAAAAAAAGGCATGAGAATTGTTATGATGTCTAATAATGCTACATATCAAGTGGACAATATTGGTATTTTCACCCCTAAAAAAGTGATGACGGGTGAACTTTCAGCGGGTGAAGTTGGTTTTATAACTGCTTCAATGAAGGAAGTGGCAGACTGCAAGGTAGGGGACACTATCACTGAGGAAAAGAGACCTTGTAGTGAAGCACTTCCTGGATTTAAAGAAGTGCATCCTGTGGTATTTTGTAGCATTTTTCCTCATAAAACGGATGATTTTAAATATCTAAGAGAAGCTCTAGAAAAGTTACATTTAAATGATGCAAGTTTTACCTTCGAAGCTGAAACTTCAAATGCACTAGGCTATGGATTTCGTTGTGGTTTTTTGGGAATGTTGCATCTTGAAGTTATTCAAGAAAGGCTCGAGAGAGAATTTGATTTAGACCTAACAGCAACTGCACCGAGTGTTATATATAGGGTTACAACACGAAGTGGTGAAATTTTGAATATTCATAACCCAAGTGATATGCCAGATCCAACGAAAATTGAAATTGTGGAAGAACCATGGATTACCGCAACCATAATGGTTCCTGATCAATACTTGGGAGAGATTCTATCTCTATGTGAAGAAAGGAGGGGAGAACAGGAGGATTTATCTTACATTGGTAACACAACAACAGCATTGTTAAGATATAAATTACCACTGTCTGAAGTTGTTTTTGACTTTTATGATCGATTAAAATCAATTTCCAAGGGGTATGCAAGTTTGGATTGGGAAATTTCCAGCTATCTGGTAAGCCAAATAGATAAATTAAGCTTTTTAATTAATGGAGAGCCCGTAGATGCATTAGCCTGTATTGTTCACAAAAGCAGAGCAGAAAAAAGGGGGCGTGAAATATGCGCACGCTTGAAGGATCTAATACCACGTCAGCAATATAAAATCGCGATTCAAGCGGCAGTGGGCGGAAAAATTATTGCCAGAGAAACGATTAACCCATACAGAAAAGATGTAACAGCTAAACTCTATGGTGGAGATGTAACGCGAAGAATGAAACTACTTGAAAAGCAAAAGAAGGGTAAAAAAAGGTTACATTCTATAGGGAACGTAAATATTCCACAGAATGCTTTTATTCAAGCCTTGAAGATAAGTGATTGATCTTAAAAGACTTCTTGCATAGTTTTTGGCAACAACCGTTAGAAACGAAAAAACTTACTTGACACCCTTCGCCAGCCCCCTTATCATAAAACTGAAGCTATTGTATTTGCTTTCGCCAATCTGCAGATTAAAAGGTAAGGATTACTTAATGTATCGGCGTCTTATGTTCAATTTTTTGCAGTATATAGATACTGTATGTCTTTACAAAACTTCATCTACATCTAGATTTTTATCTAAATAAGCTGAACGCGCTTACAAAGCGTTACAAGACATCAAAAAATGCCAATACTCGACAGAGATAGTAAAAGACTAGCTAACTCGGGGATTCTTTGTCTTTTTTTCTGCTTAGTAAATTTCTTAAACATTTGCAGCGTAAGTTAGTTGCAATTAAAAGCGGCTGAATCTCGCTTGTCAAGCGTTTAAAACATAAAAAACGCCAATATTTTAAAGCGGATAATAACCCCAGGGCTTCTTTTGCCTTTTTTTTCATTTGGTAAATTT
>NZ_JADCNC010000016.1:0-133595 GCF_018454475.1 Wolbachia endosymbiont of Rhagoletis cerasi | reverse complement strand
CACGTAGCGGGATGACGATTGTCGTTTAGCTATAAACATTAAGAAATTTACCAAACGAAAAAAAAGGCAAAAGAAGCCCTGGGGTTATTATCCGCTTTAAAATATTGGCGTTTTTTATGTTTTAAACGCTTGACAAGCAAGATTAAGCTGCTTTTAATTGCAACTAACTTACGCTGCAAATGTTTAAGAAATTTACTAAGCAGAAAAAAAGACAAAGAATCCCCGAGTTAGCTAGTCTTTTACTATCTCTGTCGAGTATTGGCATTTTTTGATGTCTTGTAACGCTTTATAAGCGCGTTCAGCTTATTTAGATAAAAATCTAGATGTAGATGAAGTTTTGTAAAGACATACAGTATCTATATACTGCAAAAAATTGAACATAAGACGCCGATACATTAAGTAATCCTTACCTTTTAATCTGCAGATTGGCGAAAGCAAATACAATAGCTTCAGTTTCATGATAAGAGGGCTGGCGGAGTTTGTCAAGCAAGTTTTTTCGTTTAATCCGTTTCTATGAGCTACTTGGATGATGAGGTTACATATTTATGACCACCTCTTATTTCCGCTCAAACAGTTTTTCAATATCACTCAATTTCATTTCTATATAAGTTGGTCTTCCGTGGTTGCATTGCCCGGAATATGGTGTTTTTTCCATTTGTCTTAACAACTCATTCATCTCCTCTAACCTCATTTTTCTACCCGCTCTAATTGATCCATGACAAGCGATAGTGGCCAATATTTTGTTCACTTTATCTTCTACTGGCAATGTATCTTCTATTTCCGTTAATCTATCAATTATGTTAATTAGCATCTCTTTCACATCTATTGCTCCCAAAATTGCAGGGATTTCTTTTACTATCACTTTATTCTCTGATTTGATTTCAATATCAAAACCCATTTCAAATAACTTATCTTTATAGATTTCAATCATCTCCATTCCGGCTTGATTTTTGATTTCAACCGTTTCAGGAAGAAGTAGTTTTTGTCTTTTTATACTTGA
The DNA here is from genome assembly GCF_018454475.1 of Wolbachia endosymbiont of Rhagoletis cerasi. Lineage (NCBI taxonomy): Bacteria > Pseudomonadati > Pseudomonadota > Alphaproteobacteria > Rickettsiales > Anaplasmataceae > Wolbachia > Wolbachia endosymbiont of Rhagoletis cerasi. The sequence goes on along the minus strand of NZ_JADCNC010000016.1, from coordinate 132,595 downwards.
TTTTTGTTTTAAGCATTCATATACTAGTCTTTCATGGGCTGCATGCTGATCGACTATAATTAATTTGTCCCTTACCTCTGCAATAATATAAGTATTATAGACCTGACAGCGTGCAAACCCGAGCGGGTGGCTCTCTATCAAATCAACTTGCTCTAACACCTTTTTTTCCAGAACCATAGTCTCCGCTTGTGATGGGAATTTCTGTATGCCGGTATAATCAAACGATTTTGACTGTTCTGATAAGCCTTTTGCTTTTTCATTTGGAGAAGCAAATTCTTTTATTAGTTGATTTTCAAAAGGACTTGGCCTTCTTTCATTTTGAACATCAGGTTTATCAAAAGGATCTGGCAATGTTGAATCCATTTTCTGGTCATGCGCTGGAAAGGTGCCTATCCTTCTTGACAACGCTTTAATTAATCCTCTTGTCACTATCTCATATATGAGCTTCTTATTCTGAAACCTTACTTCTGACTTATTTGGATGCACGTTTACATCTACTTGATCATAAGGTATCTCTAAATGTAACGCTGCAAAAGGATACCTATCGCTTGGAATAAAATCATGATATGCATACCTAACTGCGCCAATAAGTAAATTATCTTTAATTGGCCTTCCATTAACAAACGTATAGATCTGAGTGGACTTACCACGATTGACGGTCGGCTTACAGATGTGTCCCGTAAGTTTAATGTCGTCTTCTTCTTCATTGATCTCCAAAGAATTGCCCTGAAATTCTTCTTCTACTTCACACAATCTATGAAATAACGAAGTCTGCTTAGCGTATTTTAAGAGCTTTTTATTACCTGAAGTGAGAGTAAACCCTATATGATAGTTAATCATTGCTAGGTTGTTTACAATATCAACAATGCTTTGAGTTTCTGCTCTTTCGGTTTTTAGAAATTTTAGTCTATTTGGAGTGGCAAAAAATAAATCTCGTACTTCAATATGTGTCCCTTGCGATAAAGAGTAAGGAGTTTGCTCCCCTATTTTCTCTCCACCCTCATAACTTATAGACCATGCTTCATTTGCTTCTCTTGCCTTAGACGATAATTTTATCCTACTTACTGCTGCTATTGAAGGCAGAGCTTCTCCTCTAAAGCCAAGATGCTTGATTTCTATCAACTCATTGTCGCTCAATTTTGAAGTAGCATGGCGCATAAACGCAAGTTCTAAATCGTTTTTTTCTACTCCGTTACCATCATCTGTCACAATAATAAGGTTACGCCCACCACTTTCTATTTTAATCTCTATTTCTAAACTTCCAGCATCTATTGCATTTTCCACTAATTCCTTTACTACACTTGCTGGCCTTTCTATCACCTCCCCCGCTGCTATACGGTTTATGGTTTTTGTGTCTAAAAGAATTATTGCCATAGATTTATTATGAAACTGGTTTTTCTTTTACTTCTTTGGTCTGTTTCTCTCTCCACTTTTTTAACCTACCTGCAATTTCACTGTTGGAAATTGACAATATAGATACGGCAGTAATGGCAGCATTATATGCTCCATTTTCTCCTATAGACATGGTTGCAACTGGAACACCCTTTGGCATTTGAACTATAGAGAGTAGACTGTCCAGCCCATTTAATTGTTTACTATGCACAGGAACGCCGATAACTGGTAAACAAGTTAGTGACGCAACCATACCAGGTAAATGAGCTGCACCTCCTGCACCAGCTATAATAACCTTAAAACCTTCTTCTTGTGCAGATTTAGCAAAATTGAAGAGCCTTTCTGGCGTTCTATGTGCAGATATTATGAATATGTCATGTGAAACTTCTAATGCTTTTAACATATCGACGGTATGGACCATAGTAGTGTAATCTGACTCACTTCCCATAATAACAGCAATATCTTTTTTTATTTTTGTCATATTCAACACAATTTTACTTACTAACTAAATAATGTTCCAGCTAAAAAGCAACAAATATTTAAGTTATATTATAAATATAATATATAGAATTCTCGTTAAAATAGAAATTTTAAAAATTTAAATAAATATTTATATTAAGATATAGAGATATAAACTTCTTATGTAAGATAAATTTATAAAATAATTATTTTTGTATTTCAAGCTTTGTAATCTTAGCTTGTTCTTTCTATAAATGGTTTTTTCAGATAGACTGATGGTAAAATGGTAATTTAAAATTACTAGAAATTTGATAAAAATATTAATATATAATCAACTTAAAGTTTTAAATATTGATATCATATAATTATTGACAAGTTACATGATATTAATATCTTGGTATATTAAATATTATGTTATAATGTTTAATAAAGTTAATTGATATGTGAGTGTAAGAATTATGGAAATAATATCGTTAAATAACTTAGACAGTGCAGGAATAAAAACAAAGTTGCTTTATATAATAAATAAAATTATAGAAAAAAATGCTTGGACTCAGGCTTTTGCAGCTGAGAAACTTGGTATTGATCAGCCAAAGGTATCGCAAATTAAAAATGGTAAAATAGATGGTTTTTCTTTAGAGCGATTGTTAGGATTTCTAAAAAAACTTGATCATGAGATAACAATCACGATGACAGAAAGCCAAGAAATAAAATCTGAGGCAGAAAAAGTAAAACATGAAGTTGAATCGCAATAGATACAAAGTTGACAACTTGTTTTTTGTGATATAGTATAAAACTTATTAAGGTAGTATCTTATGGCTGAGTCTATTGTAGAAAAGTGTATAGAACGGGTAAGTAACCGTTTCAAATTGGTTCTGTTGGCAAGTCAAAGAACACATGATTTAAATACAGGGGCAAGTAATCCAATTCAAGCAGCTAAGTTTAAAGGTCATAAAAATACCATAGTTTCCTTACATGAAATAGCAGGAAAACAGGTGGATACTCATGAGCTGTTTAGCCTTTTGGTAGGTAGATGCAAGGAATACATGAAAGGAAATATGAATAATGTTTACAGCAGTAATACAAGTAAGCTAGCAAATTTATTAAATTTTTCTGATAACACAGACCTTGATGCAAGTCAAGAAAGCCAAGATTATGAAGTGGATGGTGAAATAGATGATGAAATAAATGATCAAGATGGCGATGAAGAAGTATCCGTTTAGAAATCTACTGAAGTTACATAGTCTTTAAATGATTTGCATTGCTATCTATACACTGTTGTTCTGTATGAGTGTAATGTTGTGTTGCATAGTGTCTAAGTCAAATGATGTGTACAATAAGGTTTTAGCGTTCAATAATTTCTCAACGCAAGTAGTTGTACTTATAACAGCAATATCAATCATTCTGAATAATTTTTTTTTAATTGATATAGCATTGTTGTATGCTAGCGTTAGCTTTATATCAACTATAGCACTAATGAGATTAATGTTGTTTTGATAATTTATGATAGGATCCATTTTCATATTTTTAGGTATTTGTTTGATAATTATTTCAAATATAGGGGTGATCAGATTTCCTGATTTCTATACTAGGTTACATGCAGCAGGTATTACAGATTCTAGCGGTGCAACGTTATTGTTAATTGGTTTTGCTTTGCAGAATGGATTTTCAATCAATACTGTTAAAATAGTATTATTAATTTTTATAATATGGGTAGCTAACTCAACTAATAGCTATATTTTAGCGCGCACTCATTATAAAGTTAAGAAAAAAACTGTTAAAGAAGGCTAAGGTGTTAGAAATATTAAATGTAGTGTTACTTTTGTTGTTACTAACAGTTACGGTTTTTATAGTTTTCTCGCGACATTTAGTCGTAAGTGCTGTTCTAATGTGTGTATTTAGTTCACTGATTGCGCTTATATACTTAATTATGAATGCACCTGATGTTGCAATTACTGAAGCTTCTGTTGGTGCGGGGCTCAGTACAGTTTTTACGTTTGCAGCACTCTCCTTGATAAAGAATCATAAAGTAAATCTATCTCATAACCCTATAACGCTTTTTTTTATGTTATTTCTGGCTGTATGTTTGTCATATTTTATGATTCAATTGCCAGATTTTGGCAGCCACAATGCTCCGATCCACTTGCATGTTGCTCCTTATTATGTGGAAAATACCGAAAAAGCTACCGGTATTCCTAATATAGTGACAGCTATTTTGGCAAGCTTTCGTGGTTATGACACGTTTGGAGAAACTATAGTAGTTTTTACTGCTGCGCTTTGTATAACGTTGATATTAAAAGAAGAAAAAGAAAATGATTAAAGATCCGATATTAAATGCAGTAACATTTTTGATGATACCTTTTATCATTTTATTTGGTTTATACATACAATTTCACGGTGATTACACTCCGGGTGGAGGTTTTCAAGCAGGAATAATTATTGCCTCCGGGATAATATTATATTCAATGCTATTTGGTGTATCTACAACTCTAAAAGCAATACCTTATTCTGTGATTAGATTGACTAACGTGTTAGGTATTTTAATTTATGGAGGAACGGGCGTTGCAACAACTTTACTTGGCCAAAATTTTTTATCTTATGATATCTTGTTAACCAATAATAGAACCGGTCAAAAATTAGGTATTTTTTTGGTGGAATTAGGTGTAGCATTTACTGTCTGCTCCTCTATGTTAATTATATATATAAATTTTGCTCGTAGGAAAAAACAATGACTTTATATAATTATACGATTATTATTGTATTAATGGTGCTAGGTTTATATATTATTATAAACGATAAAAATTTAATCAAGAAAATGATAGGGGTAAGCGTCTTCCAAGCATCTGTTTTGTTATTTTACATATCTCTAGGATATATAAAAAGTTCCTTGCCTCCTATATTGGTTTCAAATTTTTATTCATATAGCAATCCTATACCCCATGTTTTAATGCTTACTGCTATAGTGGTTGGAATTGCAACATTTTCAGTTGGATTATCCATAGCAGTAAAAATGGAAGAAAAGTATGGAACAATTGATTAAGACAAGTGTACATAAATTAACAGTATCTTAAACTATATGAAGTAACAAATAGCCACAAGTTAAAAGTAAAATTATAGACTTGCTCGTTGTAAGTTTGTTTGTTAATAAGAAATAAAATTATAAACTATAAAGGTAATGATGTCAACTATTAATGATGCAGAAGATAAGAAAAAAATTATCAAAGATCTGGTAACTAAGAGTATAAAAAAGGGTGGTTTTATCACCTTTGATGATATAAATGATAAATTATCAGATGAAAATTTTTCGTCTGACTTTATAGATGATGCTATATCTTTATTGCAGGATTCCGGAATTAATGTGCTTGAAAGTAGCGAAGATGAAGAAGATATTCCTTCCAACAGTGATGATAGTAAACTTGATGATGATGACACATCGCCAAATGTTACTGCAACTTTAGTACAAAATGATGATCCAGTGAGGATTTATTTACAAGACATGAGCTCCGTAAAGCTTTTATCAAGGGCAGATGAAATCGAGATAGCAAAAAAAATTGAATCTGAAAAGCATAACATGTTACGCGCAATAATTGAAACATCAGTAACATTAAAGGTGATAAAAGTATGGCGTGATGATTTAAGTAATGGAGCTCTCTTACTGAGAGAAATTATAGATCTGGATGCAATTTATAACTCTGATTTTAATGTGGTACCCAAAGAAGAAAGTGAAGAGAGTGAAGAGAGTGAAGAGAGTGAAGAAAGTGCTGAAGATGTTGAGGATTCTGAGGATGTTTCTGAAGATGCTGAGTACTGTAGTGATGATGAGAAAGATAGTAAAAAAAGTGATGATGAGAAAGACGGTAATAATGAAGATATAAGTTCAGTCAATTTAAATGTTTCTATTCTTGAAATGGAAAGTGACTTATTGCCAAAGGTCATAGTTGCATTGGATGAGATAATTACTTTAACAAATGAAGCGTTGATATTAAGAAAAAATTCTAAAAATTTCTCTAATGAGCTAGAAAATTTGTATAATCAAATATGGTCTATAGCATTACAAATTAAGTTAAGTGATGCTGCTGTTGCCAGAATTACACAAGAACTTTATAAGATAAATAGATCCATTACGCTTGAAGAGGCTAATCTTATTGCTGAGGCTAGAAAATACGATATCGATAGAGAAAGTTTCTATAAAGTTTATGATGACGTGCTTTTAAAGCACGAATTGAAAAAGATAAGTCTTTTAAAGATCAATGAAAATCAGTCCTCTTTTACAGGTGAATTAAAAAACAAATTTTTAAGGTTTATAGACGATAACTCTGAACATATAGCTAGTACCTTGAACGGTATTAAGCAGCATATACAGGAAGATAACGTACAAGAATTTAAGGAGCTAATCAAGAGAATACAAAAACACGAACGAGAAGTCTCTGAAGCAAAGCAAGAAATGATTAAGGCTAACTTAAGGCTAGTAGTTTCCATTGCTAAGAAGTATTCAAAAAGAGGCCTTGATCTGCTTGATTTGATACAAGAAGGCAATATTGGTCTTATGAAGGCCGTGGATAAGTTTGATTACAAACGTGGATATAAATTTTCAACTTATGGCACTTGGTGGGTAAGACAATCAATCACTAGAGCAATACCTGAGCAGTCTAAAGTAGTTAGAATACCAGTTCATATGGTGGAAATTATCAGTAAAATCAACAGAGCATTAAGAAAGATGACTCATGAGATGGGAAGAGAGCCGACGTTAGAGGAATTGAGTGTAGAACTGACAATGCCACTGGAAAGAATACGCAAAGTTATGAAAATAGCAAGGGATCCAGTAAGTCTTGAAGCTCCAACAGGAAAAGATGATAGTAGTACCTTTGGTGATTGTATAGAAGACAAGCGAGTCTCCAGGCCAGAGGATGCTGCAATACTTGCTGACTTGCGTGGCATTACAACCAATGTTCTTGCAACTTTAACACCAAAGGAAGAAAGAATTTTAAGGATGCGTTTTGGCCTTGGTAAAGATGGGAAGGAACATACCTTAGAAGAAGTAGGAAAAATTTTTAATGTAACACGTGAGAGAATTAGGCAAATAGAGGCAAAAGCACTGCGCAAGTTGAAACATCCAAGCCGTGCTAGAAAACTTAGAGGGTTCTTTTAAGTATACGTGTCAAGTTAAGAAGAAGCTGATTTTGCCCGGAAAAAGTGGAGAGCAAGTTAGGCCAAAGTTGTATAATTTCACCGCTATTTTTCTTTTTTTATGAATCTAGTGAAACAACATGCTAATCTACGGTAAATATTATGACAAACAAAAATGACAATTCTAATTCAAAGTATAGAAATTTTTATGTTCTGGGTGATAGCTTATCCGATAATGGCGCAATCATTGGAATTTTAAATAATTTATCCTTTGCAAAAAGCGTAAAATTTGATGATCCTTTTTATCAAGGAAGATCTTTTAGCAATGGCCCTACTGCTGTTGAATATATAGCAAAATATTTAGATTTAGATGAATTTAAACCTGGGTGGAGTTATTCATTTTTTGGGAGATGCCACGAACAGCAAGGTCAGAATTACGCAGTTTCATATGCAACAGCATCTGAAATTTTTGACCCTATTTTTTCTTATTTCTTCAATAAATTTCGTTTAGCTAACCAGCTAGATGCGGTAATTAAACATCATCCAGATATAGGTAAAGAAGATTTATTTTGCATCATAATCGGCGGAAATGATGTTATGGTTGCCACTGCTTATGACGATACTAAAGCGGAAGAAGTGTTGGAACAAGCAGTGAGTGAAATATGTAATGCACTTAAGGTTCTAAATGAACATGGTGTTAAGCATGTAGTTGTTGCAAACGCACCTGAAGTTGGCTTAATACCAGCTTTTAATAGAGATGAAGAAGCAAGGGAACTAGCTACAAAGCTCACGGAGAGTTTCAATGCAAAACTGGCTAAAGGCTTAGATTATATGAAGAAAAGTACAAATCTTGAAATAAAAGCATTTGATCTTAACTCTAAAATGAGAAGTATGTTTAGCGAATACAAGAGCAAAGGTTTAAATTGTCAAGATGCATGCACATCGAACATTGCAGACCAAGTTGGGAGATTTAAAGAAAATATAAAAATACTCTTAAAGTTGATATTTAAAGGGGAACTTGACGTTCACTATAACCCTGGGTGTAGCAAAGAAACACTAAAGGATTATTTCTTTTTTGATTATTTCCATCCAACTGCGGAACTTCATCATGAAGTTGGTAATGAAGTGTATGAGTTGATTTGACACAGTTTTTTTGAACATATCCTTTTAAATAGTAACCAGACTGCATTCTGTGATTTTTAGCAAAACACGATCTTTCATTTGAGCTTTCTTCAATTTAAAATAAATACAGAAAATTGCTGCCTATAGCTAAACTGACTTAGATTTACCGACAATTTGAAAAACCGTCATCCCGCTACTATATAGTTATTGATATATATTTTCTTTTAAGCTCTTGGTTTTGATCGATAAATGTAATCATTTCATCTTCTAAAGTTTTAATTTGATTACGTAAAATTGCAAGAAGTTCCTCTATTTGTTTGATTATAGATGTATCAGTTACCTGTTGGATTTGGGTTTTTTGTATTTTTGCTATTTCTACAAGTTGGTTTCTACGAGATAATTTTTGTTTCAAGCAATCAATATTACCATTACTAACTGTTAAAGGAGTAACATGCATATCTGTATTATTAATATAACGTGAGATGATACTGCAGTCTATTTTATCAGTTTTTGTAGTAATACCAAGGCTTTTAGCATAGTCTCTCCCACCTTGGTTGAATGACGTACACCTCAAAACCATTGCTTAGTAAAGTATAGGCACATAATTTTTCGTATCCACCAGTTGCCTCAAGACCAATTTTGGTTACATTATGCAAACGTAAAAAGTCCAGCATTTCATCAATGGATTGTACATTGTTTTCAAATATTTTATAATGCTCAAGTGGGTGAATGTGGAGATCTAATTTACTTTTGCTAACATCAATGCCAGCAATAATGTTTGATGAATTCATAATTCCTCCGTAATAATAACATATACTGCATTTTCCAGCCTTATATACGAGCCTAAAAGCTCAATCAGTTGTTCGGAACTTTCAGTATAATAAACCAGAGAAGAGAACCTTGCTGAACAACGATTCTTATAATCAAGGGGCGTGACGGTTCCTCTTCTCTGTGTGTCTTTAATATCACTACTTTGATATTTATAAAGACTTGTTCTTAACATATAAGGGAAGTGTCCTCTAGGTAAGATTGTGGAGTATTCGTTGTAGCATTTGGCTGTTCAATTACGCTAGTTGATTCTTTAGGTATACTATTTCCTTCAAAATTTCCATCTTTTTATTATGTTCTCTTTAGCATTTTGAGAGTGAATTATTCTAGTTTTGATATTTAACCGTTTTGTATCTGCTGTAATGATTTCACTTCCAATTTGCTATTCTTTACATATTGAATTGCAAGCACTAACGCTTTACTCCCAGAAGCTGTGGTACTGTAAGCTATATTTTGCAAAATAGCAGTTCTCCTGATATCTTTGCTATCTGAAACTGATTTCACACCTTTTGAGGTATTGATCACTAGATTTATTTTTCCATCTTTGAGCATATCAACTATGTGGGGTCTGCCTTCTCTCACTTTATTTACAGTTTGTGCAGCAATGCCATTATTATTCAGATAAGAAGCTGTACCTTTGGTTGCATATATTTCAAAACTCAGTTCTTTCAACATTCGTACAACAGGCAATATATACTCTTTATCATCATCTTTTACTGAAACCAGAGCTGTTCCTTCTGTTGGTAACTTGTATCCTGCAGCCATGTGCGTTTTTGCAAGTGCAGCTTCAAATGATGAGTCAATTCCCATCACTTCTCCTGTTGATTTCATTTCAGGACCAAGTAGAGTATCAATTCCCGAAAAACGCGTGAATGGAAAAACAGCAGCTTTAACTGCAAAATGATTGAAAGGCTTGTTTTCCTGATTCAATTTTTTACCCAAAATAACCTGAGTGGCAAGCTTTGCAATAGGAATATTGATTACCTTGGAAATAAAAGGAACTGTGCGACTAGCCCTTAAATTCACTTCAAGTATGTATACATCACTAGACCTCTTGCATAACTCGATTTCTGAAGGCAATTTTGTCGTCAAAGCTTGTCTGCGCTCCTCAAATACATTCGAGTATTCTGTGGTGCTCATCTGCACTTTTCCTAAAAATTTCTCATCACAAACAGGTTCTGCAAGAGGTCTATTCTCTTGAACAGCAAACTGAATGTTTATCAGACCTTTCACTTCTAGTGCAAGAGCTATTCTTTCAGTTTGTAGCTTAATCTCTTTTATTACTTCGTCACTCAATGTATTTGTCGGTATTGAGCATGTTGAATCGCCAGAATGAATACCAGCTTCTTCAATGTGCTCCATGACCGCTGCAATGAAAACTTTTTCCCCATCACATACAGCATCAACGTCAACCTCAACTGCATTGACTAAAAATTTATCAAGAAGCAGCGATCCGTGTTCAAAAATTTTGGTTTGATTCAAGACATACTCTTTGAAGCTCTGAGTATCGTGTCTAATCGACATAGACTGACCGCCAAGGACATATGATGGCCTGACTACTAGTGGAAACCCCACCTTTTCTGCGTTGGTTAACGCTTCTTCTACTGAATGGCAGATAGAATTTTCAGGTTGTTTTAAATTAAGTTGCAAAGCAAGATTTTTAAACCTCATGCGATCTTCTGCAAGGTCAATAGAATCAAACGAAGTTCCCAAAATTTTGAAACCTCTCTCGTTAAGCACTTTGGCTAACTTTAAAGGTGTTTGACCACCTATTTGAACTATTACACCAACCAGTGTGCCATTTTCTTGCTCTTTACTTAGTATTTCAAGCACATCCTCTGCAATGAGTGGTGCAAAATATAAACGATCAGCGGTATCGTAGTCAGTTGAGACAGTTTCGGGATTACAGTTGATCATTATTGTTTCATACCCCATTTCTTTGGCGGCAGAAGCTGCATGTACGCATGCATAATCAAACTCAATACCTTGACCAATGCGATTTGGACCACTTCCTAAAATGACAACCTTTTCTCGGTCAGAAATATTCGCCTCACATTCCGTTTTATTTTCAACATCACCCTCATAGCAGCCATACATATAAGCAGTGCTCGATTCAAATTCAGCTGCACAGGTGTCTACGCGTTTATAAACTTGTTTAATGCCAAATTTTTTTCTTATTTCTTCGATTTGTTTTACTCGATCTCCAGCGTGTAACGCTGGCTGGATCCCAGTGTCACGCACTGGGATGACATTAGAGGGTACTGGAATGACAGAGGTAGGTCTATTACTTAACTTTGCTAATCTTGCATCTGAAAATCCCATTTTTTTCAGCTCTAACATTTCGTACGCAGTTCCAGGAAATCCATTTTCCTTGATTTTTTGTTCAGTTAATATAATTTGCTGTATATTTTGCAGAAACCATAAGTCATATCCTGTAATCGAATTTATTTCTTCTATGCTAATTCCGTGGCGCATTGCGTCAGCAGCAATCAGTAATCTGTTTGGTAGCAATTTTGCTAATTGAGATTTTACGTGATCAATATCAATGTTCTCAGGAAACACTTCATCAAGTCCTGTAAGATCAGTTTCAAGTGAACGAAAAGCTTTCTGCAGTGACTCATTAAAAGTGCGGCCTATAGACATTACTTCTCCCACTGATTTCATGGAGGTTGATAGTTCACAATTCGTTCCTTTAAATTTCTCAAACTCAAATCGAGGAATTTTAGTGACGATACAATCAATCACTGGTTCGAATGCTGCTGGTATTATTGGAGCACAGTCGTTACGTATTTCGTCGAGCGAATAGCCAATAGCAAGTTTAGTTACAACTTTTGCAATAGGATAGCCTGTTGCTTTCGAAGCAAGTGCAGAAGAGCGAGAAACCCTTGGATTCATCTCAATTACAACGAGGCTTCCATCTTCTTTAGGATTCACTGCAAACTGAACATTTGCACCGCCGGCACTAACATCAATTTCTCTCAGCACTGCTATAGATGCATTTCTCATCTGTTGGTATTCTACGTCACGCAGAGTCAAAGCAGGAGCAACAGTTATGCTATCCCCAGTGTGCACTCCCATCGGATCAACATTTTCTATCGAACAAACTATTATGCAGTTATCTTTACAATCGCGGATAACTTCCATTTCATATTCTTTCCAGCCGATAATTGATTCATCTATCTGAACTTCATTTATTGGCGAAATTTTGAGAGCACTTTCTGCGATATTGAAAAACTCCTCTTTATTATATGCTATGCCACTACCTGCACCACCAAGGGTGAATGATGAACGGATGATTGCTGGTAATCCAACGTAATCCAAAGCCTTTTTTATTTGTTCTTGATTTTTTATAATGATACTTTTGGGGTATTTCAGTCCTATTCTATCCATGGACTGGCGGAATAACTCTCTATCCTCTGCTTTTTTTATTGCTTCTCTATTTACTCCTATTAATTCTACGTTGTATTTGTCTAACACTCCATCATCTGCAAGTTTTATTGCACAATTGAGCGCTGTTTGCCCGCCCATTGTTGGCAATATTGCGTCTGGCCTCTCCTTAATTATAATTTTCTCTATGATTTCAGGCAGTACCGGCTCAATATACGTCGCATCAGAAAACTCAGGATCTGTCATTATAGTTGCGGGGTTGGAGTTAACCAAAATGACTTTATAACCTTCGCTTTTTAATACTTTACAGCTTTGCGTTCCGGAATAATCAAACTCGCATGCCTGACCTATAACTATTGGGCCTGCTCCTATTACTAATATAGATTCTATATCTGTGCGTTTCGGCATAATTACAATAACGGTCTCTATTCAAGTAATGTTACCAATCTTTCCTGTATATGTGAATTTTTATTAAACCTATTAGCTAATTACTTTTAGGCTTGACGCATAACTGTACGAACATTGCAATTTGCGTGGCAGATTCCAGTGCTTGACACACAGCTGTACAAACATTCATTTTTGAAGGTAAATTGCACAGCAAATGATGTCATTCAAGTAGCTGACACTGGTTCCTTTATGACGGCAGTGCCCAGAGGTGTCATCCCAGTCTGGGATGGCTTTGTTGCATCGCTACTTATGAAAGGCTAACTATAGTTAGGATTATAAGCAACCTATTGAAAATCTTGTTTTTTTGCAATCAATCTGATCAAATTTAAGAATAGTAATTTGTTATTTATATTAATAAATTTAATTCTATTGAAAATAGCTAAAGCATTGAAATTCTTGAATTTTAGCCGGATTGGTAAATGGTAGTGAAATTTCTTTTACTCAAATTTAGGTATTCATTGACCGTTCTTGTTATAAATACCAGAATAATAAGCTACTGATATTCCCTATCTTTTTTATCTTTAATCCATCATAGCTAGCGATGCAACAAAGCCATTCCAGTGTCAAGCACTGGAATGACACCATAGAGGCACTGGGATGACATCCTTCCTAGTGGAGATTACTCTCAAATCACAATGTTCATACAGTTGTGGGCTTAACGGTATCTTTGCAGATACTATGGTAATTTATTCGGGAGATTTGCTGAGCGGTAAGATTTTTCCTGATATGCTGCAGTCTTCAGAAGCTAATTCCACAAATTTATCTGTTAGTTTATCAGGTGACACCAATTCAGATCCAGGAAATGCCTGCTCACTACCCACAGGTCCTTCCGTGTATACAGCATTTACACATAATTTTGTATGTTTTGTCTCAGATGCATATATCTGCACCATTATTTCTAGTGCAACTTTACTTGCAGCATACGGCATCCAATATGGATAAGAGGAAGGAGAAAGTGTCACTTCTGAGGTCATGAATATCGCTCTTCCAGCATTAGACTTTTTTAGCATTGGATCTAAGTTTTTTAGTAAGTACCAATTGGCAGTAAAATTTGTATTCATTACGTTCTGTAGCTCTTCAATCTCACAGTCATGAATGGGGTTCAGTTTGCCTAAAATTCCAGCACACGCAACTAATATATCAAGTGCTCCAGATTCTGATAATTTCAGGCTTTCTATCATGTTTGTCAGTATCTTTACATTCTCAAAGTCTAAAAGATCAAGCTGAATTAGTTTCACAGAGCCTTCTTTAAATTCTTCAAGCTCTTCAATTTCATTATATAGTGGCTTGAGATTATCAAGAGATCTTGAAATCAGAATCACACATGCACCTTCTCTTATAAACCTTTTTGCAACAGCAGAGCCTATTCCACCTGAAGCTCCGGTGATTAAAGCTACTTTACCTTCTAACTTACCCATTTCTTTCTCCTTAGCGAGATCCATTGAAATATTTTAGCTGAAAATTGAATTTTGCTCCATATATAAAAATCAAACTTAGCATATAAAAAAATAGTAATGACACTACCACACCACCTAAACTTCCATATATCAAATCCAGTTGGTCAAAGGAAGCTTTTAAGTATTGCTTAAAAGCTGAAGCAGAAATCGTCCAAAGAATAACAGCTACACAAGATCCAGGAAATACGTCTGATAAATTTTGTTTTATGTTTGGTAACATAAAATATAGCCAAGAGACTACTGTGAAAAGTACAAATTCAATAAGTAAATACCTAGTATAACTTAGCCCCTGATAGGAAAAATCAATTAGCATTGGTACTAGTGTAGAAAACACTATAGTTAGAGTTATAATAAGCGTGATTACTAAAAATTGTAATATACTTAGTACTCTTCTTAATATATAAGGCGGCGAAACCGGAACTTTATAGGCCTTATTGAGTATTGTTCTAAGCCCTTCAATTGTCGATGAAGCGGTCCAAACAGCACCTACAATTGCTAAAGTTAGTAAGCTTTGCGGCGGGCCTGATATTATCTCCCTAATACGCGGCATCAAAGATGATAAAATATCCTGTGGCATGTTATCAATGATAAATACCCAGCCAATGTTGTACTGGTCTAAAAAATTTGCGAATGTTGACGCCACAGCCATTAAAACGATGAGAAAAGGAAATATTGATAACAGAATTAAAAATGATAAATACCCTGCATGCTCCACTCCATCATTATGAATTGTGTCAATCAAAGCACGATAAAGGCAATAAACGATGCTGTAAAATTTCTGTAGCACTGTGATATAGACGAACCAAGAAAAGTATTCTAAATGAAATAAAGGATACTTTTAAGCAAAAAATCCTCACCATTTACTTAAATTTAATCAAAGTGAAGGATAATCCAGCATTAAATAGAAATTATCGGAGGCGTAATGAAAAATTTTCTTCTACTTGTGGCTTTAATTCTCTCCTTTGCATTTGATGCAAATGCTGCAAATACTTTTGTTGATAAAAATGATACAACATCATCGGTGATATGCAAGATAATAGGCTATACTCACGGCATAGGTGGACCGATGATCACAATAGTGATAATTGGTGCAGCTTTGCTTGCGATATTCGGCAGAATGCCATGGCCAGCGCTTTTTGCACTCGGTGCGTTCACTGCTGTGTTTTTTGGCGCTCCTGTAGTCGTTTCAAAAATAACACCAGGAGGTGTGATTTGTAAAGACGGTGCAGTAGCGGATAAGTAATAGAAATTATTGGAGGCATAATGAAAAATTTTCTTTTACTTGTGGCTTTAGTTATCTCCTTTGCATTTGATAATGTTTTTGCTAGCAGTGTTACTGATGACGCAACGTCAAACACAATATGCAAAATAGTAGGCTATACTCACGGCATAGGTGGACCGATGATCACAATAGTAATAATTGGTGCAGCATTGCTTGCAATATTTGGCAGAATGCCGTGGCCAGCGCTTTTTGCACTCGGTGCATTTACTGCTGTGTTTTTTGGTGCACCTGTAGTTGTTTCAAAAATAGTACCAGGCGGTGTGATTTGTAAAAATGGTGCAACTGCTTGCCCTGATGGTACCAACTGGGATACAAGTACAGGAGCGTGTAAAAAATAGGCGCTGCAGATTTAGAAAAGCATTAGCTAAACGGTGCTTCTTAAAGGAGCACCATTATTCCACAATTGTATAAATGTTGTCCAAGTGAATAACACTGAGATCCGGGAATTTTTATAAACTGATAGGATGACAAATTTACTAGAACCCTTACCATTTACTCAAATTTAATCAAATTGCAGAATAATCTAACTTAGAACAGAAATGATTGGAGGGTATAATGAAAAATTTTCTTCTACTTGCGGTTTTAATTTTCTCCTTTGCGTTTGATGCAAATGCTGCAGATGCTTTTGTTGATACAAGTGATACAACATCATCAGTGATATGCAAGATAATAGGCTATACTCATGGCATAGGTGGACCAATGATCACAATAGTGATAATTGGTGCAGCGTTGCTTGCAATATTCGGTAGAATGCCGTGGCCAGCGCTTTTTGCACTCGGTGCATTCACTGCTGTGTTTTTTGGCGCTCCTGTAGTCGTTTCAAAAATAACACCAGGAGGTGTGATTTGTAAAGACGGTGCAGTAGTGGATAAGTAATAGAAATTATTGGAGGCACAAACGTAGTTTTCTTTACTTGAAAGTGGTCAAGCTGACCACTTTCAGTGTCTATGAATACCTAATAAATTCTCTTTCTGTAATCATATCAGTTAAAGTTTAGATTCCAGCGTCACGCGCTGGAATGACAAGGCTTATCGTCATGCCGCCGCATACCGTCATACCGCGATTCATTCGCGGTATCTCATCAGCTAACAAGCAGCGGAATAACGGTTGTCGTTTAGCTATGAATATTAAGAAATTTACCAAATGAAAAAAAAGGCAAAAGAAGCCCCGTGGTTGGCTAATTACTTACATTATACTTTCAAGTATGGCGTTTTTTTATTCTAAACGCTTAATAACCGCGATTCAGCTGCTTTTAAGCCGCAACTAATCTAAATTATAAACATTAAGAAATTTACTGAGCGAAAAAAAAGGTAAAGAAACCCTAGGGTGGCTAGCATTCAAATTCTCCCTTGTCAATTTGACGTTTTTTGCTGTCTTAAACGCTTTGTAAGCGCGTTTCAGCTTATATAGGTAGAAACCTAGAAGTTTTATAAAGACATGAGGTGCACATAGTGCAAAAATTCAGCATGATTTACGCCAAATACATTAAGTTTTTTATCATTAATCCACTGCAGAGATTGCGAAGATAAATAAATAGCTTCAGTTTCATGATAAGGGGACTGGCGAAGTTTGTAAAGTAACTTTTGCATTTAATTTAAAGTAAAAAAAACAGAAATGTTTTGGTTTGAGGTTTAATTGCCGGAATTTACAATTGGGAGTTGCCTGTATGAGCTTTGAAAGAGGTACTATTCATTTGATAATTCAAAAAACTTGAAAGAATAAAGATAGCTATTGAAATTATCTTGATTTACATCAGTTATCCAAGTTTGACATTGAATACTTAACACTTCCTCCATTAACGCCTTTCTGTAATGTTTATCCAGATGAGACATTATATCATCAAGTAGAAGAAGTGGTGCCTTATTGTAATGAATACACCTTGCTTTTACACTGGATAAAATAATAGAAAGCAGTAATAACTTTTGTTCTCCAGTGGAGCACAGATTTATTGGTACGTTTCTTTTTTGACAAAAAACCCGAAAATTATCGTTATGCACACCAAAGGTTACTCTACCAGTCAATGAATCTTTTTCTCTGTTTTCCTTTAGACGATTCTGAAAATATTCTGCAGTATCGTCCAAAGTTAGCTGGCTGCTGAATTTCAAACTTGCCTTCGGAAAAAACTCACTGGAATGGTTATCAATTGTGTCTTGTAGTGTCTTTAAAACAGACGATCGCATACGTAAAATACTAACTGCATTAACGGCCATTATGTTTTCAAGACTAGAGAGCCAATTTTCGTCCAAGGTGTTCTCTCTCAACAGTTTACTTCGCTCACGTTTAGCTTTTCTGTGTTTCATGTAGCAGCAAGTGTAATTTTCCTCAAACAGTGAGACTATACGGTCTAAAAATTTTAATCTGTCACTTGGAGAATTAAGAAGAACATAGTCCATTTGTGGAATCAGCCATATTACATTGGATATCTTATACAAAGATGAATAACTCGATTGCGTTTTTCCATCAATTTGTATTAGTTTCTTATCAAAACTCTTTGCGATACCAATTGAATTAAAATCCATTCCATTAAAAAAATCATAGTGCACTACCCAATCTTCACTACTGAATCTATTTTGTATCTCACTGGCTTTTGCTTTTTTCATTCCATTGCTTTTAGCAAGCAACGAGATTGCTTCAAGTATATTAGTTTTACCAATACCGTTTTTGCCAGTTATTACAACTGAGCTATCATCTGAATCCAGTTCAAAGTTTGAGTGGCTACGAAAATTATGTAATTTCAGCTTTTTTATGTAGCAATGGGTAGCCATTAACCTATTCTTTAGTTTATATTCTCTTTACTTCTTCCAGAACCTCATCAACATGTCCACTAACTTTTACATTTTTCCAGATCTTCACTATTTTACCTTTTTTATCTATTAAAAAAGTAGTGCGTTCTATTCCCATATACTTTTTGCCAAACATACTTTTCTCTACCCAAACACCATATTTTCCCAACATTTCAGCATTCTCATCAGAAACTAAAGAAAACGGCAGAGAATATTTTGCTTTGAAGTTAGTGTGACATCTAACACTATCTTTTGATATACCAATTATCACTGTGTCAAGGAAAGAAAAATCATCTATTTTATCTCTAAAGCCTTTTGCCTCCATTGTACAACCCGGAGTATCGTCTTTAGGATAAAAATAAAGAACTACATTTTTTTTATCAAAAAATTCACTCAGTGATAAATTTTCACCAGAATCTGCTGGCAAGCTAAAATCGGGTGCATTATTTCCTACTGCTAATTCCATACCTTGCTCCATTAATAACACTTCCATCTATAGTAGTATATTGTAGTCAGAGTATCAAATTTTATATATAGCTAACAGATAAGATTCTTGATGGGGGCTTATTGATGAATTTCTGCCTACCTTCTCGGCTTGCCGCTTTTGATAAAGTGTGGTTTTCGTCTGATGTAAGGCCATATCAAATAGATCCTATTAAAAATCAATCGAATCTTCACATGTTTGTTCTTCATAAAAGAAGTTCAATGTTATCGTAGTACCAAGTTTTGCTTCACTTTTAATGTCAAAAGTTCCACCCATTAACTCTACTAATTTCTTGCTTAGCGGCAATCCGATGCCCGTACCTTCGTTTCTATACCCCGAATCTGCTTGGCCAAAAACAGACATAACTTTATATATGTCCTGCTGCATTATTCCTATTCCATTGTCATGAAACTCAATAGTTAATAAGTTTTTTTCTATATTTTCTTTTATCACCATTCTTATTAAACCATCTTTGGGAGTAAACTTGATTGAGTTTGATAATAAATTTATTATAACTTGTTTCATTCTCTTGGGATCTGCAATGACTAATAATTGTTTATTAGTCATCTCTTTTTTTAAATTAATCCCGGCTTCTTTTAATTTAGGTAATAGCATATTTACGCATGAATCCATTATTTTGTTCAGGTTAAACTTCACTTTTTCTACTGTTAAACTACTTGATTCAGCTTTAGAAAAATCGAGCACATCATTAATTAAGGTAAGTAAGTGTGTTCCTGCATTATATATATCGTCTGCATACTCCTTGTATTGAGAATTATCCATTGAACCTAAAGTTTTATTTTTGATCAACTCCGCAAATCCAATAATAGCATTAAGAGGTGTGCGTAATTCATGTGTAACGCTTGCAAAAAACTTTAGCTTGTTTGCATTTTCTTGCTCTAATGTCTCTTTTATCTGCTGTAATTCAATGTTAGTTTTATGTTGCTTGGCTAGCATTTGGGTATTAGAAAAGTGCAAATAGAACATTATTAATATTAAGATTATTAATAATAGGCCCAAAAATGTTAAAAACAGGCCATATGCTATAACATAAGAATTATTGTAGTTTCGAAGAATCTTCAAAAAAAACGACGGTTTAACGCTATTTTCATGGAATATAGGGAAAATAGAAGTTAATGTATTTCCTGTAGTATAAAATATTTCTTGGTTACTTAATAGTTTATCAATTTCATCGTTTGTAAGTAACTGTTCATAATCATAATCTTGAGTGTTAAAATTACTGAATATTATTCTGCCGTTTTGATCATACAGTATTAAGCTGAAATCCTTTACTTTGCTCACTGATTGTAATAATTCAGCACGTAGTTTTACTAGTTGGTTTATGTAGTCAAAATTTTTGTATTTAATGTGATGCTTTTCTATTAGTAAATAATGGTATTTTTTTATTATGCCATTTTCCAGTACGCTTTTTAAGTTTACACTTGAATCACGGTAAGAAGAAAGGAAATTACTCCTTAGTAAATGATTACAATATATCACACTGAATAAAATCATAAAGATCGATGAGAGTAATACAATAACTTTTGTGTATTTGTTTTTCTTCAACGCAGAAAACATCAATTTACCTAGCTTATACATATCCTTCTTATTGTGAAACAACGGTTTTTATGTTATTAATAATAAAATTTAGCATATAATATTTTATGATAATTTCTCCTATTTTGCCAGTTTATTCTCCTGTTAATATAAATTTTTCTCATGGCAAAGGTATCTACCTATATGATGTTGATGGTGAGCGCTACGTAGATTTTCACTCCGGAATAGCCGTTAGTAGCTTAGGTCACACTAATTCGCGATTAATTAGTGCTCTTAAATTGCAAGGAGAAAAATTATGGCATATATCAAATACCTATAATATACCTGCTGCCAATAATTTTGCAGAAAAATTAATAAACAATAGTTTCGCTGACACTGTATTTTTCTCAAATTCTGGATCAGAGGCAGTAGAATGTGGACTTAAGATTGCTAGGATCTATCAAAATGGAAAAGGCAATAAAAATCGTCACAGAATTTTAACATTTCATGGTGCATTTCATGGAAGAACCTTTTTAACTTGTGCTACAAACGATAAACAGAAATTTTCTGAATTACTAAATCCCTACATTGATTGGTGTGATAACATCGAGCCCAATATTGAGAGCGTAAAGAAAGCAATTTCAAGTGGTATAGGCGTTATATTAATAGAACCAATACAAGGGCAAGGTGGTATCAAAGTAATGAATGAAGTCTTTATGAAAGAACTAAGAAAGCTGTGTGATGAAAATGACATATTGTTATTTTTTGATTGCGTGCAATGCGGTGCTGGCAGGACAGGAAAATTATTTGCATACGAACATATAGGAGTGGAACCTGATATATGTGCTCTTGCAAAGGGAATAGGCGGCGGGTTTCCGCTAGGGGCTTGTCTTGCGACTGAAAATGCTGCTAAATATATGGCGGTCGGTATGCACGGTTCCACTTTTGGTGGCAATCCGCTTGCAACCTCAGTAGGTAATGCTGTGCTCGAAGAATTGCTCAGCCCCGGCTTTTTGAAAAATGTTGAAATTAGAGGTAAATACTTAAAAAATAAACTAGAAGACTTAGCAAGTAAATTTCCAATAATAGAGGAAGTAAGAGGGAAAGGGTTAATGCTTGGAATAAAAGTGAAAGCAGACAATCAAAAGTTTGCAGAAGAGTTAAGTCATCGCGGCTTGCTTACTGTTGGGGTAACATCAGATAACGTTGTGAGAATTTTACCTCCACTCATTATCACTGAAAAAGAGATTGATGAAGGCATCGAGATTTTGACTCAATATTTATCTGAGAAATCTTCTGATTAGATACTTGCATTAATATGAACGACAATCTGGTATGCTTAGGAATTATTACCTCTCCTCACGGAATTAAAGGAGCTGTTAAAGTAAAAACCTTTACTGAAAAGCCTGAAAATATCTTCTTATATGGTAAGCTAATAAGTGGTGATGAGAATTATAAAATAGACTCAGTATCCGTCATAGGTGATAATTTAGTAATAGCTACAATAAGCGGAGTAAATTCCCGTAATGAAGCAGAGCTTTTAAGGAATAAGAAGCTATATATAGAAAGAAGCAAGTTACCAGAGCTAAATGATGAGGATGAATTTTACCAAAGTGACCTTGTAGATATGGAAGTAAGGCTGAAAAGTAATGAATTATATGGCTATGTAAAATCTGTGTATAATTTCGGCTCAGGGGATATATTAGAAATTTTAGTTATCAGCACAAAAAAACGTATTATGCTGTCTTTCACTAAAGAGATATTTCCACATATAAATATAAAGGGGAGGTATATAGTATTAAATATACCAGAATTTATTGACTAATAAAGACTTTGATATTTATATAAAGCTATTTATAATTGTAAGATCAAACTGAAAATGTAATTATGGCAGAAAGAGCTAACGATATTAGACCAGGTCAGGTGTTGGAACATAACGGCGGATTATTTTTGGTTGTAGGTATTATGCATACTCAACCTGGTAAAGGTGGTGCATACATACAAGCTGAAATGAAAAATATCAAGACCGGAGCAAAACACTATGAAAGATTTCGTTCTGATGCAACAATCAGAAGGGCAATTTTAGATGAAGAGGAATATGTTTACCTTTTCACTGAAGGAAACATTGTAAATCTTATGCATCCAAGTAATTACGAGCAAATCACTATAAATTTGGACTTATTGGGAGAAAAAAAAATTTATTTACAGGATAACATGAAAATTAAAGTTGTAGCTTATCAAGACAAAATAATTTCTGCGCATGTGCCTGATTATGTTACACTTGCTGTGAAAGAAACAGAGTCTGTTATTAAAGGACAAACTGCTACTGCTTCTTATAAGCCTGCAATTTTGGAAAACGGAATGCGCGTTAACGTGCCTCAATTTATAAAAGAAGAGGATAAAATTGTAGTATATACTCCAGGTGACAGCTATTATGAAAGAGTGAAAGAGTAAAAGGAAGAATGTCCCTCTCATCACCACGAATTAATGTGATGCTTGATTCTGTGCGTAGTGCTTCCAGGCAGCTTATGCGCGATTTTAATGAATTACAAATCTCTAATGTTAAATCAGCAGACTTTATCAATAAAACTTATTCAAAATCCAAGCAAACCATATACGATTGCTTGCACGACTACAAACGAGACTATGGGTTTATTTCCGAAGATGATACTGATCAAGAAGTAAAAGATGACACTTATACCTGGTTTATTATGCCTATAGAGGGCAGGGAGAACTTTTCCAGTTGTATGGTTTATTTTGCAGTATCAGTCTGTCTCATTCATAAAAATAAAGTTGTGGCGGCTGTAATTGATGCTCCGGCTCTTAGAGAAACTTTTTGGGCAGAAGAAAAGAAAGGTGCTTTTCTTGAGGACTTTAGATCTCGTCATATAAAAATGCGGGTGAAAAGCCGTGAAGGGGGTCTAATAGATGTAAGTGGTAATTTGTTAAATAAATTGCTGCCTGGCAATAGTAGTGTACGCTCCATCGGTTCAACAATTTTAGGCTTTGCATACCTTGCGGCAGGAAGGCACAGAGGAATAGTTTACTCTAGAGTTAACAAATATAAAACCTTGCTCGGTAGACTTTTTCTACAAGAAAGCGGTGGAAGGCTAACGGAAGACAACGGATTGATTATTGCTGGCGATATAAATTAGGATAAACAAGCGTATCCGTTCAGCGGAGTGGCAGAATAAGGTAGACAAGGTGATCTAAAAAGATAATCATAGAGCAAAAGTGAGGTAATGTGGTAAACCTTTTAGAACTTTGCAAAAATTTACAGCAAAAAATAGAAAAGTTAGAAGCAAAAATAGAAAGGCTGGAAAGAGAGAATGAAAGTTTAAAAGCAGAGAACAAGGCTTTAAAGATAGAGAACGCTGAATTAAAGGAGAGGCTTGGTTTAAACTCAAGAAATTCATCTCTACCAAGCTCTAGAGAGTTGTACAAAATAAAAAAGGGCAAGCCAAAGAGCGACAGAAACGTCGGTGGTCAGGTTGGTCATAAAGGAAGTTTTCGCGCCAAAATGGATGCAGATGAGGTGATAAAAGTAAAGTTGTCATCTACTTGCGAATGCGGAGGAGAGATTGCAATATGTGGGAAACCTTACATTCATCAAAAAGTTGATCTTCCGGAAATCAAGCCTTATGTAGTAGAATATCAATTAGAGCATGGCCGTTGCCGGAGATGCGGGAAAAGAAGAAGTAGTAAGTTACCAGAAGGTGTTACGTCAGATACATTTGGACCAAGGGTTAAGTCAATAATTGCGGCGTTCAGCGGGTTTTACAAAAATTCAAAACGCGAAATAGCGAGTGTCGTAAATGATATCTTCAATTTGAACATAAGCGTCGGTAGCATATCAAATAGTGAACATAGAGTTGCTTCAAAATGCAAAAAAATGTATGAGCAGATCGAACAAGAGATAAGTAGGAGTAAAGTTCTACATATTGATGAAACGAGCCATTATAACAAAGGTAAACTCGCTTGGTGTTGGATGTTTGCAAGCAATACGGCAAGTTTTGTAAAATTTACAGAGTCAAGAGGAATGAAAGTTTTACAAAGTAGTAAATTCTGCAATCGCAATAGCTTAGTAGTAACCGACAGGTACGCAGCATACAACTACTTTGCCGATAAAAACAGGCAAATCTGCTGGGCACATTTATCAAGAGATTTTGAAAGGTTAGCGCATAGTTGGAATATTAAAGTCAAAGTTCTGGGCTGTTACTTAAGAAACGTAGCCACTGAATTATTTGCACTGAAAAAAGCTTTACTAAAAAGTGAAATAGATGTTTTAAGATTTGCCAGACGCGCAAGAAAATTGCGAAAGCGTACACGATGTTACTTGAAGCCGTTTACCTGAAGCAATTGGAGCTTCTCGAGTTGCGAAAAATATTTTGAAATCTGAAAGAATGATGTGGAATTTTTTAGATGACTCAGAAAATATTCCATTGACAAATAATCACGCTGAACAACAGATACGACACTATGTCGTTTACCGTAAAAACTCATATTTTACACAATCACAGCAAGGAAACACATTCCTCGAACGGATAATTTCATTATACTTAACATGGAAACAAAAGGGGCTAAACCCTTTCCAAAATCTCCTATCTATTGTTTCTTAAACCACTCTGCTGAACGGATACAACAAGCTACAGAGATAGACAACTTTTCGAGAACTTTTACAAGAGATTCTGTCAAATGCTCTATCATTTCATCGGTATGATAAGGTGTAGGGGTAATACGGAAACGCTCAGTTCCTCTTGGAACTGTCGGGTAATTTATATGTTGAACATATATTCCATACTCATCAAATAATAATTTTGATGCTTTTTTGGATAACTCTGAGTTGCCAATTATTATTGGAATTATATGAGTTTCTGTTGGAATGAAGTTAATTCCTGCATTTCTCAGTGAGTTTTTTACTTTTTCAACGACTTGCTTTTGCTTTTCCCTTTCAATGTTGCTCGATTTTAGGTGCTCAACGCTTGCCTTTGCTGCCGCTGCTAAAACAGGCGACATAGCAGTGGTAAAAATAAATCCTGGAGCGGAACTTCTTATTACATCTACCAAGCTCTTTGAAGACGCTATATACCCACCCATCACTCCAAAAGCCTTTGATAGTGTACCTTGAATAACGGTTATTCTATCCATCAGGCCTTCTCTTTCTGCAATTCCGCCACCATGTGAACCATACATGCCAACTGCGTGCACCTCATCCAAATAGGTAATTGCATTATGTTGATCTGCAAGATCGCATATTGCTTTAAGCGGCGCTATATCGCCATCCATTGAATATACGGATTCAAGTGCTATTATTTTTGGTGTCTTTTTGTCTATAGACTTGAGTAACTGCTCTAGATGATTAACATCATTGTGTTTAAATATATGTTTTGGCCTTTTTCCTGATTTTATGCCTTCTATCATCGAAGAATGGTTCTTCTCGTCTGAAAAAATTACTACGCCCGGAATAACAGACGATAAAGTGCTAAGTGTTGTCTGGTTAGCGAGGTAGCCACAAGCAAAAGTTAAAGCAGCCTCTTTTTTATGCAAACAAGCTAAGGATTTTTCAAGTTCGACAACCTCTTTTGTTGTACCAGATATATTTCTTGTTCCCCCCGCACCAATTGATGAATTTTGAATAGCAGCAATAACTTTCTCATTTTGTGACATTCCTAAATAGTTATTACTGCACCAGACTATTACTTCCCTATTTCTTTCATAGTCCATAATGTGGGGGAGCCTACCTGGTAATGACGCAAAGTGCGTAAATTCACGGTAGCGCCCCTCATCTTTTATATCTTTTATTTTATTCAAGAATATTTCTTCGTAGTTTACCAAGTCCTTATTTACCGATAATTAACATAATTATAATAAATTATTAAATGGTAAACTACTATATTTATTATACATGTACGGCAGTAGGTACTTTCCCCGTGTTGAAAGATTTTTCAACCTCGTTGTTTTCAACTTGGCTTTTAGGTGTACAGTAGTATATAATTGCAGCGGCAACCAGACAACAAGCTCCAACTGCTATCCCCACTGCTAACATTTCTAAGTAAACAAAGATAGCTATCGAAGCTACTGCAGCCACGACTAGTGTTGAAACAACTATAGTAGACAATGTGCTTTTTTTGATATTCTGTGGAGAATCATTATCTTCTTCACTTGGATCATTATCATTTTCTATATCTTTCATGAGAGGCTTGTGATCATCCAGAGTTATAGTGGAAGCACTATTAGATTGACTTATCACCATACCTATAGACTGCACAGATACACTACTATCATCCACCCCTTTGCTATTCTGCTCTAGATTATCGGCAGGTAGTTGATCACTACCATTCTTTGACACTACACCTACACTACTATCACCTGCACTTTGCAAATTAGTATTACCTTTTTCACTTGAATCATAACTCTGTACCATAGGTTGAGCTTCCAGCAAAAGTACACCATTTTGATTACTTGCAACTTCATCAGTATCTTCACTAATAGTTTCAACCAGACAACTCACATCCCCTGAAACCTGCGCATCAACATGAATAACACGCTCTCTATCCACAAAGGATAATACTGTGCTATTGTCCACATAGCCGCTGCTTTGTAAACTCACACCACTTTTTTCCACTTTATTGTTTTCAGTATCACTACTCACAGGAGTTACCTGATCACTTATAGTAGCGCTAACATCTTGTATATCTTTATTGTTTTGATTATCAGACTGTCTACCATTACTTTGAACATTATTCACTTGTCCAGAGTTTTCGTTAGCTACTGAAGGCACTGGTTCTAGTATTGGTGCTGGTTTTGTATCTTGTTCATCAGTTTTAAACGTAGAATTCTTCTCACCATTTGTGCCATTATCTAAAGGATTATCATCATTCGAAGAACCTAGACCACCCGCTTGTTCTACATATCCAGCAGGTTGGACAGGAGCTTGTTTCCTCTTACTACTATCAACTTCAGTGATTACCTTCGAGCCATCATTTTTACCAACATATAGTTCTCTAAATTGCACTTCTTTTTCTTGTTCATTTTTCTTTTTTTCTTCTTTAGATCGTTTTATGCTCTCTTTACGTTTTTTAGCACTATTTTTACCCATTTCACCCTCCTCATAATTATTACCTATAGCTTCCTCTATTGAAGCCTCTTCATTGTTCATAATATTTTTTCCTCTGTCCACAATATTTTTTTCTGTCTGCTTACTGCCAGCACTTTCAAGTCCTGGATTTTCTGATAGAATGTCACTTGTTATAACTGGAATTTCTAATTCATCTGCAACGTTATTACTTCTTTTTCGTATTATAAAAGTTCCAGGAGTTTGGCACATTTCATCCCACAAATCTTGACGTTCATGACAGGAATATTTTTGCACATCAATAGAAAATTGCAGAATATTTCTAATTTGCATTAAACTTAATATAAGATCAGTATTCTCTTGACGTTTATTGTCTTTTGGATCTTTAGTGTATTCATCATACACTATGCAAGCAGTCTGAACTAATCCATTTACAATACCTGGAAGATAGCTGTTATTATATTCACGTAAAGCTTCAGATTGTAATAATTTATTTTCCTTTTCCAGATCTTCTATGCGCTTTTCTATGCTAGATTTAAAAATCTCACACTCCTCTCGAAAAATTATGTTAATTGCATCAATTTCTGTGCATAAGTAACATACTTCCTTGACTAAGGAGTAATCTTCTTGGCCTATTGAGTAGTGTGTTGCATTTTTCAGTATATTCTGTATGACCTGCCTAATCACTTGCTCATTATGTGATGCGTTTTGATGGATTTCTTTAGTGTAAAAAAGCACCTCGACTATAACGTCTGTGTTTGTGTTTTTAACATTAGACAATGCAACTAGAGTTGATTCGCATGTGTTATCAAATTCGTTATTTTTAAGTTTATGATCAAGATAATTAATAACATCATTGCTGCACTTAGCACATTCTTTGCATAGGTGCTCGATAAATGCAATATTACCAGCATCCAATGCAGTTTTCAGAATTAAATCATAAATTTCTTTTCTGCCACGAGCTCCTATGTTTTTCAGGATTTGTTGCCCTAGTATTGTAATAACTTTATCATCCGCAAATGCTTGTTCATATACATCGTAAATGGCATGATCTGCACTATTAGTGTATCGTTTGCACAGGTATTCAATGACAGATGTGTGTTCCTGGCTTATCGCAGTTTCTAATAAAGTAACAAAACTCTTTTTTAATAACTCTTCTGTTGAGGCTTTTTTAGTTAGCTTATTAATATATCTTTCAAATGCACCCAGCACTATCGTGATGAATTCTTCATTTTTGATCAGAGACGCTGTTTCAAGCACACCATACAAAGAATCAGGATTACTTGTTTTTAACACCTGTCCAAAATCTCTTAAAACGTATTCGACAAAAACTGCATTTAATAATTCTTGCTCTTTTCTTAATGCTATAACTGAGAAAAAACCAATCTTATTAGGTTCGACAAGTTGTATAGTTTGATCTTTTAATCTTCCATAAACTCCATCGGTACCATGGAATTTTTCTATAAAAGCTTCAATATATTTTTGACCACCAACAAGGAGAGGTAAAAGACTTAAATTTCCTTCAGCAAAAAGAAAATCCTGATATTGCTCTACTAGCTTGTCATTAGCTGCAATTGCCAATAGTACCAATTCTTTTACTGAATAATCATACTTGAAACCCTCTTGATCAAATTTATATTGTGATAGTACATTTGAATATATATGTTGATGGTTGCTTCCGTTTTGTAACTCCAAATTAAGTTGATTTGAACAGAAATCTTTGAGATTTTCATTATCCAGCGTAATAGACCTGCCTTCATAATCTTCAATATTTTGTACAACCTTGTCTAATTCTTCACAATTATCTTCTTGTATAGCTTGATTTAAGATATTTATAATCTCAGCAAAAGTTAAGTTTTTAGGAATGATACCATATGAATCTTCATCTTTTAACTCTACAGTAAACGACCTATCACAACCATCAGGAAAGTTTGCAAGTATTGCATTCTCTAAACTTAGATCTTCAGGGGATGTACTACATGGAGTAGCTGGTATCTCTTGACTTTCGCTATCTAAAACTTCAAACTCTTCTTCAATACCTGAATCTTCAGAATCTGGTTTTTCAAAACCATGCCAACTTTTGATTAATCTTTCCGAACTTGATTGGCCCTGTGAAGTTGCATCCTGTGATACAAAGTCTCTAAAATTGGAACCAAACATGTTTTACCCCTAATTAATAGCTGAGCTAAGTATAGCATTAAACAACAATCTTGTTAAGCAAATTATTAACTCTCTTAGCAAACAGACTTACATCATCCATCTCTTCGCCTTCCACGATGCAAGCTTGGTAAAATAATAAATGAATCATGTCCTCCAATGTTGGGTTTTCACCATTTTCAGCGTGAGATTTCATTATACTTTTTATTACAGGATGTTTAGTGTTAATTTCAAGCACCTTTGGCGTGCGGTAA
Source organism: Wolbachia endosymbiont of Rhagoletis cerasi (assembly GCF_018454475.1). Classification (NCBI taxonomy): domain Bacteria; kingdom Pseudomonadati; phylum Pseudomonadota; class Alphaproteobacteria; order Rickettsiales; family Anaplasmataceae; genus Wolbachia; species Wolbachia endosymbiont of Rhagoletis cerasi. Next base: position 102,805 of record NZ_JADCNC010000016.1, on the reverse strand, counting down.
TTTAGCTGCTTTTGTTCACGCAAAAAACGCTCCATGCGAAGATCCATAGCACCTTCATCAACCGCTAGGCATACGGGACTATCAGTCAATTTTTTGGAAATTTTTACGCTTTTTACTGAATCTCCAAGCACTGTGGTAAAATATTGCAGTATAGTTTCCTCAGTTTTTTCTTCATTCGATTTATTTTCTTCATCTGTCTTATCTTCTTCTGAAGAGAATTTTTCCAAATCAACATCTGCACGGGTTACAGACTTGATTTTCTGATCTTTGTATTCATGAATTACACTAGTCCAAAAGTCATCAACTGGATCAACAAATAGGAGCACTTCTAGTCCTTTACTGACGAATCCCTCAAGTTGCGGACTGTTTTTCACTGAATCCAAGCTATTTCCGGTGAGATAATAGATATGTTCCTGCTCAGGCTTCATTCTGCTTATATAATCATCAATGCTGATCAACTTCTCATCACCGGTGCTATTAAATCTGCAAATTGAGAGCAGCGCTTCTCTCTCATCAGTTGGCATAGCTTCGCAAAGACCTTCCTTTAAAACTGCACCAAAATTGGTCCAGAATTTTGTATATTCCTCTAAATTCTCTTTTGCTTTTTTACCGAGCTCTGATATCACACGCTTAGTGAGAGATTTTCTGATCTGCTCAACAACACGATTATTCTGCAGCGTTTCTCTGCTGATATTAAGAGGCAAGTCCGGTGAATCAACCACGCCTTTCAGAAAACGCAAGTATTGTGGTATAATCTGTACGTTATCTTCAGTGATAAATACTTTATTTACATATAACTTCACAGAGCAACGTCTATCTGGATGGAATAAATCAAAAGGTTTTATAGAAGGAGCATAAAGCAAATTTGTATATTCTATTGCACCTTCATTTTTATTATGCAATATCATCCAGGGCTCCCCGCCAACGTGAGCAACACTGCGGAAAAAATCGTTGTGCTCCTCTTGAGTAACGTCATTTTTTGGCTTAGTCCAAATTGCAGCCTTACTGTTTAACTTTTCACTTTTTCCTTCTTCGTCTATAAATTCAACAGGAAAATTTATGTGATCAGAGTAAGTAGTGACAATATTTTCAACACGAAATTTATCTAAAAACTCGTTTTCTTCAGGATGCATAATGAGCGTAATTTTGGTTCCGCGAGGGACTTGATTATCTGACTTGCTGATTGAATATTCCCCATCTCCTTTGGATTGCCAGATCCAAGACTCCTCTTCTCCAGCTTTTCTCGATTCTACTATTACTTCTGATGCAACCATAAAGCTTGAGTAAAAACCAACACCAAACTTCCCAATCAGCTCCACAGTTTGGCTTGAATCCTTGCTATTCTTAATCGCATCCAAGAACTTTTGCGTACCAGAGCTTGCAATTGTACCAAGATTGTCTATTAAATCCTGTCTATTCATTCCAATGCCATTATCAGTGATATATAGCTCGTTCTTATCTTTATTGGAGCTGATAGTGATTTTTAATTCGTCACTCAAATCTAGCAAATTAGGGTTTAGTTGAGATTCATAGCGCAACTTATCACATGCATCTGATGCATTTGATATTAATTCACGCAGAAAAATGTCTTTATTGGTGTAAAGTGAATGAATCACTATATTCAGTACTTTCCCTACCTCAGCGTCAAATTTTAAATTTTCAGTTTCTTGTACATTATGCATTTTGAGCTCCATTATTTGCCTACTACCCTAATAATTTAAGTATTGAATCACGATCTTTCAAGGTCACGTACACCAAAATTAATGTGGGTGTAGTTATTATGACACCCAATTTATGGGATCTCTTGCATAACAAACTTTTGGCAGCGCATTGGATGAAACGAAAAACTTCCTTGACACCCTTCGCCAGCCCCCTTATCATGAAACTGAAGCTATTTATTTATCTTCGCAATCTCTGCAGTGGATTAATGACAAAAAAACTTAATGTATTTGGCGTAAATCATGCTTAATTTTTTGCACTATGTGCACCTCATGTCTTTATCAAATTTCTAGCTACACAAGCTGAAATACGCTATTTAAAACATCAAAAAACGCCAACTTAAAAAATGGATAGTGAATAATTAGCTACCCTAGGGTTTCTTTGCCTTTTTTTCTGTTTAGTAAATTTCTTAACGTTTATAATTTAGATTAGTTGCGGCTTAAAAGCGGCTGAGTCACGGTTATTAAGCGTTTAGAATAAAAAAACGCCATACTTGAAAGTATAATGTAAGTAACTAGCCAACCATCGGGCTTTTTTTGCCTTTTTTTTCGCTTGGTAAATTTTTTAATACTTAGATTAGTTGCAATTTAAGAGACCAGAAATGGTCAGTGCTTGGCACTGGAATAACGTCCTCCTTTGTTATCCCAGTGCCCAGACACTGGGATCCAGGAAACTTAATTGCAAGTAATGCATTGGATTTGGTGAGTATGGGTTTTATGTTATAGAATGAAACACTTTTGGTGAATTTGTAAAGAAAACTGGATCCCAGTGTTTGGGCACTGGGATGACACCATTCTTTTTCCTGGATTCCAGACTGGAATGACACCATTTGTTGTGTTTAACAAAGTTCGTACTTAGCTTCATATTAGCCGTAAATATTTAAGAAATTTACCAAACGAAAAAAAAGGCAAAAGAAGCCCTGGGGTTATTATCCGCTTTAAAATATTGGCGTTTTTTATGTTTTAAACGCTTGACAAGCGAGATTCAGCCGCTTTTAATTGCAACTAACTTACGCTGCAAATGTTTAAGAAATTTACTAAGCAGAAAAAAAGACAAAGAATCTCCGAGTTAGCTAGTCTTTTACTATCTCTGTCGAGTATTGGCATTTTTTGATGTCTTGTAACGCTTTATAAGCGCGTTCAGCTTATTTAGATAAAAATCTAGATGTAGATGAAGTTTTGTAAAGACATACAGTATCTATATACTGCAAAAAATTGAACATAAGACGCCGATACATTAAGTAATCCTTACCTTTTAATCTGCAGATTGGCGAAAGCAAATACAATAGCTTCAGTTTCATGATAAGAGGGCTGGCGGAGTTTGTCAAGCAAGTTTTTTCGTTTCTATTCCCAATAAAAGTTTGTTATATGGTTATGCAAGAAGTCTAATGAATCGCGGTATGACGTCTTAGCTATAGATGCTGGTCTGTGTGATTTCAAGAGAAGCTTAGTAGATAAGTTGTGTTTTAAACCAGATTCGGTATTTTAAACTGAACATTTTCAATAATACCACCTGGCATAACTGAAATTTTTACACTCAGGTTTACTTTTAGGTAGTCCATTAATTCATCAACCAATATGTCAGGAGCGGAAGCACCTGCAGTGATTCCTATCTTTTCTACGCCCTGAAACCAGCTTTTATTTACACATCTGTAATTATCAATCAAGTAGGCTCTTTTTCCTCTAGCAGTGCACAGATCTAATAAGCGGTTTGAATTTGAGCTATTTTTACTTCCTACAACTAATACCATGTCTACAATTTCAGCTAGCTTTTTAACAGCATTTTGTCTGTTTTGCGTTGCATAGCATATGTCCTTTAAATCTGGACCTGTTATGCCTGGAAACCTTAATTTCAAGGCAGCAATAATGTCACGGGTATCGTCGATGCTTAACGTAGTTTGTGTAACATAAGACAAATTATCTGGATCTTTAACCTTTAAATCATATACATCCTGCAAAGTTTGCACTAAAGTGATAGGATTGTTTACTCTTCCCCTAATTCCCTTAACTTCTGGATGGTTTTCATGCCCAATGAGAATTAATTCTTTACCACTGTTTTCATACCTTTTTGCTTCTTTATGCACTTTGTTGACTAAAGGACATGTTGCATCAATCACTTGAATACCCTTTCTTTTTGCCTCATCTTCTATATTTTTTGATACTCCGTGCGCGCTGAAGATCAGTATTCCTCCATTACCTTCAATTTCCTCGATACTGCTTACAAAAACCACTCCTTGTTTCTTAAAGTCCTCTACTATATATTTATTGTGAACAATTTCGTGTAGCACATAAACTTGGCGCTCGTTTTTGTATTTTTCTAAAGTAATAGCTAATATGTCCACAGCTCTTTTTACCCCGGCACAAAAACCTCGTGGTTCAGCTAAGATGATTTCCATTTTTGTCAAATCAAGTAAATATGCAAGCATTACTTAAAAATAAGCTCCGCTCACTGTGTTTTATAGTACCATTATTTATATTTTATATAATAATTATTTTTCGCATATTCTCTTTAACATTTGATCAACCTACTACTTCAGAAAATTTTAGAAAAGATAATATAGTACATAAACAACCTGATATTTTAGATAGAAATGGAGTGGTAATAGCAACAAATGTGCCCACAACATCACTATATATAGATGCAACCAAAGTAAAGAATCCGGAAAGTATAGCAGCACAACTGTGTTCTACTTTGCATGACCTCGAATACAAGAACTTATATAGAGTACTTACTTCAGAAAAGAAATTTGCTTGGATAAAGCGGCACTTGACTCCAAAAGAATTACTAGCGATCAAAAACGCTGGTGTACCAGGAGTAAATTTTTATGACGACATAAAGCGTATATATCCTCACAGTAATTTATTTTCACACGTGCTTGGTTACACTGACATAGATGGCAATGGTATTGCAGGAGTTGAGGCGTATATAAGTAAAAACAATGAGCAAGAAAAGCCCATAATACTATCCTTAGATACACGAGTGCAAAGCATAGTGCATGAAGAGCTAACTAAAGCTGTAAGCAGATATCAGGCACTTGGCGGAGTAGGAATTGTTTTAAATGTGAGAAATAGTGAAGTCATCTCGATGGTCAGCCTACCTGATTTTAATCCCAACTTACAGAATAAGGCAGAAGACATACAAAAGTTTAATCGCGCCAGTCTTGGGGTATATGAGATGGGGTCGGTATTAAAATACTTTACAATAGCCGCAGCGCTTGATGCGAACGCTACAAAAACTAGCGATTTATATGACGTATCAACACCAATCACCATTGGAAAGTATAAAATTCAGGATTTTCATAAATCTAAAATTCCAAAAATTACTGTGCAAGATATATTTGTAAAATCATCCAACATTGGTGCAGCAAAAATTGCAGTCAAACTAGGTATTGAAAAACAGGTAGAATACTTTAAAGCTATGAAGCTATTTTCTCCTTTGAAAATAGAAATACCAGAAAAATCCACACCGATAATCCCGGATAAATGGAGTGAAAACACTTTAATAACAGCATCTTATGGTTATGGCATAGCTGTAACTCCTATACATCTTGCACAAACTGCAGCAGCATTAATCAACAATGGGATATTTCATAACGCAACCTTGATGTTGAATAAAAGAAGTATAGGAGAGCAAATTATCTCAAGAAGAACTTCCAGGGAAATGAGAAAATTATTACGTGCAGCAGTAACAGATGGCACTGGCAGAAAAGCAAAAATAAAGGCATATTCAATAGGAGGAAAAACTGGATCGGCGGAAAAAGTTGTAGATGGTAAATATAGCAAAGATGCAAACATAGCATCATTTATAGGAGTGCTAACTATGCTTGACCCAAGGTACATAGTGCTAATTGCTATTGATGAGCCTCAAGGGATGCACCATACCGGGGGAGTAATTGCTGCGCCTATAGTAAGAAACATTATAAATAGAGTAGCACCTATACTAAATGTTACACCTGAGATGTAAAATTATGATTGCTTTACTATAATTTCAAATTTATCATTACCAAAATCCTTATTAATATACCAAGAACCATCATCTTTAGTTACAAATTCAAGACCTTTAAGGTCTTTTTTTATTGTCTTTCCATTTTGACCATCAATAGCGATATTAATATCGAATGTAATAATGTCTAGATTTATCATAGCTTCTTTCCCGCTGCACGAATTTAGACTGAACTTGCCTAACATGACATCATTAAAACTCACTTCCCCTGTATAGACATCACACTGACCGTCCACACAACACGTAGTTTCAATATAGAAAAGATCTGACATACAAAATACCTTTAAAAAAAGAACTAAACATATATGGCCACTACACCACACCGCTAACAAGTAGTAAAGCGTCGATAAACCTAAGTTACTTTAGCTACGTAGCCATAATACAGCTAGAAATGTAAAATTCAACAGTTAATTGTGTGATTAATAGAGAAGTCTTATTTAGTACACCTTATAGGAATGGCTGTTTAGTTTTTTTGTTAATCTTTTTTACCATGCTGTCAATCATATGCTTTATCCCTTGATATACAGAGTATGTACTTTCGTCGCTACGCATATAAGCAGAACAGGAAAATACATTATGTTCTTCGTCTTCTATTGATAACTCTGTATCGCATTTTATGTGCTCGCCGCCAAGCCTTTCTATCAACTGTTCTCTGTCATCTCCTATAGTTACCTTAACCTTACTTTCTTCTTTACCTATCTTGCTACTTAAAATTGAAACAATGATGGCTGGAGATATGCATATCGCTCCTATTGGCTTTTTTGTAACAAAAAATTCTGAAACTAATCTTTCAAATTCAGGCATTACTGTCACCATGTCTTTACTTTCAGCTAAGTCAGATAAATTTTTCGCAACCCCGTATCCACCAGGTACAACTAGCATGTCAAAATTTTCAGCTTTGGCTTCTTTTAAGTCATATATTTCGCCTCTTGCGATTCTTGCTGATTCTGCAAGCACATTCCTTTTTTCTTTCACTGCCTCCTTTGTTTTATGATTCATAACTTGTGTGATATTGATATCAGGTGCAAAGCATTTAACATCCACTTCCTGCTGATCAAGCACAAGCAAACTTAAAACCGCTTCTCTTACCTCTACACCGTCAAGGTGACCACACCCTGATAAGACCACAGCAGCTTTTAATTTTTTTTCACCCATAAAGTACCTTGATTTCATATAATCTAGATATTTTAATACAAATTCTATATTTGGAAAGGGGTATGTTATATCAATTATAATATAATTAATGATTAGTATGTATAATTAGGCATATTTATAATCAACGAAGCTGAATATGGAATCTAGCAATAGTATGTTTTTTGACACTGACTATCCAGAACTAAGAAAAGCTATTTCAGATATAATAGAAAGTATTGCACAATCCTCACAAGAGGGGAAAAAAGAGTTATTTACAACCCTATCAGAACAAGTTAAAGGGATGAACCTCAAAGATTTAGGTTTAGCAATTAATGACCAAGGCTTGCAAAAGGAGGTAAATAAAGAATTATTTATAAAACTCATTGAAGAAGCACTTAAAGATTTAACTTCTGAAAATGTTGACTCAAAAATAATAGAAGAGGCGTTAAAATCTGTTAACCAACAAGCAATAAGTAATGTTATAAATAATAATAAAGGTCCACTGGATAATCTAGTCAATTATTTTAAATCAGCCTCTGCAAATAAAAAAATTGGAATAGCTTCTGCCGTAATGGTATTAGGAGCAGCATTTTCTCCGCTTATTGTGCTTGCTACATTAATAGCGCTTGTGGCTATTGGAGCACGTTATGTAGGAATAGGTATAGGAAAGGCAGGGGAAAAAATAAAAGAAGGTGCGATTGATGCAGGAAAAGCAGTGAAAAGTTTATCTAAAAATTTAGGGGATAAATTGCCTGAGGTTGGGCCAAAAAAAGATAACTTTAGTAAATTATACAACAGTTTGGCTCAAGAGATTATAGGCTATAATATGTCCGAAGAAGGTGAAAAAATAAAAAACGCCCAGAGTAAAGCAAAGGTCATAGGCATGCTTCAAAATGAAGGGCAGCGATCTGCTATACAAGAGTTAGTAAAGAATGGAACTATTCAAAATTTTTCAGAAGATGATATGAAAAAGCTTAGAGAAAAAGGTACTAGTACTTATGAAAGTGATAAGGAAGCACTTGAGGAACTTATGGAGAAATTTCAATCTAAAATTATGGCCATTGGTGAGGGTAAAATAGAGGAGGTAGAAAAAATGGTTAATGATAAAGTTAACCAAATGAAGTCACCAGTTCCTCAATTAGATAGTCCAAGTTCTGAACAAGCGAGTACAGGAGAAACCAAAACCCTCTGATGGCTTGGAGAGGGAGGGAATGGGAAAGGTAGAGATCTATTCTTTTTTATCCACTTTTTTGAGCAATCCACTTCCACATCTAACACACATCTCAGTGATTATAATATCCAATTTTTGATCATGTTTTTCTACAGGTAAATCTTTACAATATTGTTTCTCATAGGCTACACCTATAAATATTTTTCCAAGTGGCCGCAGTTTTTCTATCATTGTATCATACCAACCACCGCCAAAACCCAATCTATTAAAATGATCATCAAAAGCAATAACAGGAGTAATGATTACGTCAGGAATTACATCTTCATTTGTTTTGTTCCATTCCTCAAATTTTAGTAACTTATTTTTATTAGGAATTGCTACTTTATAATCTAAATCGAGTAAACTATGCATCAAAGGCACAACATCTATTTCCCCATCCATTGGAATGTAAGCTGCTATTGTTTTGCCTTTAACGTAGCTTAAGTTCTGATTAAAGAGATTAATAAGGGAATTTGCCGCATAACTGGAATAACTTTCATCAATATCTTTTCTTATAGCTCTATATTGCTCTCTTATTTCCTTTTTGTGCTGTTTAATATCTTTGAACATGATCTATCCATTTCGCAGTAAGTTTTTCTTGTAAACTATTTTGCTTCAAGCGCTCACTTAAAAAATCAAAGTCAATAAATTCCATATCCTGGTCTTGATTACTGCAGCTATAAACAAAACTCCTTTCTCCTGTTTTCGCATTTATATGCTGCTGCACACACTGAGCGCAGATTTCTTTCATCATACACTGCATAGGAGAATTAACTGACGATATTGCTATATGACTTGACTTCAGATATGGCTTTAAAATTGTTTTTCTAGCTTCATTCACAGCTTTCATCATTTTATCAGAACCAATAGTGATAATTTTATCTATAACGTTCAAATTAATACCTAATCTTCCTTGTTGATAAGAGACTATTGCATCAACTATATTACCATGAAAGGATTTATCTTGATCTCTGCTTGTTTCTATCAATCCTTCTTCACATGCCCAAACTACTGCATTTGATGCACGCTCTATCAGTGCTCGTTTAAATACATCACTTAACTTCTTATAGCCAGCAAAGTACAAAACCTTGTTATTATTTTCAAGACATGCCTTCCCTATCGAAAATAACACTGCATTTCCAACTCCACCACCAATTAGCATTATATTCTTCATGTGCTATTTTAACTGCATTTGTTCAAATTTTTTGAAATTTTATAGAACAAAGTAATTTATATAGTTCTATACACAAAGACAAGGACACTCTCTGACTTCAACTATACCGATAACTGATAGCTGCATTTTTACGCATATCATCTAATAACAAGTTGCTTTGTATCATAATCTTTTGTTGGTACATTTTCTGTTTGATTGCTTCTATACCCGCTACATTACTCTTGATATCACACAACATCATCAACTTTGCAGTGCCATTTTCTCTCAATTCTACTATTTCATTCACACTTGTTTTACTAAATAAAATCTGTAAATCAGGATTTAAATCTCGCATTTTTATTTCAAATTCTTTTGCGTTTGGCAGCTTAAAATTATCTGCTAATTTATCAAAATTTAAACAATTAACTTTTTGCTCCTTGAGATTATCTAATAAACTTTCTGAACCTTCAACCACAATCTGTTTTAATTTTAAAGTGCTTTCCAGCAGTGCATGATTAAGTTGTACTTTATCTATTACTTTTATAACGGAGTAACTTTCACTGAAACTGAATGGACCTGCTATGTCGCTGGTTTCTAATCCTTCTAAAACGCTTTTGAGTTTTCCTTTTAGCTGACTTAAATTAACTGTTGCTTTACGCATCTTTATTGGAGATTCTGGGTTATTACTGTTGCGTAATTTTTTTACTAAATCTTCAGCTATACCATAAACGTCCTTGTCTTTTTGATCAGGAATTATAAACTCTTGGAACGTGATAAGATAATCCGGCTTTTCTGTTTGCCTTTTTACATCATCTACTTCTTTATCGCTTATATTAATAAATGGCACAATTCTTACTTCAATAATTTTGCTCCACAGTAACTGACATTTTATTTGTTTTCTTAAAATACCAAGATCTATATTATGCTTCTCTATGTATTGATCAACTTCATTAGCCTTAAGTTTAAAACTTTGGGTTAAAAATAACATAATAGCATTATCTAACTCCTCGTTGCTCAATTTTATATTCAGCCTCTGTGCTTCATTGATAATGATAATTTCGTCTATTAGCTCCCTAAGCACTTGAGGCTTTGCTTCTTTTTGATTAACACTTTGAGTGCCAAACAATGAATTTATAAAGTTGATGCGTTTTTCGATATCTAAATTTGAAATTGGTTCACCATTTACATCTGCAACAATTTCAATCTCGGTTGCAAGCAACCTAAGTGGCAACACTATCAACAGTAAAATTAGTATTTTATACATACAAGTAAAGTTGTTTAGTTAATAACCAATTCTATAATAAATACTGAGTCAATGCTAGCCAACTTTTTAATAGTGATCTCAGTGACAATGGAAATAAAAACCATTGCAACAAAATCAGGTACGCTGGTAAATAGGCTAAAAACATGCTAATATAGCGAATTTAAACCGTGCTAAAAACAGTATACGGAAGGAGAGGGATTCGAACCCTCGATACGACTTTTGGGTCGTATAACGGTTTAGCAAACCGCCGCCTTCAGCCGCTCGGCCACCCTTCCAAATTTAGAACCTAAAGATTATATAATACCAAGACCTCTACCACCTGTCTAATGCTTTTAATTGCAATATTTGTATCTGTTCAGATGCATGGCTAATGCTGAAACAAAAATTCCAGTGCTCCCTTTCTTGTCATCCCAGTGCCCAGACACTGGGATCCAGGATTTTGATTAGCACTAAGTTGGTGAGCATATAAGTGTTATGTTAAAATATAACGTTTTTACGAAAAGTCTGGATCCCAGTGGGCTTTGTTGCATCGCTAGCTATGATGGATTAAAGATAAAAAAGGTGGAGAATATCAGTAGCTTATTATTCTGGTATTTATAACAAGAACGGTCAGTGAATACCTAAATTTGAGTAAAAGAAATTTCACTACCACTCACTAATCCGGCTAAAATTCAAGAATTTCAATGCTTTAGCTATTTTCAATAGAATTAAATTTATTAATATAAATAACAAATTACTATTCTTAAATTTGATCAGATTGATTGCAAAAAAACAAGATTTTCAATAAGTTGCTTATAATCCTAATTATAGTTAGCCTTTCATAAGTAGCGATGCAACAAAGCCATCCCAGTGTCACGCACTGGAATGACATCGTTTACTATGTGCCATATTGCAATGTTCGTACAGTTGTGCGCGGTATAGATTCCGCTAACAAGTAGCGGAATGACGAATTTGTTGTTTTTCAAATTGTGGGCAAACCTAAGCCACTTTAGCTATAAATCAATAAAAACTAATTTCTGCTTTTTTCAATGATTTTCTTTGCTTCTTCCACACCAACCCATTCTCCAACTGCTACCGTTTTTCCCTTTTCTAGATCTTTATAATGAGAAAAGAAATGAGTAATTTTATCTAGTAGGCTTTTAGATAAGTCAGAATAGTCCTTTATATTGTCATAATAGCTATCAACACTGGAAACAGGCACAGCTAATATTTTCTCATCTTCTCCTTTTTCATCTTTAGTGAGTAATGCGCCTATTGGACGCACCGATATTAAAACACTAGATGCTAAGGGAAATTGAGTTAGCACCAAAACATCCACAGGATCACCATCACCTGCGCAGGTATTTGGTATAAACCCATAATTGCAAGGATAAGTCATTGAGGTAGATAAAAATCTGTCAACTTGTAACAACCCAAGCTCTTTATTAAATTCATACTTTACAGGCTCAGCATTTGCACTTATTTCAATTACCACATTCACCGCATTTGGCCCCGCTGTTATTTTACTTAAATCCATAAATTACCTCTTAACTTAAGAATAAGCATTATACAATATGTACTTTTAAGTTGCTACATTTATGTAGTTCTAAGCTTGTTTTGCATGGAGCGGTCCTAAATTTTCATTCGTCATCTTATTGACTGTTGAAAGTGGTGGTTCCTGTGATAATTGAAATAAAGCATATACTATTACGATAGTAAGCACTGCAGCAATTACTAGATTAACAAAATTATCCTGTGGTAGGACACCTTTTATTGGATTAAATAATTTTTGCTCCATAAAGAAATAATCAGCAACATATAACCCAACAGATAATACAAACATACCTAAAATAAGTTTACAGACTGTGTTTTTATGGTCTTTTTCTTTTTTCTTGCTGGTGATAGGATTTGGCCTACATTCATTCTCTTCTTGCAGCACTGAGTAGTATATATTATCAGGGCTCGTTATTAATTGTTCAAATTCATCACTATTTTGGTTTTTTAACAGTTGCTCTAGGGTGTTTTTTGTATTTATAGGATATATTAATCCATCCATTTTTAATTCTTTCTCTTGTCGATCCACATTCTCATGGTTGATTGTATATTTATCTCTACTTGATAATACGATCATGTGTAGTTTGCCAGCTAAGAACATTATATAGCTCTCTATTAACTGATTCTCACATATCTCTAATACTTCTCTTTTTACTGTTTTGTTAGATGACGAAAGTTCTTTATAGTGACCACCCAAAGAAAAGAACAATGCTATATCTTTATCTGCTTTTATGTCATGAATGGAATAATAGCTGCTGATAACGCACTTATTTAATGCAAATTCTCTGTCATATTTGTTTAATGTATTTCCTTCACTTAGTAACTTTCTAAGACCAATGAGTACTTTATTTTCAAAATCTTCTTCTGTTTTAAATATTGGTTCTCTCTTTGGATTTGCTAAGATGTTAAGTAAATCTAATTTTCTTCCATCTACTACTTCATTTATATATTCATTTAACTCAGATCCTTTAATAACTTCATATATTTTATCTATGACATCTTTAGTATTCAGGTTATTGTTTTCACTTAGAATTTGATAAGCTTGAGCATAAATTAAAAACAGCCCTTGTAGACTAAATTTTAAGTTAAAATATTTATCTAATGGTTCCTCTTTTTTTCTAATGAATTCAGACAAACCAAAATGATTTCTGTGATCCATAAAACGACCTAAGTCAGCATGTTGAAAGCTACCTAAAAAAATAAATAACGTCTCTAATAAATTACCCTTACCAACAATTTTTATTAGTTCTTCAATTTCTTTTATCATTGCTGAAACCTATAATGTTCTACTTTATAGTATAAGGGATACATGGCAAAATAGCAATAAATGTTATTAGACTTCTTGCATAACCCAAACTAAGTAGAAAAAGGTATAGCTATACCGCCGCGGCACTAACAAGAGATCCCGCTAACACGCAGCGGGATACTATCTACACCGTCATACCGCGATTCATTCGCGGTATCTCTCAACATAGATCCCGCTAACACGTAGCGGGATGACAAGGCTTATCGTCATGCCACCGCGAACCGTCATACCGCCGCAGCGCTAACAAGAGATTCCGCTAACACGCAGCGGGATGACGAGACTTATCTTTATGCCGCCGCGAACCGTCATACCGCGATTCATTCGCGGTATCTCTCAGCCACTAACAAGAGATCCCGCTAGCGGGATGACGGTTGTCGTTTAGCCATAAATATTTAAGAAATTTACCAAATGAAAAAAAAGGCAAAAGAAGCCCTGGGGTTATTATCTGCTTTAAAATATTGGCGTTTTTTATGTTTTAAACGCTTGACAAGCAAGATTTAGCTGCTTTTAATTGCAACTAACCTATACTGCAAACGTTTAAGAAATTTACTAAGCAGAAAAAAAGACAAAGAATCCCCGAGTTAGCTAGTCTTTTACTATCTCTGTCGAGTATTGGCATTTTTTGATGTCTTGTAACGCTTTGTAAGCGCGTTCAGCTTATTTAGATAAAAATCTAGATGTAGATGAAGTTTTGTAAAGACATACAGTATCTATATACTGCAAAAAATTAAACATAAGACGCCGATACATTAAGTAATCCTTACCTTTTAATCTGCAGATTGGCGAAAGCAAATACAATAGCTTCAGTTTCATGATAAGGGCGCTGGCGGAGTTTGTCAAGGAAGTTTTTTCGTTTCTGTTATATGGTTATGCAAGAAGTCTATTGTACGTTTACACTCTGCATTAGAGCCTTTAGTTAAGAGCATATCCATCCTCCACCGATAACTTGCTCATCTTTATACGCTACACAGGCTTGACCTGGACTGATGCCAAAGTAATCGTCGTTTAAAATGACACAGGCTTTATTTTTTTCGTCAGTTGAATGTATTGTTGCTAAACTTCCCGCATGTGATGATCTCAGCTTCACAGTTACTTCCATACCTTCCTTTGGTTGTTCTAACCAATTTAACTCTTTGATCAATATTTTTTTTTGCATTAATGCGTTGATCGGACCTACTATAACCTCATTATTCTCTGTATTAATTTTTATCACATAAAGAGGTTCATTGTGTGCGATACCCAAGCCCTTTCTTTGCCCCACTGTAAAATTTACTATGCCACTGTGCTCGCCTAGCACTTTTCCATTAACATCCACTATTTTACCTTTCTGTACAGATTGTGGAGCTAATTTAGCTATTGTTTTACTATAGCTTTCGGAAACAAAGCATATATCTTGACTGTCTGGCTTTTCAGAAATTTGTAAGCTGAAATATTCTGCTAATTTTCTTATATCACTTTTATAGAACCCACCTAGTGGAAATCGCAAAAGCTTTAACTGCTCCTCAGTAGTTGCAAACAAAAAATAACTTTGATCTTTACTTTTATCAATGCTTCTACACAACTTTACCTCACCATTTTTTTCTAACCTTCTCACGTAATGTCCTGTTACGAGCACATCCGCACCAAGATTTTTTGTAACTTGCAATAGATCACGAAATTTTACCGTTTGGTTACATCTCACGCATGGTATGGGAGTTTCCCCACGCATATAGGTACTCGCAAAATCCTCTATTACTTCCTTTTTGAATATTTCCTCATAGTTTAAAATATAGTGAGGAAAGCCAACACTTTCAGCTACACGCTTAGCGTCATAAATATCCTGTCCAGCGCAGCATGCACCCTTTCTTGCGTTAGCATTGCCATCAGTGCCATATAGCTGAAGAGTTACACCTATCACCTGGTACCCAAGGTTATGTAGCAGTGCTGCAGCAACCGAGCTATCAACTCCCCCGGACATTGCAACAATAGCCTTGGTCTGGTGCGGAGCTTTATCTTTTAGCAGAGGTTCAATTTCAAATTCTTTTAGCATGGTTATCCGAGTTTATTAATATAGCTAGCACAGCCCTACGTCATACCGCCGCGGCGCTAACAAGTAGCGGAATGACAAGTTTTACGCTTATCAAATTGCAGGTAAATCTATTACTCTAGCTATAGATATTGTACAGAACAATATGAAAATTGAAAGAGTTAGTGCAACTTATGCACGATTTCACAATAAGAAATATTTCTTGAGAACCTTAAAATTGAAAAATTTCAACAACCAAAATCGTGATCAATCTTGCTTGAATAAAACATGGCCAAAATAATCCATGTTTTCAAGCACTTTTCCGCTACCCAGAGCAACACAACAAAGTGGGTCATCTGCAACACGAACCGGTAATTTTGTTGTTTCACTGATAACTTTACCTAGATTACGTAATAATCCACCACCACCGGATAAAACTATTCCTCTATCGACTATATCAGAAGAAAGTTCAGGTGGAGTGCTCTCCAGCGCAGTCTTAATAGCAGAAATTATCTGATGTACAGGCTCTATTAAACTCTCTGCAACTTGGTATTCTGATAAAAGCATTTCTTTTGGCATGCCACTCACTAAATCCCTGCCCTTAATTATCATTCCCTCTTTGTTATTTTCACCTGGCAGACTGGCTGAACCTATGCTTTTCTTAATTTTCTCAGCGGTTGTTTCACCGATTAATAACTTATGATTTTCACGAATATATGATTTTATTGCTTCATCCATAATATCGCCACCTACTCTGGCAGAACGTGAATAAACAATTCCACCTAAAGAAATAATTGCAACTTCAGTTGTACCGCCTCCTATATCAACAATCATAGAACCCTCAGGTTCAGTAACCGGGAGCCCAGCTCCGATTGCTGCAGCCATTGGTTCTTCAATTAAAAATACTTCATTTGCACCAGCACTTTCTGCTGCATCTTGTATAGCACGCCTTTCAACTGGCGTGGATCCAGATGGAACGCATATGATAATATTAGGTTTATTAACAGTGAATTTTGTGTTTGCACTGCGTATGAAATATTTTAGCATTTCTTCCGCACTTTTAAAATCAGCAATAACTCCATCCTTTAAGGGCCTTATCGCCTCTATTTCTCCAGGCGTTTTCCCAAGCATCATTTTAGCTTTTTTACCAAAAGCATAAGGAACGTAACTTCCTTTTTCTTTTATTCTTGCTACAACTGAAGGCTCATCAAGCACTATTCCCTGATTTTTCTGATAAACTAAAGTGTTTGCAGTACCAAGGTCTATAGCAATATCGCTAGCAAACAAACCTTTGAAAGTAAAAAGGCTATAAAACTTTCCGGTTAATTTTCGAACAAAATTCATACATAACTCAAGAAAACCATTTATTAAGACAAATTATACTTTTCAGATAAGTAGTAAGTAACACACTCAACGTCTAAACCCTTACCTGTTACTTTTTTTAGCAGTTCCAGGCCACACTTTGCACTGTATATATTTTGAGATAACCAACTGATAAGTAAACTAAAATCTCCTTTTATTATAGCACTTAATGATTCGTAATGATTCTTTTTAACGCAAGAGAAAATCTGCACAGCAGCAATTAAAGCAATAATTTTTATAGGAAAGTAGCCCATAACACCGCTTGCCCAATATTCATCTTGAAAATAAGTGTTTAGCTCATTTTCAGCTTTTACTGGAATTTTATAGTGCTTCATACCTTCCAGCCACGCATCATGCAGATCTTTGACTTCCAATGTACCATTTATTATATCTTGTTCTAACCTAGTTCTCAACATAATATGAGCTAACAGACTAAATTCATCTGCATTTTTTAAAAAAGAAGAAAGGTTTATTTCATTGAAAATCAAGTACAAATTTTCAACACTGCTAACTTTCTCGTTAGTTTTGCCTTTTATAGCAAATTTCTCTTTTATGTGTGGTTGAATAAACCCAATAAATTCTCTGGATGTTCCAATCATCCTTTCCATGAATAACCCTTGAGTTTCATACATAACATGTCTCGTAATTGGACTACTTATAGAATTTTGCGCTAAACATTTTTGATAAATTGCATAACCACTATGCCGTAAAAGTGAAAATAAACCATAACAAAAATCAGATTCATCATAATCTATAGGGTAGTAATAAGAAGTACGAATCTCATTTAGTGCAATACCCATTTGCTGTAAACATAATGAGCCAAGTTCAATCTGTTTCTGAGTAGCAACTTTTTGTATATTAGTAACCTTATCCTTTTTCTGCTTTTCAATTATTTTATCTACATTTTCGCTAAAAAATTTGCCTACCTTGGGGAATACTTCCCTTATATTCTTTTCTGTGATATCAGAGTCATAGTCAGCAAGCAGTGAGTCGTATTTTGAGCATTTTAATTGCTGCGATTTTATAGAAGCTACTTCGCGAATGAGTGTGATTAAATCAGTAAAACGTTCTTTTAGTTTTTCTAAGTTACTGGTTTCAGAATGAGATAGCTTCCATAAATTTTGGCATTCAACCTTAGCTTTGGATAAAGACTTTACTAAATCAATAGGAATAGCACTGTTGCTTTTATGTATTCTCTCTATTAACTTTAGCTGCTGAGTATTTGCACTTTTTTTGTTACCAAGAGCATCTGCTAATGATTCCTTTATTGCGTCATGAGAGATAATTTCATGTCTGATTTCTTCTAGAAGACTCATTTGTTCAACTTTGTCCTCTATATTCAATTGGCTTTGGTTTAGTACTTTTAGCGTATTTTCGATATTCTTTACCCTATATAATACTTCCTCTAAAAACTTATAAGATTGCATATTTGTTCATTATTTTAGAAAACATCTGTTTAATACCGTAATAGATTAATAATAAAGTTAAAAGTATATTTGCTTAAAGTACAATAAAAAATTGTACTTTTTATTCTTTTATTGGATTTTTCTACTCAGAGTCCAGCATATTATAGGAAAATTAATTGTAAGGTTGTAGAAAAAGTATTTAGTATTTTATTTCTCTTGACTATATTACAATATGGAGAGATATTAGCTACTGAAATTAAAGTTACGCACTATTTAAAATTTATGGAGGTTTAGTAATGTGGAGTAGACTGGTTATAATGTGCTGTTTTTGTTTATTACTTACTGGTGTAAGTTCTTGCCCAAAAAAAGGAGCAAATACAACAAATAAAATAAATTCTGTTGTTAAGCAGATAGGTGATAAAAGAGTTTTCTTTGGTTATGATGAATCTAGTATTGCTGAAGTAAGTGCAGATGCATTACTTGACGTAATGGAGGTGTTACAAGATAACCCTGACGCGAAGGTTACTTTAACTGGTCACACTGACAACCGTGGTTCTCATGAATATAATCTTGCGCTAGGCGCTAGAAGGGCAGATGCAGCTAAAAAATTTATGGTTAGTTGTACACCCTACATAGAAAACAGAATAAAAACTGCTTCTAAGGGTGAAACTGAGCCTTTGGTTAATGTAAAAGATGATTCTAGAAATTCTAAGTATGAAAAAGAGCATGCTAAAAATCGTAGAGTGGAATTTTCATTTTCTGGAATAAAGAAATAGATTAAAACCTGGATCCCAGTGTCAAGCACTGGGATGACATAAAGAAAGGGCACTGGGGTGGACAAAAAAGGACAAACTTGTCATATTTCGTTGCTTGTTAGCGGGATCTATATATACCACAAATAAGTCGCTGTATGACGTAGAGACTATCTGGCCATCAAGAGGCATAATGGAATTAGAGTTATTATTTCAAAATGTGGTTAATAGTTTTGCTTTCTATAATAATCAAGTTGCAGTTGCAGTATCAGGTGGTGTAGATAGTATAGTCTTACTGCACTTAATGAATAACTGGGCAAAAAAAAACAAGCTTCCACTTCCTATAGCATTAACAGTAAATCATGGGTTACGTTCAGAGTCTCAAAAAGAAGCTGATTTTGTTATAAGTTATGCAAAAGAACTTGGAGCAAAGGAATCGTTCATATTAAATTGGGAGAAGCAAAATATTAAAGGCAATATTCAGTTACAGGCACGAAAAGCACGGTATAAGTTACTAGCAGAGTGGTGTAAAAATAATAATGTAAAATATTTACTTGTTGCTCATCACAAAGATGATCAAGCAGAAACGTTCTTGTTAAGATTAGAGCGAGGTAGTGGCGTAGATGGATTATCATCAATGGACTACAAGTCTTTCCTAAATGGTATTTATATATTTAGGCCATTGTTAAATTTTAGTCGTAGTGAAATAGAAAAGTACGCTAAGCTTCACCAGTTAAAATGGATCGAAGATAGAAGCAACTATGACTTAAAATACAGGCGAACTTTATACCGTAACTTACTTAAAGCAAGTGATAATCAAGAGATTTTAACAGAGCGAATATGCCTCACAGCCCTTCATATGAAAAGAGCTGCAAAAGCGTTGATGCACTACACACGCCTTGCGTTTAATGACTGCGTTAATGTGCATGATCTTGGTTATATTGAAATTAAACTAAGTGAATTTTATCAATTGCCAGAGGAAATAGCCTTGAGGCTTCTTCTTTACTCTATAATGGCAATTGCCAGTAAACATTATAAACCAAGGTACAACAGCCTTATCGTAATATTTAATAAAATATTGCAAAAGGATAGTAATGTTAACTGTACACTTTCTGGGTGTAAAATAAGAAAACATGGAGAAAATATCTTAATAATTAGAGAATCGTCAAGGATACAAGAAATTACCGTAAACCTACCTTTAAATGAACCTACTCAATGGGATAACAGATTTAGCTGCACAATACTCGGAAATCAAGGGTGTTCAGTTATCATCGCTCCATTAAAAAAAACACAAAAAGTTCCTGAATTTCTGAAGGATTACAACTGCTGCCCTGAAGTTTTCTACTCTTTGCCTACAGTACAAAAAGATGGAAAGGTGCTTGCTTATCCTGATGTAAATTATAACGGAAAAAATACCAATGACGATAAGGTTCAATGCATTATTAATAGCACGATAAAACAAAATTTGGTAAGCTTGATTAGTATTTAGTTAGAAATAGAAATGAAAAAATTTTTAGAAGGCTTATTGATCTGGTTAGTAATTATTGTTCTTATTTCAGTTGCTTATATTCAGTTCAGCGGAAATGTAGGTAAAAGTAAAACAATTATACCTTTTTCGGAATTTTTAACTAGACTAGAAGACAATGATGTAGAAAATATTGTCATAAAAAACCAGAGCATTGAAGGCAAGTTCAGAGATGGTTCAAGTTTCAATTCAAGCGGTGTCATATATAGCGACCTAATAAAAAATTTACATGATAGAAAAGTGAGATTCTCCTTTTCAACTGGAGATTCTGCCATGAACGTAATTGGTGGATTACTTATCTCATGGGTCCCAACATTTATCTTTATTGGCTTCTTGCTATTCTTTCTTAAACAAACACAAGCGGGGGGCAACAGAACTATAAGCTTTGGCAAGTCAAGGGCTAGACTCATGACTAGTGGAAAAAAAGTAACATTTGATGATGTTGCCGGAATTGATGAAGCAAAAGAAGAGCTAGTAGAGATCGTTGATTTTCTTAAACAAAGGCAAAAATTTCAAATATTAGGTGGAAAAATACCAAAAGGGTGCCTTTTGATTGGCTCTCCTGGAACTGGTAAAACTTTACTTGCTCGTGCAATTGCAGGAGAAGCTAATGTGCCATTCTTTAGTATTTCTGGATCTGATTTTGTTGAAATGTTTGTGGGTGTTGGTGCAAGTCGTGTTCGTGATATGTTTGATCAAGGCAAGAAAAATGCTCCTTGTATAATTTTTATAGATGAAATAGATGCGGTGGGTAGACATCGTGGCATTGGTCTTGGTGGCGGCAATGATGAAAGAGAACAAACATTAAATCAGTTATTAGTTGAGATGGATGGCTTTGAGTCTAATGAAGGTGTAATAATAATTGCTGCGACTAACCGTCCGGATGTCTTAGATCCAGCACTGCTTAGACCTGGTCGTTTTGACCGACAGATTACTATTTCTTTACCCGATATAAATGGGCGTGAAAAGATATTAAATACTCATATAAAGAAAATATCAATAGCACCAGATGTAAACGTGAAAACAGTTGCAAGAGGAACACCAGGTTTTTCAGGGGCTGATCTAGCAAATTTGGTGAATGAATCTGCACTTATCGCTGCAAGAAGAAACAAGAAGATTGTTACCATGGATGATTTCGAATATGCACGTGATAAAGTGATGATGGGCGTAGAAAGGCGATCTCTCATTATGACAGAAGAGGAAAAGAGACTGACTGCATACCATGAAGCTGGTCATGCGATGATTGCTGTTAATATGCCTGCTTCTGATCCTATACACAAGGCAACAATTATTCCACGCGGTAGGGCACTCGGTTTAGTTATGAGACTACCAGAAACAGATAGAGTGTCCCTCACAAGAGAAAAGATGCTAGCAGATATAACTGTTGCAATGGGTGGAAGAGTGGCAGAAGAGCTAATTTTTGGCTACGATAAAGTCACAAGCGGTGCATCTTCGGATATAAAACAAGCATCTGATTTATCACGCGCTATGGTAACAAAATGGGGAATGAGTGACAAAATAGGCCCGATCTATCACAATCGCGAACAAACCATACATGGTTCTGAGATAATTTCTGAAGATACGTTAAAACTTATAGATGAAGAAGTGAAGAAAGTTGTATCTTCTTGCTATGAAAAAGCAAAAGACATTTTGACCAAGCATAAGAAAGGCTTAGATCTCATTGCCGAAAATCTACTGGAGTTTGAAACTTTAACAGGAGATGAAATAAAGGACATATTAAATGGAAAAAAAATTGTTAGAGAGGAAAATGAGAAGAATGAGAAAATAAAAAAATCCTCTCTCTATGAGAGTTGACCTCATCTTAAAAATGCTAATCAGCTAACGCTGCAATAAAACATTCAGAATTGTAACTGTCAATATAAATTGTATTAAAATATTCATAATATTGCATTTTCATCACAATAATGCTATCATTCAGTTAGTATTAATGTTTAATGAGGTGTGAGTAATGATTGATATAGCTTCTATTGGTGTAAGTACAGTTATTGATCAGAATTATAGAAGAAAAGCACAATTATGTTTATCAGGATTATTTGTAACTGTGTCAATAGCAACTGTTACCTGGTTTATTTTCCCTGCGTCACAAAATGTATTAGCTCCGTTTTTACTTCCGGCTATGTTCTTGCTCTTCACTTTATCGATGGGTTATTACATGTTCATATTTAGTTGTGAAGAAAAATCTTTGGTAAAGAATGTTCTTGGTATGGTTGAACCGGCTGAATCGGTAAAGAGAGTGCATTGCCAAGAAAATATTAAGTCCTTATTAGCAGAAGTGAGAAGTACTACGAAAGATAGGTTTCGTAACGTGCTTGTTAATCTTTGTTTTGAAGATCGTAGTAAAGCACACAAACTTGCATTATATGTGAAAGAAATTGACGATATTGTGTCTTCAATAAAAAATAAAGACCTCTTAGACCATTTTGATCAATTTTTTACTATTACTGAAGTAAGCAATAAAAAAAATAGAAGTGAATTAATGAACCTCGCAAGGGCATATAAGATGATAAGTGAAGAAGATCCAGACAAAATACAGGATTTTTTAGCTACTCAAACAAAAAGTTATTCATATGAAATAATGTTACCTGAAATTGATAATTTTCTATCACAAGCTAGGTGATTTTATCAATAATTTCATTGTGTACGTGATTATCATTTTTTGTTTCAATTCCAGTGATAACACTGCACCTAACGGGCTCTTTTATGGCTATTTCCTGAAATCCTTTTCTGACCTTATTGTAAAAATTAACATCCATTTCTTCATATTTATTCTTGTCTTTTGCTCTATTTAACCCAACTTTAACATCAATATCTAGAATGAATGTAATATCTGGATATTTAATTTCCACTAGCTTATGTAAGTCCCTTATTAGCCCTAAGTCAACTCCAAACCCATATCCTTGATATGCAATAGTTGAATCAATAAACCGATCACAAATCACTATTTTTCCTTCTGCAAGAGCTGGTAATATTAATTTTTTCATATGTTCGCGCCTCATCGAGATAAGTAGCAAGAGTTCAGAAATAGAATCAATATTATTCGTTAACAATACTCCTCTTACCTTCTCTGCAAAGTTAGTGCCACCTGGTTCTCGAGTCAATACCACATTATTTTCGCCGCGAATTTGCTTAAAATGATTTGCAAGTAGCTTAGATTGTGTTGTTTTACCAGAGCCGTCTATTCCTTCGAAAGTTATGAACATAAGTTTTATAATTATAATACTAAAAAAGAATATGCAAACAGTATACATAGAAACCGTTTGACATTTAAATAATAAGACCGTAAATTACATGTGGTATAATAATAGTCTATGGTTGCTCTGAATACTCCTAAAGTCGATTTTAGTTTTACTGCAAAAGATTTTAATCTTTTGGGAGTAGACAATAAATATTATGCATTAAGTGACTGTTGTGGAAAAAATGGTCTTATTATAATGTTTATATGCAATCACTGTCCTTACGTTCAGTCAATTATTAGCAATCTGGTAAGCGATGTTGATCAATTGAAAAAAGATTATCAGGTAAACACCATTGCAATAATGCCAAATGATGTAAATGAATATCCAGAAGATTCCTTTGAAAATATGATTAATTTTGCCAAGGAAAATAAGTTTACATTTCCATATTTAATTGATAGTACACAGAAAATAGCTAAAGAATACGGGGCTGTTTGCACTCCTGACTTTTTTGGCTTTAATTCCAATTTAAACCTTTGCTATCGTGGACGTTTTAACGACGCAAAAAAAGAAAAGGTTCAAAGCTATGAAGTAGGAAGTAGTGACTTATTTCAAGCTATGAAATTTATTGCAGAAACTGGTAATTCTCCAATTGACCAAAAATCAAGTATTGGCTGCTCAATTAAATGGTCTAATTCTACAGGTTAAATATCATGCACAGTGGCTCTCAGCATTTGTTTGATATTATAATTTTGCTTTCTGCTGCTGTGTTTATAGTCATAGCATTTTGGAAAATGAATATTAGTCCAGTGCTTGGTTACTTCGTTGCAGGTGCAGTTATTGGTTCTCACGGATTTAATCTGATACACTCAGCTGAAGCAATGGATAATCTTGCAGAATTTGGTGTAGTTTTTCTATTATTCATTATAGGCCTTGAATTGACATTTGAACGCCTGATCGCTATGCGTATTCATGTATTTGGGTTCGGTTCTCTTCAAGTTATAGTTACCATGGTAGCAATATGGTGCATCGCTCTTGCTTTCGGAGTGAATACGAATATAGCAACAGTTATTGGTGGTGGGCTTGCGCTATCCTCAACAGCAATAGTGTTGCAGGTTCTGCAAGAAAAAGGTTCTCAAGCAAGTCAGGTTGGTAGATTGTCGATAGCAGTGCTATTAATGCAAGATTTTGCAGTGGTACCATTAATAGTGTTGGTACCTTTACTTGCTGGCAATTCTGAGCACAGCCTGATAAGCTCATTGGCAGGTTCATTGGTGCAAGCAGCTATTGCATTAGTGCTGATATTTATAACTGGTAGATTATTGCTTAGACCTTTATTTTCGGTTATTGCTAAAATGGAAAGTAATGAGGTCTTTATATCAACAACGCTTTTAATAGTATTAGGAGCAGCATTTATTACTGAGCAATTTCATTTATCGTTGGCATTAGGTGCATTTGTCGCTGGATTGTTAGTTGCAGAAACAGAATATAGACACTCAGTAGAACACGCGGTATTGCCATTTAAAGATTTGTTTCTTGGCTTATTTTTCATGACTGTTGGTATGTCCATCAATACCGAACTTTTACTCAATAAGTTACCACTAATTACTTTATTATCGATTATCCTTATCGTTTTAAAAACATCTATCATATATATATTGTGTAGATTTTTTGGGTTTAAGAGTGCACCTGCTATACAAGCTGGGTTACTGCTTTCACAAGGCGGTGAATTTGCGTTTATTTTATTTCGCTTAGCAGATGAGCTAAATGTGCTACCAAGTGAAATCGCTCAAGTACTTATGATGGTAACTACAGTAACCATGGCTTTCACTCCTCTTTTATCGGGGCTTGGAGATTGGATAGCAAACTCATTTAGCACTGAGAAAACAATATTAGATGATGAAGCTGTTGAAACAGATACACAAGATCTCTATAACCATGTAATAGTTGCTGGATTTGGTAGAGTGGGATATATGGTAACAAAAATGCTTACTGCAGAGCATTTAAGTTACGTTGTTGTAGATATTCAATCGAAAATAGTCAAAGAAGGAAAAAGTGATAGTTTTCCTATATATCTTGGAGATGTTACAAGATGTGAAATTTTAAAATCAGTAGGAATAGAAAGAGCTCAAGCTCTCGTTATTTCAATAAAGAATGAAGTTACTATAAAAAAAGTTGTTTCTTTAGTTGCTGCAAATTTTCCGCATGTAAATATTGTAATACGCTTACCAGATCTGAGTAATGTGGAGGTTTATAGAGATCTAGGAGCTAGTAAAATTATTCCTGAAACATCTGAGATAGGATTGCAGCTAGGTGGAGCTGCACTGAGCCTTAGTGGTATTAGCGAAAGTGGAGTTACGTCTTTAAAAAGTAGATTCAGAAAAGGCAATTATAGTATGTTAAAAGACCTTGGTAGTGATAAAGATGAATAACTACTTCTCTAATTTTATGTACAGAAAGCTTCAAGCTTTATTGAGGTTTTGCCTATAGTAAATTACGCACATAATCAACCAAATTAAGGAAAGTGCAAACCAAGTGATTGCATATTCCAAATGCTTCATTGGCTGTATAGCTACTTTGCTGCCAAAATTGTTCGGCCACAATACACACTTCTCTAGCTTAATACCTAACTCATTGGAAATTTCTTCTGTACTCAGGGTAAACCATGTATTCGAAGCAGTATCGTTCTTGATAAACCAATTTTTACTTTTATTGCTATCGCAATATAAAATTCCATCTGCAACTACTTTTTCAATTTTTACTTTTTTCTCCTTTTTTTCTCCGACTATTCCTTTATTCACCAACATGTAACGTCCAGTGGTGAGCAACATAGGAGACAGCACGTGATAGCCGTGTTGCCCTGCAAAAACATATAGTTCTATGTCACTTAGAATCCCATCAATCTTGACATGCCTATAGTTAAATTTTTCAAGGTCGTTATTGGGCAATAGATGAACCACTGGAAGACTCATACTTTTAATAATATTATTCTTCCAGTTCAATCTGAATATTTGCCATAACCCTAATAAAAAAAGAAGTGAGCAAGGTATAATTAAAATAAATACTATTTTTTTTAACACTCTATATTTGTGTTCTTAAATAGTTTTCAACACCCATTAGTTCAATAAGGTCAATCTGTTTCTCAATCCAATGGAAGTGCTCTTCTTCATTTTTTAACATCTCTTCTAATAACATTACACTAACAAAATCCTTTTCTTTCTCAGCGATAGAAATCGTTTCTTTGATATCCTTAATACCTTTTCCCTCTAATTTCAAATTAGCTTCTAAGATTTTCCGTATTGTGTCTTTTGTAAACTTTCCATCATGCTTTGATATTTCATTTGTATCTTGAAAATTTGGTACACCTTTAAGCAACAAAATCCTTTCTGCCAACTTGTTTGCATGTTCAAGTTCTTCGTTAAGCTCATTTTTTACCTTTTCTGCAAATCTATTAATTCCATTGTTTTTGAGAACCGCAAAATGTAAAAGATACTGGCGTACAGAAGTCAGCTCATTGGTCAATAATTTATTCAAATGTTTTACTATCTCTTCATTCATAATCTTCCCTTAGTTCAATTCATCAGCATAATTTATATGATAACGATAGTTATAGCAACTCATTTAATATTTCCTTTGATAACAACCGTATTAAATAGCATGTCGTGGTATGTCTGTTTTTTCTTAGAGAAGCAAGCAACTAGATACCAGCAGAGAGTGAGCAGCACCGTTAATATAGTGAGTAGCACTATTAATATATCGAAAGCGTTTATTAACACGTCCTGTTCTTGGAAAAGCTCGATGAGGATAACTATTATGTTATATAATAGAGAAAGAAAAAACTGAGAAATGCTTCTATCAAATGCTAAACTCAAATCTATTTTAGAACCGTCCAAGCTTATGGTATGTATGTTCATTAATTGCTGACCAGGAGTTGCTTGGACTTTTGAAGATATAAAATATGTGAAGTAACTGCAATCTATACACATAGATGAAATTAACGGAAAATTCTTTAACAATAGTCTGATTAATAAGTTTGGAATTAATAAAATTGCTCTATCTATCAAATATGCGCAAAAGCGCCTTTTTATGCTGGCAATCTCTGTCATTACCTATCTTCTAAATACTTTATTATAAAATCTGTAAGTTTATCAAAATGTTGAA
Source organism: Wolbachia endosymbiont of Rhagoletis cerasi (assembly GCF_018454475.1). Lineage (NCBI taxonomy): Bacteria > Pseudomonadati > Pseudomonadota > Alphaproteobacteria > Rickettsiales > Anaplasmataceae > Wolbachia > Wolbachia endosymbiont of Rhagoletis cerasi. Next base: position 75,079 of record NZ_JADCNC010000016.1, on the reverse strand, counting down.
AACATAACAAATCTTCATAACCGCTTATTGATTGACCGTATATAATAGGTAAACAATTGGCATTTTGTGCACACAGAACATCTGTGATGCTATCACCAACGAAAAACACATTTTCTCTATTTATAGGCAACGTACTCTCTTCTAGTGCAAATAGCAGTGGGGTTGCAGATGGTTTATCTTCCGCGGTATCGCATGACCCAACCACTCTTTCAAAGTAAGAATCCAGTTTAAAATAGGTAACTTCTTCACGTAAATTAGTATTTTTCTTATTACTTACTATTGCTAGATAAACATTGTGGCTTTTCAGTGTCTGCAACATTTCCTCTACTCCTTGATTCAAAGCAATGTTTTGCAATAGTGCATCATCTAAATATTGTTGATATATCTGATTTGCTTTTTTCCACTGATCGCCAAATAAATTGACCATATAGCTCTTTCTCGACTCATGGGAATTTCTATCAGCAGCTTTATTACTATACCCCATTGAGTTTATGGTATGCTTAATAGCATTAAAAATATTATCTTGAGTGTCAACTAAGGTATTATCCCAATCGAATACTACTGCTAATGAGCTATCTTTCATCTCTTATATAATTATACATTTTAACTTAATAAGTAAATAGCATTTTAATGAAAAAGATATAAATAGGACGCCCTTGATAAACACTTTTTACCACAAGTTATGTTAACTGTTTTTTATATAATTAGCTAATATACTGGTTATATGATATGTTTTAATAGGTAACAGGTATGGCCCAGACATCTAAAGAAAGTGTTGAAAAAAAGTTTAAAGATGTTTTTGAACGTTCTCCAGGTGCTTTTCCAGAAGGTACCTCATTAGAAGAGAAGGTTAATTATATCGCAAAAGGAACAGAGGCTCTAAAAGCTGTGAAAAGTAAGGAGCTTGAGAACAAAATGAAAAACGTTGCAGAATTGAGTCAGAAATTTGAAAGTCAAAAAGGACGTGCAGATGAAAAAGTACGTCAAGATTTTGAAAGAATTGCTGAGCTTGACCAACAATATAAAGGGAAGGGCATCTTCACAAGTGAAAAAGTTGCAGAATTAAAAAATGACAAAAAATTTCAAGAAGCAGCTAACACTCTTAGAGAAACTACAACAGAAGGTAAAAGTGTTGAACAGAGTGGACAAAAAAAGACTTCTGAGGCTTCTGTACAAACAGATACACAGCCATCAGAGCACATCGTTAGTCCCTCAGTGAGCAAGAGTTCTGTAAAAGAGAAGCTCAACACTGAGCCGGACAAAAAAGATACCACGCCTCAACCACAAGAAAATCAAAAAGAAGAAGGGTTTTTGAGTCTTCTGAAGCGCTTTGTTAAGAAAATATTAGAAAAACTTTTAGGTGAGGATGAAAAGAGTGTGGAAAATGCTCGTGGCATAAAAGAAGATGCTCAAAGAGATACGTCAAATAACGAAGAGCAACAAAAGAGTAAGCAGCTTGATGAAATTTTAAAGGACAAAAGTGTAAGCGAGGGTTTGAAGCAGGCAACAAAGCTTGAGAACCCGGCAATAACGCCTGTTAATACTCCTAAAGTGAATGAAGTAAACACGGGTCGTGAAAGGTGATCCGCTTTCAAGCTTCATTATACCGCCGCGAACCGTCATACCGCCGCGGTATCTCTAGATCCCGCTAACACGTAGCGGGATGACGGTTGTCAGGGTGTCATCCCAGTGTCCCTATGATGTCATCCCAGTGCCCTGACTACTTGGATCTAGCAAGCTTTGCTTGCAAATAAGTCTAATACGCGTCGCGTTTTATGCCAAAACACAATTGGAGTTACATGCAAAATAGATCCCAGTGTCAGCTACTCGGATGACAAAAAAAGGAGCACTGGGATGACACCATTTGTTGTATTTAACAAAGTTCGTACTTAGCTTCATGTTAGCTATAAACATTAAGAAATTTACCAAGCGAAAAAAAGGCAAAAGAAGCCCCAGCTAATATCTATTTTAGAACATTGGCGTTTTTTAAGTCTTAAACACTGCAATTTAGCTGCTTTTAAATGCAACTCACCTTAGTTTAAATGTTTAAGAAATTTACTAAGCAGAAAAAAAGGCAAAAGAAACCCCGTGTTAGCTAGTTGTCACTCCCTAATCCTGCAAATTGGCGTACTATACTGTCTTAAACGACTTATAAGCGCGTTTCAGCTTGTGTAGGTAAAAACCTAGAAATATTGTGAAGACATAAGATGCACATAGTGCAAAAAATTAAAAATAAGACGCCAACTACGTTGTTTTCTTGCTGTTTAATCTGCACAGATGAAGATAACTGAATACCTTCAGTTTCATGATAAGGGGGCTGGCGGAGTTTGTCAAGTAAGTTTTTTCGTTTCTAACGGTTGTTGCCAAAAACTATGCAAGAAGTCTATTGACAGGTGATTAAATTATAATGTAGCCTATCGCCGTATATCCGGGGGTGGGTTGTTGTGAGGCTTTTTCACTTTTTATTCTTGTTAATGTGTTTTTCTCTGTATTACTATGCGGGTTTTATATTTTCGCCCTGCCCAAAAGCTACGGTTTGCTTTTCACCTGGAGAAGATTGTGCTGTACCGATAATCAACGTAATAGATCAGTCTAAAAAATCTATCTTAGTTCAAGAATATACATTTACTCTTGGAACAGTTGCAAAATCTTTGATTAATGCTAAAGAACGCGGTGTTGATGTTAAAGTCATCTTAGATAAATCGCAACTCTACTCAAAATATAGTGTTATAAATGAATTATTTTCAGGTGGAGTACCAATTTGGATCGATGATAAGCCAAAGATTGCTCATAATAAGATAATGATTGTTGACAATCAAAAAGTCATCACAGGGTCATTTAACCTTAGTAAGACAGCTAAAAAAGGAAATGCTGAAAATTTATTAATTATTACAGATTATCCTGAATTGATTCAGCAGTATGTGAAAAACTGGAAGGCACGAATGTCACAATCTTACAAATACGCTCCCAACTAATCGAGAGCGCTTGCTCAAAATCAGTTTTAAAAACAGCAAGGGAGAGCTTTTTTGATTGATTGGCATAATGATTATGATATAATGAACTAAAAATTTAAGGAATAAAGTAATGGATTATATAAATGATGCTGCTGGTAGCTACACTGCTATTCATGATTTTTTTCAAAACAACGGTGTTGGAGATTACAAAGTTCAATGCAATTATGGTGGGGTGCCGTATGCTACTGATGAGTACGTGCATTCTGGCGATAAATTTTGGAGTAATAATTTCATAGACTCACATTTTGGCAGGGAAATAAAAATGTATCCTCAAAGTGAACTTTTAGCTAAAGAATATGCTGGAAATACGTTGCCAGTTTCAATATCACTAGATAAGGATTTAATAAAAATGAAGGAATGTCAGAAAAAAACGAAATTTGTGGAACTAGAAAGGGAGTCAGGTGATTTAGTGCATGATAAGCAAAAGTATGTAAAGTGTTACACAACAAAGCTATCATATGATGATGTACATATTTACAATAACGATAAAGTTTCAACATTTAGCATAAAATACGACGTGCCAAATGATCCGAAATACAGTTTAAATATAACATTTACAAAGGTTAATGATAATAAACCAGGATTTTGGCAGAAATTTAAAAATATGTTTTAACGTGACCATTCACTGGTTTTTACTCAATCAACCAACAACAGTTAATATCAAATTTTTATAATTAAAAAATATGCTATTTTTTAAAACTTTCATTCTCCTTAACTCTGTCAACTTCACAAAACAACTCTTGGACCAAATGTATCTGGCATAACACCTTTTGGTAACTTGCTACTTCTTTTTTTCCGCATCTCCGACAACAGCCATTGATATTCCACTACATAAGGCTTGATTTTTGGTAGATCAACTTTTTTATGAATAATACTATGTTTCTCCTTAAATTGACCATTTCCCCTAAACGCTATTAGCTTCCTTAAAACTTACATTAATGCCTATTTTGCCTAAACTGAAGCGCCTTTTCCAATTTTTTCTAGCATCAACTCAGCAGCTTTTTGTTCAGCAATCTTTTTACTAGAAGCGCATGCAGAAACTTTACCATAATCTTCTATGCAAACTGATATAGTAAATTCAGGATTGTGCGCTGGTCCAGTTTGTTTTACAAGCTCATACTCTGGTAAAGGCAATTTGTTTTTCTGAGTCCACTCTTGCAGTGAGGTTTTAGGATCTTGAGGGGGGTCAAGCATGCTTTTAGCTAGTTTTTCCCAATATTTGGTAATAAATCTTTCAACATTTTCAAGTCCGCCATCAATATAAATTGCACCTATTAGTGCTTCAAGCGAGTTTTCTAAATTTTTTAGATTACATCTTCCTCCATTGCAGCGTTCACTATTATTCATGATGATAAAGCTGCCTAATTTTATTTCTTTAGCAACATTAGCAATGGTGTTGCCACAAACTAAATCCGTTTTTCTCTTTGCCAATGCTCCTTCTTTTTCTTCAGGAAATAGTTTAAACAGTATGGCAGATACGACCATATTCAAAACACTATCGCCCAAAAACTCTAGTCTTTCGTAGCTTACAATCTGGTTTTTGCTATTCCTTTTATTTACGCTTGGGTGAGTTAGTGCCTCTTCTAATATTGCATAATTTGTAAATTTATAATCAATGATCTTAGATATTGTATCATTCAAACTCTCCATACCCATTATTTAAAAGAAAAGCACTTTCTACCACCTTTATACCAGAGAATTAGTTTTATTTTATTAAAATAATATCACCAACTTCCAAAATTAATGTATACAACCCACCACCTCACTAATGTTACTAAATCCATCTCTCCTTATTAGTTCTGCAAGTTCTAGATTAATTTTGTTTACAACTTGAGGTCCGTGGTATATGAGAGCAGTGTACAACTGCACCAAAGAAGCTCCTGCCTTTATTTTTTTATATGCATCAGCACCACTTGAGATTCCTCCGCACCCTATCAATAATATTTTGCCCTTAGTAAATTTGTACATATCGCCCAATAACTCGGTTGAAAGTTTAAACAGCGGTTTGCCACTCAACCCACCACTCTCATTATGGTGAGAATGCAGATTATCTCTACTTACCGTAGTGTTGCTTACTGTTAATCCGTCAATCTTATATTCCAACGCAAGCTCAGCGATATTTTCTTTCGTTTGCTGATCTACATCTGGTGAGATTTTTAATATTATTGGTATGGATTTAGAATTATCAATTGATTTCCGGATGGATTTCAACAATTCCGATAATTCTTGCTTATTGTGCAGATTGCGTAAATTAGGCGTGTTTGGGGATGAGATGTTCAGCACTATATAATTGCTCTTTCCATATACTATCTTTATTAAGTCAACATAATCGCTGATTTGGTCCTTTGATGTACTGTTTTTTCCTATGTTGATGCCAAAAATGCAGTCATCAAGCTTGGTTTCATCTATTTGTTTAAGAAAATAGTCTATTCCTTTATTGTTAAATCCCAATCTGTTAATTACCCCTTGATCTTTAATTAACCGAAAAATTCTTGGCTTTTTGTTTCCATATTGTGGATTACGAGTTACAGTACCAGTTTCAATAAACCCAAAACCAAATGAGAGCATAGGCCTTATAACTTCTGCATTCTTGTCAAAACCTGCAGCCAGGCCCACGGGGCTTCTGAGCTTATTACCAAAAAAATTCACACTCAAAGATTCTGGTAGCTCTATAGGATTCTTATAAGGTATTTTCTTTAATGCCATAATTGCCAAAGAGTGAGCAACTTCGGGCGGTAGTAAAAATAGTAAATTACGTTTGTAAAACACTTTGCTTATTTTTAGTTTATTTTTTACCATGAAACGCTATAAGAGTATAACCATAACTTGAAAAGAAATTGATTTTACTATGGACAAGCTTTCTCTATAGGTTACACACTTAAAGCTACTGTTAACTTTTACAAGATATAGAAAATGAAAGAGGCCGGGACCGGAATTGAACCGGTATAAAAGGATTTGCAGTCCTCCGCATAAGCCATTCTGCCACCCAGCCGTTTTTTATGTGTAGATATCCATTATATCTTTTAGCATAGATAAAGCTTCCTCCCTTTTGCGTTGAAAAGTGTTACGTCCAATGATTGAACCATTACCACCACCTTGCTTAATTTCTTTTGCCTCATTGCATATGTCATCTACTTCCTTCGATTCACCACCAGAAAAAACTACTATTCTTTTTCCTGCAAAACAAGATTTTTTAACATATTCAATTCTTTTAGATAATGATTCAATATTTTCTGTTTCTATTTTTTCTTTTTCCAAATATCTAGTTGGAAGTTTTACTTTGATTATATTAGCGCCAAGCAAAGCTGCCATGTGTGCAGCATAGGCAATAACATCAACTGCTGTTTCACCTTCTTTGGAAATCCCTTCACCGCGTGGATAAGACCATAGCACTACTGCAAGCCCGTAAGATTTGGCTTCAGCTATGATTCCACGGGCTTCCTCCATCATATCGAAACACTTAGCAGAACCAGGATATATAGTAAATCCGACAGCTAAGCAGCCCAAACGCAGCGCATCTTTCACAGAAGAGGTTATTGCCTGATCAGAGGTTAGATCCTTTGAATGTAAAGAGTTGGAACTATTAAGTTTCAAAATAAGTGGGAGCATTCCAGCATAAGTTGAAGCACCAGCTTCAATCATACCAAGTGGAGCAGCATATGCACTTACTCCCGAATCAACCGCAAGCTGAAAATGATAATGTGGATCATAAGCATCAGGATTAACTTCAAAACTTTTAATTGGACCATGCTCAAATCCTTGATCTACTGGCAGAATCACTAACTTGCCAGTGCCGCCAAGCTTTCCATGCATGAGAATACGAGTAAGATTTGCTTTTACCCCAGGGTTTTCACTTTCGTAGTAGCTTAGGACTTGTTTTACTTTATCACTTATCACTATAATTCAAATTGAATTTAAGTTATAGATTGTAACAAAGATGAAGTTCAATACAAGGATTTTAAACTATATCAAAAGCAATTTTATTTTCTACTTTATTCATATAGATTCTTAATTTCTTTCCTTTTATTAATTTACGATTCAGTATTTCTTCCGCTAAGTAACTTTTTATCTCTTTTTCAATAAGTCTCTCTATCGGACGTGCTCCCATTTCCTTACTATAACCCATTTGTACAAGATAAGATTTCACTTCATCCTCTACCAAGCAGTTTATGCCTTTTTGTGTCAGTTGCTTTTTCAGTTCTAGGACAAATTTATCCACAATATGCAAAATCACATCCGTACTTAAGTCGGAAAAAGAAATAATCGCATCAAGACGATTACGAAATTCAGGGCTAAAAACCTGTTCTATTGCTTTTTCGCTATCACCAATGTTAAAATTTTTATGCCCAAAGCCAACAAAACTTTTGCTGCGTTCAGCTGCTCCTGCATTAGTTGTCATAATTAAAATTATATTGGAAAAGTTAACTTTACGTCCGTAAGTGTCTGTAACACAACCATAATCCATAATTTGTAGCAATATATTATAGATATCGCTATGGGCCTTTTCAATTTCATCAAGCAGCACAACACTATATTGATTGTTAGATACAGACTCTGTGAGTAATCCACCTTGATCATAACCTACATATCCAGGAGGAGAACCAATCATCCTTGATATCGTATGAGATTCAATATATTCGGACATATCAAAGCGTATAAGATTCATGCCCATGCTTTCTGCTAATTGTTTTGCTAGCTCGGTTTTACCAACACCGGTTGGTCCTGCAAAAAGATAATTTGCTAAAGGCTTATTGTAATTTCTCAACCCAGATTTAGCAATTTTAATAGAACTAACAAGAGATTCTATTGCCTGCTCTTGGCCAAAAATCACCTTCTCTAGATTAGCTTTTAAAGACTTTACTTTCTGCAAATCATCAGATTCAGATCCGCAAGGCACATTTGTAATTCTAGTAATGGTATTCTTAATATCTCTACTATTTACAATTTTACCCCTGTTTCTTAGCAATTTACAATATGCCCCTGCTTCATCAATAACATCAACCGCTTTATCAGGTAATATTCGCCCAGTAATATACTTATGCGAAAGTTCAGCCGCAGACCTAACGGCATTTTTTGTATAATATACTCCATGATACCCTTCATAGTAGTGCTTTATACCATCTAGTATCTTTATCGTTTCATTAACAGAAGATTCTTTAACATTAATTTTTTGAAACCTTCTCGCTAGTGCTTTATCTTTTTCAAAACTAGCGCTGTATTCTCTATATGTGGTTGCACCTATACAACGCAGTGTACCTCTTGCAAGCGCAGGTTTGAGCAGATTACCGGCATCAAGAAAGCTACCACTTGTAGAACCTGCTCCAATGATAGTGTGTATTTCGTCAATAAAAAGGATAGCACCTGGTTTTGCCTCAATCGCTTTTATTATAGATTTTATTCTCTCTTCAAAATCACCTCTATAGCGTGTCCCTGCAAGGAGTGATCCTAAATCCAAAGCATAAATTATACTGGACCTGAGCACACTCGGAACACTGCCTTCAATGATCTTGAGTACCAAACCCTCAACTATTGTTGTTTTACCAACACCTGGGTCTCCAACATACAAAGGGTTGTTTTTTCTACGCCTCAATAATATTTCTATAGTGCGATTTAACTCATAATCACGACCAATAACATAATCTATTTTTTTGCTTCTTGCATAGTCATTTAAATTTTTACAATAACTTTGTAGAATTTCCTCATCTTTTAGTAGCTCACCTTTATTTACTGTAGTAGGAGCGTCATTATTTTTATCAAGTTTTACTTTATGATTGGTGGTGTATTCATCTATATCGCTCAAGTATTTCATATTAGATATATGGTAAATCAAATTGGAATCTTTCGCATTTTGTTTCTGCAATAGATTTTCAACGTATAAGTCTTGCCTAGACAAAATTTCTACTAGAACATTTGCTCCATTTATTTCTTTTTTTCCCAAGCTATGAGCCCGTATTATTGCTCTGTGTATTATGCATTGAAACATTGAGCTAGGTTTAACTCCACTGATAATCAATTCAGCACTGCTTTGTAAAAACCCTTTTATATTATTATTATAATCATTAGCCTTAATATTGCACCTTGATAGAATGTTATCCATATTTATGATTTCATCGGCTCTGATATTACATCTTGATAAAACGTAATTTACATCCACGTCTTTAGTTAACGCCAGCAATAAATGTTCTACCTTTGCATATTTAAGATTAAAATTAGAAGCAATGAGTAGCGCTCTATTCAAACTTGCCTCCAAATTTTTGGAAATCATCTCCTATTCTCTTTAAAAGTGGGAACTCATATATTCATATATAATGAATAGCACACAATTATTAAAAAAATTGAAATCTAGCAGTTCGCTGTAGCCAATTTGAATCCCACTCTGGATCTACGTCATAGCACCGCAATATCTCAGCATAGATTCCGCTAATGAGTAGCGGAATGACGAGTTTTACGCTTATCAAATTGTAGGTAAATCCTATTTAATACGCTTTTTCTAGTACTCTGCTTTTCTTCTTAAATGCATTGATCTTTTTTCTACCGTATTTAGTCTTTAACGTACTTGGCCTTTTAAAGACCTTTTTGCTGTTACGTTTTTTAAATTGCACACTACAATCAAAATTTAGCTCTCCTTCTTTGTCTGCCAGTGCAGGCAGTCTTCTCTTATCTTGAGGTGTAACAAAAGATAGCGCATACCCTTCAGCTCCAGCGCGTGCAGTTCTACCTATACGATGAATATAGTCAGCTTGCGATTGTGGTGCATCATAATTGATAACATGTTGAATGTGGGGAATATCAAGGCCGCGAGAAGCAACATCTGTTGCAACCATGATTTGATTACGGCCACGACGAAAAGAATTAATGACCCTTTCGCGCTTGTGCTGCCTTAAATCACCATGAATTGCTAAAGCGCTATAGTCATCTTTGTGCAATCTGTTAGCTAGCTGATCCGCTCCTCGCTTTGTTTTGACAAAGATAATGATTGATCCTTCGCGCTGACATAGTTGTGTAACAAGCTTTTCATATTTTTCTGATTCTGATGCATAAACAATTTCTTGCTTAATTTTTACAGAAGTTGTAACCTCACAATCAACAGAAATACGTTCTGGTCGATTAAGGTACTTCTCAGCAAGTTTTACTATATCTCCAGGAAGAGTTGCAGAAAACATAAGAGTTTGCCTTATTTTAGGCAAATGCTTCATAATTTCTTCAATCTGAACTCCAAAGCCCATATCAAACATACGATCCGTTTCATCAAGCACAAGAACGCTAACATTGCGAGTAATCAAAGTTTTACGCTCAATATGGTCTATAATACGACCAGGAGTACCTATTACAATTTGTGGTTTTTTCTGAAGCTGATTTAGCTGCCTAAAAATAGGCTCACCACCAATCAACAAAGCGACCCTTAGTGCAGAATTTTGAGATAAGAGTTTTCTTATCTCATTTGTTACCTGATGCGCAAGCTCTCTGGTTGGCACGATGACTAAAGCTGAACCAGTGTTAGGCTCATTCAGCAACTTAGCAACCAACGGAATAGCAAATGCTAAAGTTTTTCCAGTCCCCGTTTGAGCAGATCCGAGAATATCTTTACCTTGTAGCGCTAAGGGAATCGCTTGTATTTGAATCGGAGTTGGGACGAAAAGATTATTTTTATCTAGAGCTTGTCTAAGCGAAGCTGGGAGACCCATCTCATGAAAATTATTCACAATACGTTAATCCTGTTAAAAGACTTCATAATAGATTAATCTTCCAATCTTAAATTTATTGCAGATTTTTTATCTTCTCCGTTTCTACCGCGCTCCTCTTTAACCTCATAACTCACCCTTTCTCCTTTTATTCCCTTCTCTTTATTCTCTCCTTTAAGTGCCTCAGGTCTTATTCCCGAACGTTCCAATGTGCTAATATGTACAAAAACGTCACCCCCTTTACCTTCTGGCTTGATGAAACCATAGCCTTTTTCGGCATTAAACCATTTTACATTACCAAATTCCATTTAAACAACTCCTAAATTATTAACTAACATTACTAATGTGATGAAAAACTTTGAAATTACGATTGAGAATGCTTTAAGCTTAGCTATTGAAACTAAACCTTTATACTCCATAGTCTATTCTTAACATTACATGACAATAATACACAATTGTTGTACTTGATGCAAATAAATTTTTTAATCGTTAAGCGAACCTGCAACCGTCATTTCGCTAACTTTAATCGTTGGTGAATTAAATTGCCCACAAAAAGTTAGATCATCTGCAACGACTAAATTGCTAAACATATCCTTCAAATTGCTAGCAATGGTAATCTCATGTATTGGATACGTTATTTTTCCATTTTCTATAAAAAATCCGGAAGCGCCTTGGCTGTAATCGCCATTGATTAAATTGACACCAAAACCAAATAAATCAGTTACATATATTCCCTCTTTCACTTCCTGAATTAATTCTTCAAACGATACATCACCATTCTCAATGTAGAGGTTACTAGCTGCAGGAATAACTGCAGCATTACTTGCACGAGTTGCACTTCCGGTTGTTTCTGAGTCTAATTTTCTAGCCGAGTATAAGTCTAAAATCCAATTTTGTAATATTCCGTTTTTTACAAATATATTTTTCTTGCTAGTTATCCCTTCTCCATCAAATGGTCTCGATGCTATGCCTCTTGGCAACAATGGATCATCGATAATATTAATTCTATCGTTGAAAATCTGAGCGTTTAAACTACCCCTCAAGAAAGAACTGTTGCTTATAATACTGCTCCCATTTATAGCAGAAGCAAAACTTTTTACTAGCCCTTTTGCTGCTCTTTTTTCAAAAATAACTGGAAATTTACCAGTTTTCATTGTACGTGAATTCAATTGATCAACTGCTCTTTTTGCTGCTTCTTTTCCCATTAACTCTGGCAACTTTAAATCACTAAAATTACATGCTATATCATAATCGTAACCAACCTTCATTTCACTTTCTCTTCCAGCAACAACAGAGACCTGATTAGCAAAGGTTGATTTACTAAACGAGCCAATAAAACCAGAAACAGTCGATAATACTGTATTCACTAAAGCGTATGAAGAAGAGGCTCCTTCAGAATTAGTGATACTCTTATGTGCAAGGGCTGAATTTTCTGCAGCTTCAGCAATTTCTTTTAGGTTATCAACGGTTACAACATTATTATCTGAGATACTTAAATCTGCAGAAGAGATATAATTACTACCATTTACAGCAAAATTAATGCAAGGATCTTCTGGCGCATTCTTTGCCATTTCTACCACTTGGCTTACTGTATCACTCAGATTATTCAAATCGTTTGTAGAAATATACGCAGCTTTGTTTTTACCTGCTATAGCTCTGATTCCTACAGTGCAATTTTTAGATTGTGATATTTGCTCAATTTTTGATAGACGCTGAGAAACTGAAGTCTTATTAGTTTCATATATTGTAACTTCCGCATCTTGATTTTGCTTTTTTATTAGTTTAGTAATATCTGCTGCAATATTTAATATATTCATTTTCTATTCCTTAGATTTCTATAAAGATTCTGCACCACCTATAACTTCAATTAAATCAGTCGTAATCGCTGCTTGACGAGAACGATTATAAAGCAATGCTAATTTGTTCAGTATCTCTTTAGTGTTTCTGTTTGCTGATTCCATAGCAACCATTCTAGCACTATTCTCACTCGTTGCACTTTCAAGTAAAGCAGAGTAAAGAGCAATTACAACGTAATCTTGAACCAAAGATTTTAAAATAAATTCAATATTTTGTGGTTCATACTCATAGCCGTAATCTGTTGTTGGACCAGCCAGAGAGCTATCAATCAAGGATGAGTCTTTACTCCATGGTTTTATTGTTTCCAACATTGGTTTTTGCGTGAAGGTATTATAGAATTTACTATAAAAAACTTTAACTTTATCGTATTTACTTAAATCTATACCATCAACCAAAGCTTCTACGTGCTTTAACGTGATTCCCTTACTATTTTCAATTTTTAAGATACTTTTAGAGTCAAATCTATTTTTACCTACATCAAAAGCTTTTTTACCAAGAAATACAATATCTACTTTTTTGCCATTTGCGATTGACTTATTTACACGCTCTTGACTAAATTTGACAATAGAAGAGTTAAAGTTGCCGCACAAGCCACGATCAGACGCAATAATGAATACTAGGTAAGAACCGTCGTTACTGACATTTAGAATTTTTGCCAGTAATTCTTGATCAACTGATAGCATTAATGAAAAAATAATGTTATGCAGCTTAGATACATATAATTTTGAATTTAATAACTTCTTTTGGCTTTGTAACAACTTTGCTGCAGAAACCATTTGCATTATTTTCGTGGTTTTCTGTACAGACCTAATATTCTTAATTCTTAAGGATAATTCCTTTAAGCTCTTCATTTTGTATACAACCCTGATTTATTAAAATATATAACTGTTAGTGTCTAAAAGCAAGTTTTTTTGACATTAAAACCAAGTCTAGCTAAGAAACTTGCAGGTTTATTGTTTGGAGATAAGGATTATATTAAGAAAGTGCTCTAACTTCAGCAATATCAATGTGAAAGTAGCCTAATGGTAATTTCTACACTTTGTGGAATTTTATAATATATAATAAACACAATTAAAACTATTACAACTTGAACACTTATGATCCCATTGTTCTAGTTCCCTGTTACAATTTTTACATTTCCAGCCTGGATCAGGCAAAGCTTCTGAGCCCATCTTGTTTAGCCAATAAATTACCTTGTCGTGTTCTTGCAATGTAACCTTGAGTTGTATTACAATAAAGTAGATTGACATGTAATTAGCTTTTTTCATAGCAGTGTCTAAATATTGACTTGCAAGATCATATTTACCTGAACTCATTGAGGACAAAGCAAGTAAACAGTAACTAAAATAATAATCAGGGCGTAAGTTGTATAGTCTTTCAGCACCTTTACTATTTAAATTGATGTACATTTTAGCTGACTGAGGAGTAGGATTTACTGTATACTCTGCCTCTAGCACTGCAGAAGCTTTTCTGATTTTTCCAAGTTTAATATATAATTCTGCCTTTAAATAATTGATGGGCTGAAAAATTGCACTATAACGTTGTGCTCTAAATAAAGACTTTATAGCCTCCTTAAAATTTCCTTTACTTTCATATTGCTTTGCTAAAGCGCAATAAAACACTGCAAACATTTCTTTATGATCAAAGGGGAGAAAAATATTGGACTTAACTGCTTCCTTCAACCTCAAAATTGCATTAATCCAATCTTCTTTCAATATGCAATGCTCTATTTGAAAGGGAATAGATAGCATTTTATCGTTAATTGAACTAGAGCAATATTCTATAAATTTTTGAAAGACTACTTTTTCTTGTTTGAGGTGGACAATCAGCTTATTGGCTAGAAGTAGAGCTAAGTTACGATTTTTATTTGCAATATTTGTTAAACCGTTACTGAAAAAGCTGTAATTTCCCGTCTTACCTGAGTTAAAGAGCTTTATTAAAGACAACCTATCGCTCTCCTCACTCAGACTTTTAACTAGCTTTTGGGCATTCTCTATATTGTCTAAGTCTATGCTAAAGAAAGCTTCAAAGAGAAGCAATTCTTCCCTATCCCTTCTTCTATTTCTTATGTTGGCAAATGTTGATGAAATGGAGGAAAAAAAGCGTACAAGTGTAATTAATAAAAATAATAAAACTACACAAGTAAAAATAATGAAATATAGATCAATACTTATAGTGTAATTGCCTAATTCCAATTTTATTACTTCACCACTTACCTTGACCCATATACCAAATAAAAACGAAAAAGCGAAAATTATAAAATAAATCATGAGATATATTGTAATAAGTGATGATATATTGTTGAAATATTCTTAGAAGCTACAATAAAACCATTCAATTTATTCAGCCATGGCTTGAATTCTGAATGCGTTAAATTGCTTACTGTAACAGTTATATTTTGCCAATCATTATCATTTATTGACTCCTCAATTTCTGCGAATTTTACTCTTAATGGATCATTTCGGTCGTCTACCTTTATCCAGTTTGAAATGATTTTTTTAGACAATGTACTTTTGTTGTAATCGATAGTATCAATAGTTTTTTCAAAAGATAACTTCAATTCGTGTAAGGTATTTATCTCTTTCAAATTTTCTAATTCATCTACTGCATTTTCTATCTCTGGATCGTCAAGCTCTGATATCAAAGGCTTTATTGAATTTATATGGTTATCAAATTTTGCTTCTCGCAATAACGAATTCTTCATTTTAACCACAAGTAATAGCAATTTTGCAAGGTTCTTACATCTTGAGTTATTATCACCTTGCTCACATTGAGTATGCTGACTTCTCTTGAGGTCAAATATCTTTTTTTCTATTCTAGATTGATTAACTTCAAGCAACATTCTAAATTCATCCATGTTTTCCGTTAAAGCTTTCACATTGTTTTCACTCTCTTGCTGATTTATTTTTAAAAAGATTATGTTATTTATTGTGATGTAACCGGTAAATAACAATACAATTAAGAACCAACCTATGTACTTTTGCTGAGTATCATTCATAACGTAGTATCTCCGCAGGATCTTGTGCAGCTGCCTGCAACGCAGGAGCAATTGTCGCTAAAAATGATAAGAGTAACGCAAGTGCAGAAATATTTACTACGTCTTGGGGTACTAATATCACTGGCAAACTTGAAAAAAAGTATATCATAGGATCAAACAGCTTGACGTTAGTAATGTTTTCTAAAAACACTCTAATGCTTTCGATATTGAGAGAAAAAACGACACCTATAATACAGCCAAGACAAGTTCCCGTAAAACCGATTAATAGACCACAAGCGCAAAATATACGCATAATGCTTCCACTTGTTGCACCAAATGTACGCATAATTGCAATCGCGGATTTCTTTTCTTGCACTATCATCATTAAATTTGAGATAATATTAAACGCTGCTACAACTATAATCAAAGTGAGAATTAAAAACATCACATTTCTTTCAGTTTTTAAAGCACTAAAATAATGGCTTTGCTGTGATTGCCAACTTTCAGCTTCCATTCCTATTTCTTTTTCTATAGCATCTGCCAGCTTATCAGCTCTAGTAACGTCGTCTACAAGTACTTCTATATTTTTTATGCTATTTTTATAATTAAAAAAGGCTTGTGCTGATTTTAGAGGCATATATATCAAGGTATTATCATACTCAAACATACCCATATCAAATATTGCTATAACTTTATATTTTTTCATTCGCGGCATTTCACCAAGTAATGCATCAAATTCTTCAGATGATATAAACGTAATTTCGTCGCCATAGTCAATGTTCAAAACTTCTGCTAAGCGTGCTCCTATTATTATCCCTTCATCAAATTTTTTTACATCACCTATAATTACATTATTTGTAACGGCAGTACTATCAAGCAAATCTTTAGTTGACACACCTCGCACTACGCTACCTGCAATTTTACCATTTGCTACAATAATAACTTGATCATTGGTCATAGGAGTAGCTTTTAATATACCAGGAATTCTCTCAATAGATTTTGAAACTGCGTAGTAATCTGAATTTATGTTCCTATCAAAATAAACGTTAATATGGCCATCAATGCCAAGTATTGAGTCAAGCAACTTTACTCTGAATCCGTTCATCACAGACATCACCACTATTAGTGTTGCAACTCCAAGGGCAATGCCGATAATAGAGAACAAAGTCATTATAGAGCAAAATCTGGCATTTCTTGCTCGCAAATAGCAAGCAGCCATAGTAATTTCAAAGGCAATGGACATTACAAAATATTTTGAGGTTAGACATTATATTTTTGAAACTTCGTATAATTGTAGACTTTTCTTTATTTAAAAACTAGAGATTTTTGCTTCCTTAAATTTAGCAGACTTATAGAGTATCTTTAACATTAGAATTTCAAAATCTTCCATATACATCATCCAACCTCACTATATCATTATCAGATAAATGCTCTCCTATCTGAAATTCAACTATTTCAAGTGGAGAGCTTGTGCTTTTATAACATAGAAAAAATCAAGAATATTATTGGGTTTATTCAATAAGTTATAATTCTTTCCTTCCATAATTTTCAAATTGTACAACTAGTTGCTTTACATTTACATCTGTGAGAAGAGCATTTTTGCTAACATGAGGTCTCGGATCAGATTTTGCTGATAAGGGATTCATCTGAGATATTTCATCCCTCATTGGAAATAAGCGAGATTGGGAAGCAACTTTTGGTGATGGTCTAGTTTTTTTCTCCACATCTATATTCACTTGTGCAACAGGAGGGGTCCTGCTTTCAATAGTTTGCGCATTAGGACTTTCTTTTGCTTGATTTTGTTTGAATTTTTTTCTTATCTCTTGTACTTTAATATCGATATTATAATTAATTTCTTTTTCCATAGAAGATACTACCATTTCTAGCTTTGTGCTTGATTTTTGATCAGTATGACCTAACTTTTTAAGTTTTAGTGGTAATTCAGGTTTATCTTTAGTTGATTTAGGAACAGTTCCTACTACTTTTGGTTTTTGTCTAACTTCTTGACCAGCAGTAAACATTTTTTTTGGCAATGGGGGTGCTATTGATGGTTTTGGCAATATTGGAGGTTTAGATTGTTGTTTTTGTTTAAGTTCTCTTTTTGCTTCCATATGTTCTTTAGGAACTGTTACATAAATTAGCTCTTCTCTAGGCGATTTTGAACTTTGTGAATTTTCTGTTAAAATTTTACTCTTCTTCTCTTGATAATTTGATATCTCTTTGTATCCAGGCTTTTCATCTAATGAATTTCCATGGCCTGAATCATTATAATTAACTTCTACTTGTCTATCTTCTTTTAGAAAACTGCGTTCTGGCTTTTCTGGAGCTATTGCAATATTTCCTCTTTCAACTTGCTCCAAACCTGAAATTTTACGATAAGCCTCTAGATATTCAAAGATTGTCATTGAAGTAGGAGGAGGTAATTTATCAATAAAACTACTTATATTCTTAACTGGAACATTTCTTCCCGAGATTCTATTCAATATTTCCTTTAATATCTTAAGACCTGATGGCTTTCCATTCATCGATTTTACATAATCAATTGAGTCACTACGTATAACAAACTTAGCTACATCTTCTGCCTTATCTGTAAAACGCTTTAATGCCTGAGATAAATCCCTTACCGTTTTATTATAATGTCTAATAGTTACTAACTCATCTCTTGCTTTTATAGCTTCTTTAAGGAAACCGAGATTTTCTCTATAATTGTCACTTTTAAATGGATCCTTCATATTAATTACAACTCATTATTTATTAAAATATGGGTATAGGTTTAAAATATTAAGATTTAGTAAATATTATTTTTTACATAAAGCAGCTATACCCATATTATAAATTGCCAACAAATGCATTTATGGCGTTACCATATTCTTCCATATACATCATCCAATCTCACTATATCATTATCAGATAAATGCTCTCCTATCTGAAATTCAACTATTTCAAGTGGAAAGCTTGTGCTTCTATTTTCAATCCTATGGGAAACTTCCCTTGGGATTTCTATCATATGGTCCTTTGCTATAGCATATTCTTTGTCTTCTAAACTAACATATCCAACTCCTGATAGCACTATATGGTATTCATCTCTATAGTGATGGAATTGCTTAGAAGTGCAGCTTAATGGATTGATAAAAAGATATTTTATAAGAAAATTTTCGCTCATTAAAATTATACTACAAAATCCCCATGGTTTAACTTCTTTCCTTATCACCTTTACTTTCTTAACTTTATGAATAAATGAAATTAGACTTTTGTTTGGTTGCTTACAAGCTCCACTCAATAAATTTTTATTACTTTCTGTCGTTGAAACTGGTTCTTTTTCTCTAATCACATGCTGAAATGATGCCGGTTCTTTACTAAACTTCTCACTCAATTCTAAAACTGAATTCCAAGTTCCAACATCCAACCAATCGAAATTAGCTTCTATCATTGCAACGTCTTTTGCTTTCTCCATCACCAAGTAATCAATGGATATGCCTTCAATTCCTGCAAAATCTCGTTGTTTTAAATACAGAAATCTCTCTTGCGGTGTGAAATATTTAAAACATAAATTGTAAAGATTCGGGGCAGATTTTTTAATCTCATCTATGTAGCGTTTTGCTTTAAACACAAATATTCCAGAGTTCCAATAATGATCGTTACTTAACTTACGCTCGGGCTTTTCTGTAAAATCTTTCACTATATGACATTTTTCTTTCTGATCATATACTGCATTTATATAGCCGTATTCAGAATTGAATTCATGAGGCTTAACCCCAAAAGTGACTATAGAGTTAGTTTCAGAGGCTAACTTAGACGCTTTTTGAGTAGAAGCATAAAAACTATTCAAATCACCTATAAAATGGTCTGAAGGCAGAATTAACATTGTCTCGTTTTCATTGCAGAGAAGTGCAGCAATTAATATTGCTGCTGCTGTTCCAATTTTCACTGGTTCGAAAATCACTTTATATTCTTGCAGTGCATGCAATTCCTCCATCACTAATGACTCGTACTGTATATTTGTAGCAATTATGGGCGGCATATAATCGCTTTTTAGCCTCAACAAAGTGTTGTGAAACATAGTGTTCTGACTAAATATTTTCTGAAATTGCTTTGGCTTAGATAAAGGCCAAAGTCTGCTACCACTACCACCACACAATATTACAGGGCGCATTTAGTTAAGATATTAATTAAATAATTAATATCTTATACTGAGGGCAAAATACATGCAAGTTTTTGTTGTGGAATAGTTAATAAAGAAAGTAAATGTTGATTTAAAGTAATTGCTAATGAGAGTGATCATGTGTAGCGCCTTGCCCTTGCTGTGAATTTCTTCTATTTTGTAATTCCTCAACATGACCTTTTCTTTTATCACTTAATATTTCATTACCCTTATTTTGTTCTTCCTCAGGACTCTTTAGTATTTCATTACTCTTGCTAACTTCTTTATCATCCCCTTGTTTCTTTGGCCTTCTAGCGTTAAGCTCATCCCATGTGCCCACTAGTGAATCACGATTCCCATGATCCGGCTTTAGCCTTTCTTCACCTTTAATAACATTAAAGTCACTTTTTGCTTCTTCCAAACATCCTTTCAGTTGGTGTTTCCACATGGTGTAGTAAGCATCACCATATTTTTTCTCATTTGCTACAAACAATAAAATTGGAGCCTTAAGTATGGTAGCTCCCATATCCACTAAATTTTTTACTGCCATTGCAGGAGTAAATAAAAGATAACCAAAAGACTTTGCAATTGGGTTTTGTTCGCTTATTAAATGCTCCCCTAACTTTATAGGAAGAGAAGTCAACAATTTAGTACAAACTTTAGCTAAACTTGTAGCAAAAACGATAGGAACAGATATAAGACTTTTATCTAGCTCTAGATTACCATTCTGATCTCTAATTTCTGAAAAATGGGTGCTTAGCTTCTTGTAATCACTAGTGTATAATAATTCTCCATTTCTTCCTTTTTCATCAACAACTTCCTGAACTTTACCTTCTTTATTTTTTACCTCTTTAGTTAGCACAGAAGAATTAGTTAATTCAAATGGATATTGAGGATCCTTAGTTTTTTCAGCTTCAAAAATTGGCACGTGTTTTTTCAAATCCATTCTCGAAAAGCCTAATGGCTCAAAATATGACTTATGCAACTCATTTATCGGAATTTGCTTACCCTGATTGTCTATATAATTGATAGTAAAATAAGATCTATCATTATCTTTATCTTTGGTAACTAAAGATAATCTGAAACTTGGTTGTTCTCCATTCTCATCTTTTTGACCATACAAAAGTTTATAGGTTGGATTTTTATCTTTATCTAGTATAGCATTTCCATGCATATCCCTGTTTTCTATGATTTTAGCAGACTGTACAATTTGATCATAATTTTTTGGATACTGGCATTTCCTTCCATCATACATCATTACCTTTCTAAGGTCTTCGACGTAAACTTGAGATTCAGGTGAAGTAAGCAGACCTTTTGCTTTAAGTGTAAGATCTATTGCTCCCTTTTTTAATGCTTCAAACATATTGTCAAACCAAAATCGCTATAATGCTATAGTTCAATAATAAAACTAGTACACTAATAATATATTAACACAGCACCGGTGATTTTACAAGAAAATATGCCTGTAGAAGATAAAGATTGTAAAAGCGAGGGTTATATAAGTAATGCTTGATAAGTACTTTATGCATGTAATTGTAAAAATCCTCAAAGGTACGCTGTGTATATAATCTTCGCATACTACCTGCATTCCAAGAACTGCGTGCCAAAAAATGCAAAACAACAATACAACAAAAAATAAAAGCTCTAGAGGGTGATTAATAAATTTTTCACTAAAAGACAAAGAGCTATCAGTATAAAATGTGCAAGAAAATGAATAGATAAACCAAGGAAACAGGAACAGTAAAATTACCGCAGAAACACGCTGAACCCACCAATGATGTACTGAATTTCCAGACTGACTCATATAAACATAAATAAAAAAGCCATAGTAGAAAGAAGTAGCGTTACTGTCAGCAGTATAGCACTCCTTGAAACGCCAGTAATTTCTAAATTAAGCCCAACATCCCACAATAAATGACGAATACCATTAAGAAAATGATATACAAAACTTATAAAACATAAGACATAAGCTAATTTAGCAACAGGAGTGAATAATAATGCATTTAAGTACCTTACTATAAGTAACTCAGGAAAGTAAACATGTAATATGAAATACCAAGAAAGTATCATTAATAAAAGGAATAGCAAGATACCAGTCAATCTATGCATAATAGAGAAAAAACTAGTAACTTGTACTTTATATATTTGTAAATGTGGAGAAAGAGGTCTATCACTCATAAAATTCCGTTATCGGGAAATTAAAATAAAGTAGAAGTAAAGACAGCAGTATAGCACATAACAACACCATCATTAAAAATGGTAAATTATGTGCAAAGCCTAAGGAGGTAATCCAGCTGCAGATTCCCCTACTGCTACCTTGTTACGACTTCACCCCAGTCACCGATCCCACTTTAAATAACTCCCTCCTTGCGGTTAGGTCGTTAGCTTCGAGTGAAACCAATTCCCATGGCGTGACGGGCAGTGTGTACAAGACCCGAGAACGTATTCACCGTGGCGTGCTGATCCACGATTACTAGCGATTCCAACTTCATGCACTCGAGTTGCAGAGTACAATCCGAACTGAGATGGCTTTTAAGGGATTAGCTTAGCCTCGCGACTTTGCAGCCCATTGTAGCCACCATTGTAGCACGTGTGTAGCCCACTCCATAAGGGCCATGATGACTTGACATCATCCCCACCTTCCTCCAGTTTATCACTGGCAGTTTCCTTAAAGTCCCCAGCATTACCTGATGGTAACTAAGGATGAGGGTTGCGCTCGTTGCGGGACTTAACCCAACATCTCACGACACGAGCTGACGACAGCCATGCAACACCTGTGTGAAACCCGGCCAAACCGACCCTATCCCTTCGAATAGGTATAATTTCCATGTCAAGGAGTGGTAAGGTTTTTCGCGTTGCATCGAATTAAACCACATGCTCCACCGCTTGTGCGGGTCCCCGTCAATTCCTTTGAGTTTTAATCTTGCGACCGTAGTCCCCAGGCGGAATGTTTAACGCGTTAGCTGTAATACAGAAAGTAAAACTTCCCATATTTAACATTCATCGTTTACAGCGTGGACTACCAGGGTATCTAATCCTGTTTGCTCCCCACGCCTTCGCGCCTCAGCGTCAGATTTGAACCAGATAGACGCCTTCGCCACTGGTGTTCCTCCTAATATTTACGAATTTCACCTCTACACTAGGAATTCCTCTATCCTCTTTCAATCTCTAGATTAGCAGTTTTAAAAGCAATTCCAAGGTTGAGCCTTGGGATTTCACTTTTAACTTACTAATCCGCCTACGCGCCCTTTACGCCCAATAATTCCGAATAACGCTAGCCCTCTCCGTATTACCGCGGCTGCTGGCACGGAGTTAGCCAGGACTTCTTCTGTGAGTACCGTCATTATCTTCCTCACTAAAAGAGCTTTACAACCCAAAGGCCTTCTTCACTCATGCGGCATGGCTGGATCAGGCTTTCGCCCATTGTCCAATATTCCCCACTGCTGCCTCCCGTAGGAGTCTGGACCGTATCTCAGTTCCAGTGTGGCTGATCATCCTCTCAGATCAGCTATAGATCATTGCCTTGGTAGGCTATTACTCCACCAACTAGCTAATCTAATATAGGCTCATCTAATAGCAATAAATTTTTCCCCCGTAGGGCGTATACGGTATTAGTTGCCGTTTCCAACAATTATTCCGTACTACTAGGTAGATTCCTATACATTACTCACCCGTCTGCCACTAAGTTATACCATAGCAAGCTACAATATAACTCCGTTCGACTTGCATGTGTTAGGCCTGCCGCCAGCGTTCATTCTGAGCCAGGATCAAACTCTCAAATTTAGACTTCAACCTATAAAAGGTTGAGGGTACATCGGATAAATCCGACAAAAAATAATTTAGCTTAATACTGCTGTCTTTATTTCTACTTTAGAAATATTTTAATCTCCAACTATTCAAACAACTTTAAGAATATTATTATGTGATATAATCACTATGTCAATATGTTTTTGCAAATCAAAAGCATTAATGTATAAATATATAACTATTTGGAATATTACCATGAAAAAATACATCTTTCTGCTTGCACTCGCGCCAATGTTAGTTGGCATCACATTATACTTATTGCGCAACATTGATAACACAAAACAATCTATAACTGCAGGTGACAAGTTTTACGAAGTATTATTCTTAAAAAAAGATAATAAGCCGCTGCTAGAAGAAATAGATTCAAATTGGGAGTATTTAGCAAATTTTGAACGCGCATTCAATCATATCTCAGATTCAATGCCAACAGACACAGCATCTATTTATAATGATTTGGCAGATGATAAAGATGCTCCTGGTGTTTTGCGTGAGTTAGCACAATATTTAGAAGTAATGAGCTTACTTCACTCCAACGGTGAAAAAATAAATAAAGACAAAATTGATAATTTAGAATCAAGTGCAGTGTATCCTTATTCAAGCCAAGAAGCTATCGCTGTAGTAAAGATACACAATAACGACGTTAAGGGTGCAACTGAAATATTGCGTTCCCTATTAAATGATAGAAAATGCCCTATCCTAATCAAAGCTAATGCACAAGAATTACTCAGGATATATGGGAGTTAACTCATTGGACTTTTTGCATAGCTTTTGGCAGCGCATCGGATGAAACGAAAAAACTTACTTGACACCCTTCGCCAGCGCCCTTATCATGATAGTGAAGCTATTGTATTTGCTTTCGCCAATCTGCAGATTAAAAGGTAAGGATTACTTAATGTATCGGCGTCTTATGTTCAATTTTTTGCAGTATATAGATACTGTATGTCTTTACAAAACTTCATCTACATCTAGATTTTTATCTAAATAAGCTGAACGCGCTTATAAAGCGTTACAAGACATCAAAAAATGCCAATACTCGACAGAGATAGTAAAAGACTAGCTAACTCGGGGATTCTTTGTCTTTTTTTCTGCTTAGTAAACTTCTTAAACATTTGCAGCGTAAGTTAGTTGCAATTAAAAGCAGCTTAATCTTGCTTGTCAAGCGTTTAAAACATAAAAAACGCCAATATTTTAAAGCGGATAATAACCCCAGGGCTTCTTTTGCCTTTTTTTTCATTTGGTAAATTTCTTAATATTTATGGCTAAAGATTGCACGAATGTTGCAATTACAAAAACGATTTCTACTAGGGTGTCACGCACTGGGATGACACCATTCTTTTTCCTGGATCCAAGTAGTCAGGGCACTGGGATGACAGCTACCCTGACAATCGTCATCCCGCTGCTTGTTAGCGGATACCGCGGCGGTATGACGTAGAAGTTATACTTTTATGCTTACCAACTTAATAAAATTCCTGGATTCCAGTGTCAGCTACTTTCATGACACCAACAGTTGATATTGGTTTGTTGCTTTGCTAGCCAACTACTAGCTATGCCTCAAGTTTCCTATTCAAAATTTTCAATATCAAATCCAATTCATTTGGATTATCATACCGTATCATAACTTTACCCTTAGAATTGTTGTCATTAATTTTGATCTTTAAACCAAGTTGAGAAGATATAGCGCCTTCTATTACTGTCATATCTTGATTTCTAGTATATCTCTGCTCTTTTTGATTGTTGTTTTGATGTAGGTCCTTTATCAGTTTTTCAGTTTGTCTAACGCTTAAGCCCTGAGAAACTATTTTTTCTGCAATACTTTCCGCATTTTCAACATTAATCAACGCTCTTGCATGACCCATAGACAATTTTTTCTCATTGATCATTGTTTTCACCCTATCAGGGAGCAACAACATCCGAATCATATTGGTTATGTGGCTGCGGCTTTTGCCTATAGCTGAAGCTAATTCCTCATGTGTATAGAAAAACTCATCTATCAGTTTTCTGTAAGCTTCACCTTCCTCTATTGGATTAATATCTTGCCTTTGTATATTTTCAATAATGGATACTTCCAAGCATTCCTTGTCGCTCAGATCTTTTATGATAACCGGTGCACTATCAAGATTTGCAATCTTGCTTGCTCGCCAACGACGTTCCCCAGCTATTATTTCGTAACCATCATCATTTGAATCTTTGCGTACCACGATAGGCTGTATAATGCCACTTTTCTTTATCGAATTTGCAAGCTCTCTTAATGATTCCTCGTCAAAATGTTTCCTCGGTTGAAATTTGCTTGGGTGCAGTAATGAAATAGGCAAATACTCTTGTCGATCTTCTTTATTATCATAATTATCGCCTATGAGACCGGCAAGACCTCTGCCGAGGCGTCTATCATCCTTCATACCACGCCCTCGCTTACTAGCTTCTTCTCCTTACAACTGCTCGCGTGCTTTTTTAAAATTTCCCTTGCCAAACTTATATACGCTTGTGCACCAGGACATTTAAGATCATACACAATAGCAGGTTTTCCATGAGAAGGTGCTTCTGATAACCGTACGTTACGTGGAATAACAGTCTCATACAATGGGATGATAGTTTTGTATACTTTATCATTTAAATACTGACAAATATCGTTTTTAATCTGCTCACTAAGTTTGTTGCGCCTGTCATACATTGTTACCACTATCCCTTCTATTGCCAAAAAAGGGTTTAGGTTATTCCTTTTTATTAGCTCCACAGTTTTAACTAAATGGCTTAATCCTTCCAGAGCAAAAAATTCACACTGAAGAGGAACAATAATAGAATTAGCAGCAGTCAAAGCATTTATGGTCAGAAGCCCAAGTGATGGAGGGCAATCGATGATTATATACTCATAATTATCGCGTATCTTCTCCAATGCGCTTTTTAGTACGAATTTTCCTCGCTCAAGTTGCGATAATTCAATTTCTGCAGCTGACAAATCAACTACTGACGAAATTAGCGATAAATTCGGAATTTCCTTTATATTGAAAATTGCCGATTCTATCAATTTATTTTCGCTGCTTAGTAGTATTTTATATATGTTTTTTTCTTCCCTACTACGATAAGAAATCCCGAGCCCGGTGCTAGCATTTCCTTGAGGATCAAGATCTACCAATAAAGTGCTTTTTCCCACAGCAGCAAAGGCTGTCGATAAATTTATACTAGTTGTGGTTTTGCCAACTCCACCCTTTTGATTTACTATTGCAATAATCTTGCTCACGCCTTTTATCTTATGTATAAAATAATTCTATTGTATATATGCAAGAAACTTTTGCATTAGAAAATTTTTTTGTTGTTAACCACACTAAAATTAGACTGTCTTTTTTGCTTTGTGTAACACACTTTGAACCTTGTTTCCTAATTCATTCAGAGTGAATGGTTTTGGCAAAAAGTGAAAATCTTCTATATTGATGTCATCACTCTTTAAAAAAGCATCTTCTGCATACCCAGAAATAAAAATAACGTTGATATTTGGCCTATGGATCAATGCTTCTTTAACTATTTCTGGGCCGCTCACCTCTGGCATGATTACATCAGTGATTATAAGATCTATGTGTTGACTTTTTTTACTGATTATTTCTAGCGCCTCGCTGCCTATGCTTGCTTCTATTACATCAAATCCTTTTCTTTTGAGTGCTTTAGAGATGAATTCCCTTACTGAATCTTCATCTTCGATTAATAAAATTATACCATTACCTTTAATTTCACTTACTACCGGTCTTTCTGTTTCTTCACTATCTTCCTCTCTATCATTTTCATCTGATATGTAAACCATGGGCAAAAATATGCTAAATTTAGTTCCATGATTTACTTTGCTAGCAACATAGATGTATCCTTCAGTTTGTTTAATAATGCCATATACAGTAGAGAGGCCAAGACCTGTACCAGAGGTAATATCTTTGGTAGAAAAAAATGGATCAAAGATCTTTTCAGTTGTATCACTCGTCATTCCACATCCAGTATCAATTACTTCAATCACAACATAATTTCCATGTTCAATCGCTTCCTTGTCTGGAGAAAACATATCCTGAGGTGTAGAATTTAATGAGTCAATCTTTTGATTAAAGGTTCGTATAGTTAATTCTCCGCCCTTTTCCATAGCAGCACTAGCATTGACTGCTAAGTTAAGTATAACTTGCTCTAATTGCCCTTGATCAGCCCTAACAGCACCCAAGTCTCTACCATAATAAATATTAAATTTTATATTTTCACCTATTAATCTTTTTATCATTTCATAAAGATTAGCTATAGTATTATTTACATCAATAATTTTTGGCTGCAAGGTCTGTCTTCTTGAGAAAGCAAGCAATTGTCTTACTAAATTTGATCCACGCTTTGCATTTTGCTGTATCTGTATTATATCTCCAAAAGATGGGTCACCAGCTGAGTGTTGGAGTAAAAGCAAATCGCAAAATCCTATTATCCCAGTCAATATATTGTTGAAATCATGCGCAATACCACCTGCTAACTGCCCTATAGCTTGCATCTTTTGATAATGCTCAAGCTTTATCTCTAGGTTTTTGTGTTCAGTATTGTCAATAAAATAACAAAGTATGAAGATCATTTTATTATGAAGAAACTTATTGAAATATATTTTTATGTTATTACCGCCGTTGAGCTGTACATCAAAAGACGCATTATTTATTCTATTACTCGAAAAATATTCACGTATTTTCACATGATAACTATCCAATATCAACGTAAAGATTGAATTATTATCTGACCCTGCAAGCTTTATTAGTGCCGTATTTTTCTTTACAAAGTTGCCGTTTATGTCACATTGTGCAATAGCAATTGATGAATTTGCAAAACAAGGGTGTAATTGATAATCAACAATATTTGATTCGGTTGGTGTTATAAAGCCATATATATAGCTATGGTTGTATTTATCACAAAATATAGCAGTGCTCATATAAGCCTTGAATGGAATACCACTTATAGTAAAAAACAAAATTTCATTATCGGTTGTTGTATTGTTATATTTAGATTGAGATATAAAATCACTGATTGAGCTACCTTTTTCCAGTTTTTTTAGTTCAAATATGTCTAAAAATCTTTTATTTACAGATAAAATCACCCCTTTGGCATTTGCAATGTAAGTTCCTATGCTGTGTTTTTCTATTAACTCTTCATATATCTGCTCCTTGTTTATCTGTGTTGCTTTTAATACAAAATACCCATCTGGCCTTGCTATTGGCACTAATGATAAATTTAAAATCTTATTACTATTTATAGCAATTTGGGGATTATCTGGTATCGGCTCAAAGAGCAAAAGAAAGTTAGATACTCTATTCTTCTTGTTTAAGGAAATGCATACCTGTACAGAAGAGTTATTTTTTAGTGCATGATAGAGTACTTTTTTGTCTGCTTCTGAAACATCTCCTATTTCAAGAATCTTGTCTAACGTAATGTCATCATCTATTATATGATCTTTAAACCTTTCGTAGAACCTTGCATCAGCATAAATAATACCTTCATCTTTATGTAAAATAAGGCAAAATTCTGTATTATGATTTAGTGCATTTGCAAATATTGCATTTTGAAATTCTATAGTATTAAGTAGGTATCTGTAGCGTTTTACATTATACATCATAAAGAGAGTTGTTAGAATGCTAACTAATAAATTAATCTCTATATTAATATGCTGACTATATATATCAAAAAAGTAGAGTATCGATATTGCTACTGGAGGTAAGAGCATAATAACTGCCATCACAACAATTGACATTCCATAATTTCTTAGTATGAAGTCAACCCTGTTCTCTTTTTTGTTATCTATGTATCTTTTATTCATTATTGTTACTTGGCATTGTTGTACATACGAAAATGTTCTATTATATTGATTTAATTATTATAGATTTATTAACGTCTTTGATAGATAATTATCATCCAAATCTAATTAAGTTCCTTAAATATCAGATATAACAATGTTAATAAGCTAGCAAGAGGATATTATGGAAAAACAAAAAACACAAGCATTTAAATGGTTCTGTGCACTAAGAGATAAGATCATAGAATCTTTCTTATTAATTGAAAAACAATCATCCGCAGAGCCAAAGATCGAAAAGAGAAAGTGGGATCGCCCAGGTGGTGGAGGTGGTGAATCTACAATTATTTTTGGTAATATTTTTGAAAAAGTTGGAGTAAACGTTTCAAAAGTACACGGAAAATTTGCAGATTCAGCCATCAATGAAATTCCTGGTGCAAGTGAAAGTAACGGAGAGTTCTGGGCAAGCGGTATATCTTTAGTGTCTCATATGCAATCGCCCCTTATCCCTGCAGCGCATATGAACACAAGGCTGATATATACTTCAAAACAATGGTTTGGTGGAGGAATGGATTTTACGCCAATATATAGAAATGAAGAAGATTGCAAGTATATTCATGAATCAATCAAAATGACATGTGATAGATTTGACACCGGATATTATCCAAAATTTAAAGAGCAATGTGACAATTATTTTTTCTTACAACACAGAAAAGAGCCACGTGGCATTGGTGGTATTTTCTATGATAATCTGAGTTCTGGCAACTGGGAAAACGATTTTGAGTTCACAAAAGCAGTAGGTGAAGCCTTTTTGGAAATTTATTTGCACGTCATACGTAAACATATGCAAAAATCTTGGACAAAAGAACAACGAGAAAATCAATTAATAAAACGTGGCAGATATGTAGAATTCAATCTGTTATACGATCGTGGCACAAGGTTTGGTTTAATGACTGACGGCAATCCAGATGCAATTATGATGTCAATGCCACCACTTGTTAAGTGGGTGTAAATCACTCTTATTACAAATTGGGATTTCACAAAAACTGCTTGTGTCATAAAACAATTGAATTGACTTTATGTGCATAATCAATATAACTTGAGTTAATTCGCATTGACTCTTTCGTCTAGTGGTTAGGACACCACCCTTTCACGGTGGTAACACGGGTTCAAATCCCGTAAGAGTCACTCAAATAGAATATAATTAAAGTTTTAAATGGGAAAAATTAGGCTCTATGTTGAAGAAGCTTTATCACAAGGCGTGAGTTTAGCACTTAATCCACAACAAAGTCACTATATTTGCAATGTAATGCGGCTTAAGAAGTATGATAATCTCTCTCTTTTTAATGGAAAAGATGGAGAATGGTTAGGAGAAGTAGTTAATATATCGCGTAAATTGACAGAAGTTACACTCAAAGAATGCACTAAACAACAGCAACATGAGGAAAATTTATACCTGTATTGTGCCATGGTAAAAAGTGCTGCTTTGAACAACATAGTAAGACAGGCAACTGAAATGGGAATAACCTGCATTCAATTTATTTCAACGGAACGTACAGTGGTAAAAAACATTAACCTAAGTAGAGCAAAATTACAAGCAATCGAAGCAGCGGAACAATCCGGTAGGATGAGTATACCAGAGATTTTGCCTCCTATTAACTTTTGCGAATTACCTGATTCCCAGAGTAAAAATTTTGTTTTATGTGATGCAACAGGTAAAGCTGATAAAGTGCTGAAAGGTAAGAAAAATGTTGCTATTATTGTTGGCCCTGAAGGTGGTTTTTCATCTTATGAACTTGATCTTGCCGATAAGTTTTGTCAAAAATTGAGTCTAGGAAAAAGAATTTTAAGAGTCGATACCGCTGTGGTTGCTGCACTAACTTTCACCAATTGGTGTAGCTAGATTTTTAAATATGGCTAAGGTTTGGGCCATAGAGAAATCTGATTCAGTGTTGCACGCGCTAAACTCTATAGGTCACCTGCGAAGCAGTTTGCTACTAAAGAGGAGCTAATAAAAAACGTATTCTAAGATAATATTAAATCTTATATTATATTTTTTCTAAAATAAACAAATGAACCTTGCATTTTGCCTGAATTATTGATAGCCTGAGTAAAGAAGTCGGGGCGTAGCGCAGCCTGGTAGCGCATTTGGTTTGGGACCAAAGGGTCGGGAGTTCAAATCTCTCCGCCCCGATGTTAGTACGATTGTAAAAACGCTGCAATATAAGAGTAATCTCCATCAGTAAGCAAGTAGCTGACACTGGAATGACATCATTTACCATGTAAATTGTGGCATATTATATTTTAACGCTCAAGTTTATAAAATAATTGACAATGTTAATTTTCTAATTTATAAATAGATTTTGACATGATTATCGAAGGAGGTATAGAGTTTGATAGAAGTATCAGTCCATTATGGTGATGTAGACAGAGCTCTTCCAGTATTGAAAAAAACAATTCAAAAGGAAGGAAGAGGGTTGAAAATGAAAAAACAATATCATGAAAAAAAATCAGAAAAAAGAGCTAAAAAGAAAGCTGAAGCTAAAAAAAAGAGGTACCAACAAGAGTGCAGAAGGCAGCGTTATGGTTGGTAGTTTGTACTCAAGTTAATAGTTTATCATTGGTTATTTTATGAATATTCACGAATATCAAGCGAAAGAAGTTTTGCATAAATTTAATGTCCCAGTGCCAAAAGGTTTTGTTGCTACATCTGCGGAAGAAGTAAAGACTCAAGTAAGTCAATTAAAATCTGACGTGTTTGTAGTTAAAGCTCAAATTCATGCAGGTGGTAGGGGTAAAGCCGGTGGCGTAAAGCTAGCAAAGTCAGTTGAAGAAGCTCAACAGTTTGTAAAGGACATGATTGGTATGACTTTAGTTACTCATCAAACAGGGCCAAGCGGGCAGCAAGTAAGAAAAGTGTACGTTGAAGAAGGCTCAAGCATTAAGAAAGAGTATTATTTAAGCCTGGTAATCGACCCGAAGCTCAGTAGGCCAATATTCATATTTTCCTCAGAGGGTGGAATGGACATCGAAGAAGTGGCGAAAAATTCTCCCGCAAAAATTGTGAAATTTGATATTGATTCTGCTACAAGTTTTGATAGCAGCAAGTTAAGCAGCAGTTTTCATTTGAGTCCAGAACAAATAGAAAAGATATCGAACATTGCAAAAAAAATATATGATGCATTTATTGCAACTGACGCGAGCCAAATTGAAATTAATCCACTGGTTGAAACAAATTCTGGAGATTTTATTGCGCTCGATGCAAAAATTAATTTCGATGATAATGCTTTATATCGTCACCCAGAAATTATGGAACTTCGTGATTATGATGAAGAAGTGAAAGAAGAGATAGAGGCTTCAAAGTATGGGCTCAGTTACATCAAAATGGATGGCAGTATTGGTTGCATGGTAAATGGTGCAGGTCTTGCTATGGCAACAATGGATATAATAAAATACTACGGAGCAGAGCCTGCTAACTTTTTGGATGTTGGTGGTGGAGCGAGTAAAGAAACTGTAACTGAAGCATTTAAAATCATATTGTCTGATAGCAACGTAAGAGGAATTTTGGTTAATATATTTGGTGGTATAATGCGTTGCGATATTATCGCAAGTGGAATTGTTGCGGCTGCAAAAGAAATGAGCATTAAAGTTCCTCTAGTGGTTAGATTATCAGGTACTAATTTTGAAGAAGGAAAAAAAATTTTAGAAGAGTCGGGATTAAATATTATTGCTGCAGATGAGCTAGATGAAGCTGCGCAAAAGATAGTAAAAGAGGTAAAATAAAGCATGTCCGTTTTAGTAAATAAAGATACAAGATTAATATGCCAGGGTTTTACTGGTGCACAAGGTACGTTTCATTCAGAGCAAGCTATTGACTACGGGACGAAAATGGTTGGCGGTGTAACTCCTGGAAAGGGTGGTAGCACTCACCTTAATTTACCGGTTTTTAATACTGTAGCAGAAGCCAAAGAAAAAACCGGTGCAAATGCTACAGTTATATATGTACCTGCTAAATTTGCTGCTGCTGCAATACTTGAAGCAATAGATGCAAAAATAGAATTGATAGTTTGTATTACAGAGGGCATTCCTATACTTGATATGGTGAAAGTTAAGCGCGCGCTTGTTGATTCAAAAAGTCGATTGGTTGGTCCCAACTGTCCGGGAATTATTACGCCTGAAGAGTGCAAAATAGGAATTATGCCTGGCCATATCCATAAGCGTGGACACATAGGAATTATGTCTCGCTCTGGAACTTTAACTTACGAAGCAGTAGCACAAACAACTGCTGTTGGTCTTGGTCAATCCACATGTATCGGAATTGGGGGGGATCCAGTTCATGGTATGACATTTGTTGACTGTATGGAGCTCTTTTTAAAAGATAACGATACTCATGGTATTGTAGTTATTGGTGAAATAGGTGGAAACGAAGAAGAAGATGTATCACATTTTGTGAAAACAGAAAAAACTAAAAAGCCAATCGTTGGTTTTGTAGCAGGCCAAACGGCACCTCCAGGAAGACGTATGGGACACGCTGGAGCAATCATCTCTTCCAGCGGTGGAAGTGCTGGTGCAAAACTAGAAGTTATGCGGAGTGCCGGGATTGCAATTGCTGAAACCCCTGCAGTAATTGGTAAGAAGGTATTGGAAGTAATGCATCACTAGAATTAGGGTCACAAAAACCCTATATCACCGGTCATGAATACGTTATTTGCCCATTCGATTAATAACTTCCCTCCTGGTAAATTTACTGAAGTCTGTTGGACAGTCAGATATCCACGTAGTGTGGATGTAACAAGTGCTGCACAGGCTGCACTACCGCATGATGCAGTAATGCCTGTACCTCTTTCCCAAACTCTTAAAGCTATTTCTCCAGACTTTTCAACTTGTGCAATACTAATATTAATTTTCTGAGGAAATAATACGTGACTTTCCAACTTTGATCCTAAACTTTGCAATGGTATTTCATTTACGTTATCAACAAAAAAAACTATGTGAGGATTACCAATATTTACTGCAACAGGATCTTTTAGCATTTCAAGCTCTATAGGTAAGTGAAGAGTGTCACACTCAGTAGACAAGGGAATTTTATGCCATTTTAGCAAAGGTTTACCCATGTTAACCTTTATGGATTTATCACCAACTTTAAAACACTCTAAAATGCGTTTGTTTACCAGCTCAATAGTGATATACTCAGCACCTTTTTCTGACATTAGCAAATATCCAACGCAACGTGCTGCATTTCCGCACATTTCAGCTTTGCTACCATCAGCATTATAGATATGCATAAAGCAGTCTGCAGCATTAGACATTGTTATAATTATCACTTGATCACAACTGCTTTGATCAGCAATTTGTCTATAGTTCCAGTCTAAATTGTTTGTTGAACGTGAGTCTATGATAACGAAGTTGTTACCAGTTCCATGCATTTTGATAAAATTTTCAGAATTTTGGCCACTCATCATAAAAAAATATTTCTTCTATTGGTCTTCTTTTCTTCTTACTTGTTTCAGCACCCTCTTCTTCGTAACCAACCGCTATCACTGACATTACGTTAAAGTCATTGGGTATATTGAACTCTTTCACTATTTTATCTCTATCAAATCCACCCATTTGATGGGCCATTAAGTTCATAACTGCAGCTTGTAACATAAGTCCATAATTTGCTGCACCAGTATCATGATTAGCCCAAAAATTTTCACCTTTGTCAGATTTACGGAAATTCTTAGCGCTTAGAGATATAATTAGTATTTGTGCATCTTTTGCCCATTTTTGATTAGATTCATCAAGACAATTTAGCAGCTTTTCCCATACGCTTTGATTGTTCTGTTTGTTGCATATTACGTATCTCCAGGGTTCATCACCAAAACATGAGGGAGTCAGCCTTACAGCTTCCATTAAAATATCCATGTCTTCCTGAGATATTGCTCTTGTAGGATCGTATGAACGTCCGCTGTGTCTTGCTTTCATCAACGATAATAGATCTTGTTTACTCATCATTTTTAATTTAATAGTGCATAAATAATTCATTGTAGCACAATATAAGCAAAATTTAAATTGCAAAACCTCTCATACACATATATTACATTTAATAAGTTATTTTTATTGGGAAGGTATGTTTATAACACAATCTAGCAGTAGATCAACACTGGCTGAAATATTGTCTTGCATTTTACTTTTATTCTTGATGGCTCAAATAAGCATACCATTGCAGCCTGTGCCTATCACATTGCAAACTTTAGGAGTAATGCTTATTGGGCTTAAATTTAACTGCAGAACAGCATTCTATTCTGTGCTTACATATCTATCACTTGGTGCAGCAGGATTGCCTGTTCTTGCGAATTTTTCTGGTGGTTATCACGCTCTTCTTGGACCAACCGGCGGATATTTAATTGGCTGTTTAGCTGCTGTTATGGTAATGAGCAAAGTAAATGAATTACTGAACTCTAAATATAAATCATTTGTGTGTAATTCTTTAAGTTGTCTGGCTGGTACAGTTGTAATCTTTATTTGTGGTGTTAGTTGGCTTGCTGTTTACTTGGGTCTGGAACAAGCAATAATGGTGGGTGTTTTACCATTTATCCTTCCTGGTTTGGTAAAAATTTTTCTACTTGTAGCGGCTTTGCAATATTTAAAAAAATGATAAAGTTTCGCCCTCATCATTTCATGTGCACCCTCGCGTTTCGGGGATATGGGTATTCTCAGGGTTTTGTAGAAAATTATAGGAAGATAGCAAGTGAAGTGGTTAGTACTCAAATCGAAGTAGTTGGTAACCTTGATAGTATTTGTAGTGCTTGTCCAAATCAGACTAAACAAGGTAAATGCACCGAACAAGCTAAAGTTTTAGAGCTAGATAGAAGGCATATGGAAATTTTAGGAATTAAAATTGGCGAGACTTTGACCTGGAGTGAAGCGGTAGAAAAGATTAGAGAGAAAATGTCTTTAAAGAAATTCGAGTACGCATGTGAGGGGTGCAACTGGCAGCCATATGGAATATGTAAAAATGCCCTTTTAAATCTACAAAGGTAGTTGACAAAATGTTAAGATAAATCGAAGCATTTTTGTGAAAATGAAGCGAAATATGGAAGACAAAAGATAAATGCATTCTGAAAGGCTACACAGCATGTTCGTCCCGCTAATTAATAATATCTTTATTATTGTATGAGATAGGTAATTTAGCATTTATGAATTTGTAATGTGTTGCATATAGCTCAAAGAAATAAGGTTTACTGGTTACACGCTGCAGCCAATGCCACAACACTAGGACCTATGTTTATCTGCATGTTAATTTGCGTTGTGATTTTATGGAGGTCTTCTGTTACCTATGCTAGTGAAAATTTGGAGATACAGAAGGCCTTTGATAGTGTTGTCAAGCATATAAAAGCTGATAAAAAATATAAAGATCTTGATGTTATTGAGAGAAAAAGTGATAAATTTAACATCAAAATTGCGCAGAATTCTGGCAAGAGTTTTGACATATACTCTACTTTAAAAAAAGCAAAAGATTCCTTTGAATCAGGAGATAATGAAACAGCTATTTCTCTCCTTAATCAGATCATTGCAAAGTTTCCTTATCATAAAAATGCTTTAATTGGATTGGGAAATATTTATTACGCTAATAAAGAATACAAAAAAGCTGTAGAGATTTACACAAGACTGTTAAAAGAACACCCTAGTAACCCTTACATATTAAAAAATTTTCTGACGATAATCTCACAATATGATCCTGATCTGGCGTTGAGTGAAATGTTAAAATTGTATGATATACATAAAAATTATGCTCCTTTATTAGCAAATTTAGGTATGATCTATATGAAAAAGGAGGATTATGTAAAAGGTAAAGAGTATATGATAACTGCTATTTCCCTCGATGAAAACAATATTTTTTATACTTATAATTTAGCTGTTATTCTAGATAAACTTTCAGATTTTCAAAATGCTACAATATTCTACTTAAAATTGTTGAACATGGCTACAACTTCGAAAGATGTGAGTGAAAAAATACCTTTATACAAAGTGACAGCAAGACTAAAATTTATAAAACTTCACAGCACGCACTCAAAGATTTCATAAAAGCTTATAGCTCACCTAAATCTAATTTATCGTATCTGTTCAAGGGAGTGGCTAATGTGCAAATATTGAAGCAAAGTGTGTGAAACACAGATGTACGAACATTTGTTTGCAAAGGTAATTTACACAACAAATGCATAACTGTACGAACATTGTGATTTTGGCCCATCAGGAGGGTGTCATCCCAGTGCTTGACACTGGGATGGCTTTGTTGCATCGCTAGCTATGATGGATTAAAGATAAAAAAGACGGAGAATATCAGTAGCTTATTATTCTGGTATTTATAACAAGAACGGTCAGTGAATACCTAAATTTGAGTAAAAGAAATTTCACTACCACTCACTAATCCGGCTAAAATTCAAGAATTTCAATGCTTTAGCTATTTTCAATAGAATTAAATTTATTAATGTAAATAATAAATTACTATTCTTAAATTTGATCAGATTGATTGCAAAAAAACAAGATTTTCAATAGGTTACTTATAATCCTAACTATAGTTAGCCTTTCATAAGTAGCGATGCAACAAAGCCCTCTGGGATCCAGGAATTTTATTAAGTTGGCGAGCATAAAAATAGCTGTTTTATGTTAAAATACAACGTTTTAATGATTATGAAAAAGCTGGATTCCAGTGTCAAGCACTGGAATGACACCATTCTTTTTTCTGGATCCCAGTGTCGGCTACTTGGACGACACCATTTATTGTAAGGACTTACCTCACATTTACTCTATGATTATCTTTTTAGATCACCTTGTCTACCTATTTTGCCACTCTGCTGAACGGATACAATTTATTGCTATTTTTGTTTACAATAATAATATTGAGCTATAGAATTAGATCTAAAGGGGCAATTAGCTCAGCTGGTAGAGCATCTCGTTTACACCGAGGAGGTCGGCAGTTCAAGTCTGTCATTGCCCATTTGCTTAACTGAATGTTAGTATTATTAATTACTTCAATTAAAGTATAGAAAATGCAGGATAATATAGTACCAATCTCAATAGTAAAAGAGCTGGAAGATTCTTATCTTTCCTACGCAATGAGCGTTATCATAAGCAGGGCTATACCTGACGTGCGGGATGGATTTAAACCTGTTCATAGGCGTATATTATATGCAATGTCGAGAGCTGGATTCGATGCCGGTAAGCCATATAAAAAAGCGGCTCGTATAGTTGGGGATGTAATGGGGAAATATCACCCACATGGTGATGCAGCTATTTATGATTCCTTGGTTAGGATGGCCCAAGATTTTTCTCTTCTTTTACCACTTATTGATGGGCAAGGTAACTTTGGTTCGATAGATGGAGATCCACCAGCTTCAATGCGATACACAGAAGCAAGACTTCAAAAAGTGTCGCACTTTTTACTGAATGATATTGATGAAGATACAGTTGATTTTAGGCCAAACTACGATGGAAATGAAACAGAGCCTGTTGTGCTGCCTGCAGAGTTTCCGAATCTATTGGTAAACGGTGCAAGTGGTGTTGCAGTTGGTATGGCAACCAATATTCCTTCTCACAACCTTGGAGAAATAATAGATGCTTGTATATTATATGTAGATAATCCTGAAGTTACTTTGGATGAGTTACTTGAAGTGATGCCAGGGCCGGATTTTCCAACTGGGGGAACAATTCTTGGAAGGTCTGGAATAAGATCAGCATTTGCAACTGGTCGTGGATCAATTGTTGTGCAAGGCAAGACTCATATAGAAGATCTGCCACAAGATAGGCAAGCAATAGTGATTGATGAAATACCTTACCAGGTAAATAAAGTAAAATTAATTGAGAAGATAGGTGAGCTTGTAAAAGAAAAAAGAATTGATGGTATAACAGAAATTAGGGATGAGTCCGATAAGTCTGGTATTAGAGTAGTAATTGACCTCAAAAGAAATGCTGAAGCAAGTTTTATACTTAATCAAATATTGGGGCTAACTCCACTAAGAAGTAGTTTTAGTGTTAACACTTTAGTGCTCAATAACAACAGGCCTGCTTTGATGTCATTGAAAGAAATCATAGAGGCCTTTATTGATTTTAGAAAAGAAGTGTTAATCAGGAGAACAGAATTTCGTCTAAGAAAAACGAGAGAAAAAGCTCATATATATATAGGGCTCTACATTGCGGTCCTCAGCATAGATGAAGTGATAAAAATCATCCGCGGTGCAAAAGATCCTGCGGAAGCAAGTAGAGAACTTTTAAATAAAGAATGGAAAACTTCGAATGAAATCAACACTATTATCGAGTTGATTTCAGATAGCGCAAGTTTTTTGAAAGATGGAGTGTATAGATTAACTGAGCTACAAATTAAAGCTATCCTTGATATGAAACTGCAGCGTTTAACAGGCCTTGAAAAAGACAAATTAGAAGCTGAGCTAAGTTCAATGATCAACCTGATAAAAGAATATATCGCTTTTCTTGGCTCAGGAGAGAAGTTGATGAAAGAAATAAAAAACAATCTACAAGAAATAAAGAACAGATTTGCTGTGCCGCGAAAAACTTCAATAGAAGAGTCAGACGCGGACATTGAAGCTGAAGATCTAATTCCACAAGAGGATATGGTGATAACCGTAACTATGAATGGTTATATCAAGCGTGTAAAACTTTCTCACTACAGAACTCAGCGTCGTGGTGGAAAAGGAAAGCTAGGACAGGGATTAAAAGAAGAGGATGTAATCACAGAATTATTTGTTGGAAATACCCATACTAGCTTTTTATTCTTTTCTAACATTGGTCGAGTTTATAGATTAAAAGTTTATAAGTTACCTCTTGCAGAGCCAACCGCACGTGGAAGAGCACTTGTTAACATATTTCCGCTTAGCGATGGTGAAACTATAACTAATATCATGCCATTGCCAAGTGAAAATGACGAAAATCAAAACATAGTTTTTGCTACTGCCTATGGAAACATAAGGCGTAACTCCTTAGCGGACTTTCACTATATTCCAAGCAATGGAAAAATAGCAATAAAGCTCGATGAAGGAGACAAATTAGTATCGGTTAAGGTATGTAATGAAATTGACCATGTTTTACTTTCAACAACGCTTGGAAAAAGTATCAGATTTGTTGTAAGTGATGTGCGTCAATTTAAGAGTCGCAATTCAGATGGCGTAAGAGGTATCAAACTTGTAAAGAATGACAGCGTGATATCCATGACCATATTAAATGGGATAGGTGTAGCAACAGAAACAAAAGAACTTTACTTAAAAGTTCCACTTGCAAAAAGACTGGGGACTGCAATTAATAACTCCATTGATTCTAAATTGGAAAAGACTTTGAATGATTTAGGAATAGATAACGAATTATTCTTAAAACTTGCAGTGAATGAGGAGTTTATATTAACTATTACTGAAAATGGCTTTGGTAAAAGAACTTCTGCGTATGAGTATAGAGTAACTAACAGGGGTGGTGTTGGTATCACCAATATTCTTACTACTAGCAGAAACGGTAATGTTGTTGCTAGTTTTCCAGTTGAGCAGGGTGATAATATAATGCTTATTACAGATAAAGGAAAGTTAATTCGCATTTCGGTCAATGAGATTAGAATTGCAGGACGCAGCACTCAAGGAGTCACTCTGTTTAAAACAGAAAGTAGAGAAAAAGTGGTGTCAGTAGCGAAAATTGAAGATCCTGATTCCACTGAAGATAGTATTTTTGAAGTTGAAAACTCTATCGCTTCTTAACCGTAGTATAGGTTAAACAAAAAGCGCAAGTTTTTGTTGATTAATACGCAGTATTTAAATTAAAATATATACTTATGGCTAAGTAAAGATCAATGGACAAAAAATTAACTAAAAATAAAAAACCACTGGCAGACAAAGAGGATAAAAAAACACCTCCTGTTAAAGATCTTACTAAAAATAAGAGTAGGAGAGATTTTATAACATTAACTACATGCGCTATGGCAGGTATAGGAGCTGCAAGCGGACTTTGGCCACTGGTTAAATCTATGAATCCTTCTGCTGAAGTTCTAGCAACTTCCACAGTGGAGGTGAATTTGTCTGGAATTCAGGAAGGACACGGAGTAAAAGTAAAGTGGCAAGGTAAACCAGTATTCATTCGTAGACGCACAAAGCAAGAAATTGAGGCTGCAAGAGCTGTGAATGTGAAGAGCTTGAGGGATCCTCAATTAGATGAGCAGAGAGTATACGAAGGAAAAGACGAATGGTTAATTATGCTTGGAATATGTACTCATCTTGGGTGTGTACCGGTTGACCACGCTACAAGAGATGGTAATGGTTGGTTCTGTCCTTGCCACGGTTCATATTATGATACATCAGGTCGAGTAATTGGGGGTCCTGCACCGAAAAATATGGCTGTACCTGATTATTTTTTTCCCAGTGAGAATGTTGTGGTAATTGGCAAGAAGGCTTAACGAATATAAATAAACTCGTTAAAAAAAACTCACAGGATCAACATCTATTATCACTGCAATACTCGAATTCAAGTTACAATTTTTAATCCAATATTTCAGCTTTTTTTGTATGGATAGACTATGCTTATTGTGTATTTTTAATAATACCCTATACCGATACTTATTATTTAAAAAATTTATCGCTGCTGGTGATGGGCCAAGAATTTCAAATTCCTTTTTGTCTACACCTACATTTTTTTCCTGGATACA
This sequence comes from Wolbachia endosymbiont of Rhagoletis cerasi, assembly GCF_018454475.1. Taxonomy (NCBI): domain Bacteria; kingdom Pseudomonadati; phylum Pseudomonadota; class Alphaproteobacteria; order Rickettsiales; family Anaplasmataceae; genus Wolbachia; species Wolbachia endosymbiont of Rhagoletis cerasi. The sequence continues at coordinate 33,140 of NZ_JADCNC010000016.1, read as the reverse complement.
AGTAGTTAAGCTACTTGGATGACAAAGAAGAGATTTTACTATTTCATTCGCTGCTTTTTGTGTTGCAATCTGATTCTTACCACAAATGATAAGCGCTATTAATCTGCTAAATGGTGGCATTTTGGCTTCACGTCTTGACTTAAGTTCAATTTCATAAAATGAGTCCCTTTTTTGATGCAGCAATGCTTTTATTATTGAACCTTCAGGATTATTGGTTTGCACTATTACCATTCCTTTTTCATTAAACCTTCCTGATCTGCCTGCAACTTGGTGCAATAATTGATACGTCTTTTCCGCTGCTCTCAAATCAGAATTTTCGAGGCTCAAATCTGCATTTATTACTCCAACCAAAGTTAATTTAGGAAAATTGTGCCCTTTAGCAATTATTTGTGTGCCGATTATAATGTTCACCTCTTCCTTTAACACTAAATCAATGATGTTACTAACCGACTTCTGATCGCTGCTTATAATCGCAGTTTTTGCGTTTGGTATTAATTTCACCATTTCTTCAAGTAACTTTTCAATTCCTATGCCGTAGAGGGACAACGGCTGTTCACTTTGGCAATTAGAGCATTTTTCTGGAAGTTTCAATTGATAAGAGCAGTGGTGGCACAAAAGAGCATTCTTTTTCTTGTGATATGTAAGCCAAACAGCACAATTTAAGCAGGAAATTTTATATCCACACTTTTTACAAATTGCCAGTTGTGCATACCCTCTGCGGTTTAGAAAAAGCATAACCTGCTGTTTTTTCTCTATGGTTTGTTTGATGCTTTCAAAAAGCTCAGAGGAGATCCATTGCTTGTCGTTCCTCATATCTACTACTTTAATGAGTGGCAATTCTGCACCACCAAATCGTTTAGTTAGCTTTACATGATTGTAATTCCCGTTTTTAACATGATGAATCGTTTCAAGCAGTGGAGTAGCTGATGATAAAATAATCGGAATATTTTCAAATTTGGCTAAGATTATCGCCATATCTCGAGCATTATATATAATTCCCTGTTCTTGTTTAAAAGATGAGTCGTGCTCTTCATCAACGATAATCAATTTTAGGTTTTTATAAGGCAAAAAAAGCGCTGACCGTGCACCAATAATTATCTGCGCATTTCCATTTGCTATATTGAGCCAATTATTCCGGCGAGTTTTTGGAGTGAGCCCTGAGTACCATTCAACTAAGTTTTTTGATATCTGACCGCGAACACGATTTACCAATTGTGAAGTTAAAACAATTTCAGGTAGGAGGATTAAAATTTGTGTATTACCTTCTCCTGATGTCATTTCAACATATTCTGGTGTCATACTAGTACGTGGCAAAGACGGTATGCTAAATGTTACAGTGGGTTTTGCCTTGAGTATAAAGGTGTCATTCCAGTGCTTGACACTGGAATCCAGGAATTTTGATTGTAAATTAGGTATTGGTTTTAAGTTAAAATAAACATTTGTAATGAGGTTATATGAAAAACTGGATCCCAGTGTCAGGCTACTCGGATGACACCCTCTTGGTAGACCCAAATCACAATGTTCGTACAGTTGTGTCTCTGGGCACTGGGATGGTAAAGTCTGAGCAGCATTTGGAACGGCAGTGTAATTCTTAATCAATTGTGCAATCACAGAGAGATAAACTTCCGTTTTTCCAGATCCTGTCTCACCGTCAAGCAAAGTCACTGAATACTCGTTCAAATTGCTGATTATTTTATCACTAGCTATCTGCTGTTCAGGGCTTAATTGGCAACTTATTTCACTTGTTTCCTGCTTTTGTTCAACACAAACCAATTTATCTATGTGATTTACTTTTAACACTCCTCCCATTATCACTTTGGCAAGCATACCAATAGGTATTAAATTGTATTGTGCAACCCACTCTGCAAATGCAATCAATTTTGGTCTAATATTTGGTAAATCGATTTTTTGCTCAATAAATTTTAATTCTCGGTTACTTTTATCACTGTATTTCCAAACTATTCCGATTAAGCGTTTTTTGCCAAATGGCACTACTACGTAATCTCCAAGTAAAATCTCAGTACTTTCCTCAATTGCATATGAAAATAACTGATCAATTGGAAGTGGTAGTAATACGTCAACTGTTTTTGCCATAGTGATTGAGTTTAACATTGTTTTAAAGAGCTTGTAACTTTATTAAGCTTGGCAATATAGATGAATCGGTACAGAGAAAATCTTAATGTTTAACACATTTTTCATAGTACAGACCGTATGATTGATAAATAAAATGATTTATAGAATTTGTGGAGGCTACCAATGGTCAACGACAAGATTACTTTGAACTTTGAAATAGAAAAAGGCGAACCTATAGATCGATACTACTTTTCTGCACATATAAAGCTTACAGATGAAAGCAAAAATCTTTTGCGGGAGAAGCTTGGCAGTACAATTCAATTCGATAATCTAGATGATCACTTCAATCTTAACCATGAGAATTTTTATATCTACTACAACAAATATAGTGAGCACAATGGTAGAAGTGAGCTACACGTTAGGGATGATAACGGTAAATATTTAACCTCCAATCTTCCACTTAATTACTATGGATTCTCAATGGAACTATCACCTGACGGAGCGTCAATTGCAGATTATGGTTTTTATCCTCTGTATGCAATCTATAACCCAAATCACTATGATAAAGCAAAGGAAAAAGTATTTGATGATCACGGTGAATTGTCACCAATTGCATCAAATGTGTTAGATAATTTTTTAAGCAACACAAATAGCTTAACCACACAAGATATATTACAAAATGTATTCTCACAACTGCAGAAGAAAGCTGATGAAGAAGCAGAAAGATTGGCAAGAGAGAGAGAAGCAGAAAGACAAAGGGAGGAAGAGTTAAATGAAAAGAACGAGGAGTTAAAAGAACTTGTAGAAAAGGATGAGATTAAAATATTCAAAGTGGTAAAAGGTAATGATTTAGGTAATGGGCATTCAGCAGTAGTTTTACAACTTGATGGGGAAGAAGGTGACAAGATACCTCTCGACTCTAGTAAATACTACATAGCAGAGTATAGACACCACCCAGAATGGGAAGGCGATGAATATTTAAATTTTGTTAGCCCTGATAGTGATATGCTGGTTAATTATGAAAACTTATTTTTTGTGCTCAATCAAAGCTCCTACTCAGACTTTGAAAGTGGGTTTTATTCAGAAAACAGAACCGATCCCCATAATTATGCTAAATATTCAAAGGAACCATATTTGAGTGGTGACCAGCTATCTGAAAAATTAGAGAATGAATTGGAGGAAGATAGCAATCAGATAGGTACTGAATTTACAATTGATGATGAGCAAGTAGACGAAGAAGTTGTGGTAGAGAGTGAAGCCAAGTCTGGGGAGAAAGGAACGGTTGGTGAGGATAACGCAAAAAATACTATACAGGAAGAAGAATCTAACTATATAGATCAAATGCAAGCGGATGATAGCAGCAGTTATAAACCAGCTTTGCAAAGCAATCGTGATGATTATGCTGATACGAAAAAAGCTCTGCAGGAAAAATTGCATGGAGATGAAATACACAAGCAAAGTAATGAGAAAGCTCAAAAAGATATAGAAGTAAAAAAAGTAACTGTGGAAACTGACAGTAGCAGTAATAAGACTGAAAAACAAACAAAACCAACAGAAGATGAACAAGAAACTGTTATGGCAAGTGTGATAGAAAATATGGATAAAAATTCTGATATTGAAGCAGAAACTTCTAACAGTGTTGCAAATTCACAACATCCCTTAAAAATAAAGACAGGAAGTCCTCTTGAAGTGGGAAAGTATAAGGTGGAGCTGCAAGTGACATATGATGATGTAAAGAATTTTTATGATACCGTACGTGGTAAATATCATGCTGGCGATGGATATAACTACGAACAAGTAATGGTTTTATATAATGAAATTGTTAGGCCCGCTCACAATCATCATTACGAGCTGTTTACTCTTGATGAAGCACATGTTGCTAATGATCACCTGTTTATCAAGGGTCAGGATTTTGGAACTCTAAATGATTTTAATGAGATGTTCTATAAAAGTGATGAGTTAATGTGATGTAAAAAGCAAGATTCAATCTGGTGAACGAGAGTTAACTGACAGAGGAGATTGACACGTATGCCTTTATCTTTAAGATTGTTTATCAAGTATAGACATCAGCTCGCCCCATTCTCTTTTACCAATATTACTTTCTTCTCTAGTAACGTTTTCCCCTTTAATTAATTTGCGAATTATTTCTAGACCAGTTCTTGAAATACAGGCTGATTCTAGGCAATATTCAACAAAGGCATTGTAGGCCAGTGGAACCCATTTTTTTATTATATCCAGCATAACTTCTGCATAAACTCTGATTTCATATTGGGCATGCTTATCAGCTCTAAGCTTCAAAAAATGAAGGAGATTATGCAGATCTATTTTCCAATAAAATTGCGTGTAGTAATTAAGCATTAGGTTAGTTCTGGCAATTTCTCTTGCAAGCCCCTGCTCAATAAATTTTTCATAATGAGAATATACTAAATTAGAGTCATTTGTTAGAGAATCTATTATTTCCTTTGAGGTATCTGGATCAAAAGCTTCCCCGCTACCTTGTTTATTATTGTCAGATTGTTTTGCAACTTGTTCTGGTTTAGGTGTATAAAATTCATTATCAAGTATTGAATACCTTGCTGAATATTCATTCACATTTGCAGTTCTATGCCTTATCCATTGCCTTGCAACAAAAATTGGAAGTTTCACGTGAAACTTAATTTCACACATTTCAAATGGAGTTGTATGATGATGTCTCATTAAATACTTTATAAGTGCTTCATCCTGACTTATCTGTTTTGTTCCCTTGCCATAAGAAACACGAGCAGCTTGAACTATAGCGCTATCAGAGCCCATATAATCCACTACTCGAATAAATCCATGGTCTAATACCTTATGTTCTTCATATAAGATTGCATCTATTTCTTTTACTATAGTTCGTTTGGTTGCTTCATTCATAAAATATCCTCAAGACGAAATGGAGATATCAGCTCCACATGAATTGAGTTTTTCATGCATTGCTTCATATCCTCTCCATAAATGATGTGAATTGTTTATTATAGTTTCTCCACCGGCTACCAAAGAAGCAAGCACCAAAGCTGCTGTTGATCTTAAGTCAGTAGCATATAGATTAGCTCCAGATAAGCTTTTTATTCCACTTATAGTAGCTTTGCTTTTCTCGATGCTGATATTAGCACCTAACTTTCTCAATTCATCTGCATGTGTAAATCTGTTTTCAAAAATGTTCTCTTCAATTACTGATATCCCATCAGCGATGCACATTGCAGACATCAGTTGTGGTTGCATATCACTGGGAAAATTGGGATATGGATCTGTCGCAACGTTAGCAGACTTAATAGAGCCATTTTTTCTGGAAATAACAATGCCTCCATCATACAGTTCAACCATAGCTCCTATAGTCTCCAACTCATTTGTAATACACCTTATATCAGATAGATTTATTCCTTCCAACTCCAACTTACCACCGGTTATTATAGCAGCTAGTGCATAGGTGCCTGCTTCTATGCGATCTGGTATTATTTTATGAACACATCCATTTAGTGCTTCAACTCCTGTTATTATGACCTTTGTATTATCAATTTCAATATCAGCACCCATTTTCTTCAGAAAATCTATTAAATCAAGAACTTCCGGCTCAGTTGCAGCATTGTTTATTGTTGTCACTCCTTCTGCAAATGTTGCTGCCATTATTACATTTTCTGTTGCGCCAACACTTATTTTCTCAAATGTGATTTCTTTTCCTTGTAGCTTTCCTTTCACTGTTGCAATTATATTATAGCCGTCAATTTCAATTTTAGCTCCCATTTCTTCTAATGCTTTAATATGCATATCAACGGGACGCTTTCCAATGTTGCATCCACCAGGAAATGCTGTTCTCGCTTTGCCAAATCTGCTAAGCATTGGACCCAATATTAGAAAAGAAGTTCTTAGCTTACTTGCGGTTTTATATGGCATCACGTGATTGTTGATATTGCTGCAGTCAATTTTCAAAGTATGGTTCGCTTTATAATTTTTATTGTGCATAAAGTTCACTTCTGCTCCAAGACTTTCAAGCAACTTAGACATTAGATGCACATCAATTAAATCAGGTACATTATGCAAAATTACCGGGGAGCTACTTAATAGACTTGCTGCCATTATTGGTAAAACAGCATTTTTTGAGCCATTAATCTTGATTTTTCCGACCAAAGGTTTGTAGTTATTTCTTATTAATATCTTGTGCATTTAATTAGATATAAAGTATAATTCATTAGTTTATTGAAGTCTTACTAAGTATAATAGATTGACCGTAAAAGGCAAAATTTGCTTTTTCTTCCTCATCATCCCAGTGTCATGCTACCTGCATGACACCTGATGCGAATTGCCCCCGAAATTTTATACTATGAATTACTCAAATGACGCTCTCGAGCTTTATCAAACCAAATAACACCAATTGCAACAATGAAATAACCAGCTGCTCCTAATGTAAGGCGAATTACTGCATCGAAAGTTGACAGAGGAGGAGACGGCATTAGAATGCTCAAAATACTATACACAAGATTATTTGTTGCATGAGCAATAGTTACTGGCCAAATCGAGTTGTCTTTTTCAAACAACCAGGTAAACATTATAGACATTGCACAAATATAAAGGGTATAAGCACAAATAGTCGGGAATGTAAAGCCATCCTTCCACAAAGCTGAGCCAGCAACCACATAAGTTGGTATGTGCCATACTGACCAAATAATACCGACAATAATTGCTCTGATATAAAAATTTGATATTTTGCTTTTAAGATTTTTCAAAAGATAGCCACGCCAACCGATCTCTTCACCAAGAGACATAATGATCCACATCACAAAGGTTGATAATAAAACAAATAACATCACTAATGGACTCAAAACTGCACTCAAATCCTTTACACGGTCTAACGTAAAAGACTCTCGGAAAAATGAAAAACCGCAGTAAATTGACAAAAGACCATTGGAAATTAGCATACTTACCAGAATAAGTATAAACCCTAATAGACAGTTTTTTGGCGAACTAAGTTTAAAAAGATCCCTTACCTTCTGTTTATTATAAATGGTTAGCAAAATTGCAACTGAAGCCGGAACAAATGTTGTTAATAATGTTATGTCTTTGAAAGGTAAGCACCAAGCTATAATGCACGTCAAAAAATATGTAATTACAACAAATAATGTACAATTAATAGTGGTTAAATTCATGCATACGCCCATCAATTCCTTTTCTGCATTATTGATCTTTATTCATAAATTGTCAATAAAATACTTCTTCAGGGATGAATAGAATATTTTTTCTTTTTGAATTGCTATTGATAGTTTAATTTTTATATGTATTCCCTTTCACAACCGTTTGTCATCCCAGTGTCACGTGCTGGGATGACAGTAGGAGAGCTGCTTGCATGACAAGAGGAGGGTACTGGAATGACAAGAGGAAGACACTGGGGTGACATCAACTAAACTTGTCCAAATATGAGCGATGCATTAGTGCCACCAAAACCAAACGAATTAGAAAGTGCATATTGAATTTTATGCTCCTGAGCTTTAAACGGTACAAAATTTAAATCACATCCTTCTGAAGGCTTGTGTAAATTTAAGGTTGGCGGAATAATTCCATTATTTAACGCAAGAATACTGAATATTGCTTCAACGCTCCCTGCAGCACCAAGTAAATGTCCTATAGAAGATTTAGTTGAAGAAACAGGTATTTTATAAACGTAGTCACCGAATAACTGTTTCATTGCTATTACTTCAATTTTATCTCCAAGTGGCGTTGAAGTTCCATGTGCATTGATATACCCTACTTGATTGGGATTAATTTGTGCGCTCTTTAAAGCAAGCTGCATTGCCTTAAATGCGCCTCTTCCTTCTGGATGTGGTGCTGTAATGTGGTGCGCATCTCCTGTGAGTCCGTACCCAACCAGTTCAGCATGTATTTTTGCCCCCCTTTTTTTCGCATGTTCGTATTCCTCCAGCACCAATATACCTGCTCCTTCACCCATAACAAAACCATCGCGTTCTTCATCCCATGGCCTTGAAGCTTCTTCCGGTTTATCGTTAAATTTAGTTGATAACGCCTTCATAGATGCAAAACCTGCAATTCCAACTCTACACAGTGCACTTTCTGCTCCACCTGCAATCATAACATCCGCTTCACCAAGTTTTATAGTTCTTGCTGAGTTTATGATTGCATGCGCACCTGTTGCACATGCGGTTACTGCTGAATCGTTTGGACCTGTAAATTCGTATTTAATAGAAATATGGCCAGATATCAAATTTATTAGACTTGCAGGGACAAAAAATGGACTGACACGTCTGGGCCCTTTTTCCTGCATGGTAATAACATTTTCCTGAATTGACGGAAGACCACCTATACCAGAGCCAATAGTCACACCAACACGTTCCCGATTGATATTTTGGCTTTCCAAAATTAATGAATCATCTACTGCCTGAATAGCTGCTGCAATACCGTAATGGATAAAACGATCTGTCCTTTTTGAGTCTTTCTCAGAAATATAATCTAGTGGATTGAAATGGTGCTCAATGTTGTCTGATTGCAACGGCACCTGCCCTGCAATTTTGCAAGCAAGATCAGAAGAGTCAAATCTATCCGTATTGATTGCTTTTATGCCAGACTCACTTTTTATTAGCCTTGACCAAGTGTTGTCAACATCTGCCGCTAGTGGAGTGATTAAACCAACACCAGTGACTACTACTCTTCTGCTCATTTAACACTAACTATTAGCCTTTTTTATTATTAATGTACTCAACTATTTGCTCCATAGTTTCCATTTTTTGTGCGTCTTCATCTGGAATTTCTATTCCAAACTCTTCTTCTGCTGCCATGATGATTTCAACTGCATCTAAGCTGTCTGTACCATGCTCCGAAAGCTTTGAAGAGCTGTTGAATTTCTCTACATCCTTACTAATATGCTCTAGTATAATCTTTTTCACTTTTTCTTCTATGTCTTCTCTAGTGCTCTTTGCTAGTTCGCTATTCACATTTCTTACCAAAAAAATAACCTATTCTTTGATGTTATAAAAAATTTTTATGTTTGCAATATCTTTTATAACTGGTAAACTACAGTAAAGTTTTCTACTGCCCTAGCTGGCTAGCGTTACGTGCTAAACAATTAACAATTCAAAAATGCTAGACGAAACAACAAAAAATTTGCTTATTGTAGAAGTAAATAAACTTTTACCAGAAAATAGTGAGAATAAGCTTATATCAGCTATGCGTTATATACTCCTTGCTCCTGCAAAACATATACGCTCCTTTTTAGTCGTAGCTTCATCGCGAGTGTTTAACGCGGAAGCTAAAAAAGTAATATCAGTTGCTGCAGCAATTGAATTTGTTCATGCTTACTCTCTAATTCACGATGATTTACCGTGCATGGACAACAGTGATACTCGCAGAAGCCAGCTAAGCTGCCATAAAAAATTTGATGAAGCAACAGCAGTACTTGCCGGAGATGCACTACTTACTCTGGCTTTTGAGGTATTATCTTCGTTAAATGAGAAACGCTGTGAGATCATAAAAGTGCTCTCTCAAGCAATAGGAATTAGGGGAATGGTGGGAGGACAGATTTTAGATATTGGTGCAGATTTTAACAAAATAAAAGAAATTCATTTGATGAAAACCGCAAAACTATTTGCAGCTTCATGTGAAATAGGTGCTATAATAGGGGGTGCTACAGATGAACAACGGAGAGCGTTATATAACTATGGAATAAATCTAGGGCTTATCTTTCAAGCTAAGGATGATATTGAAGACTACGAACAAGATAAAACAAATAATCTTATGTCTGTGCTTGGTAAAAGTGAAGTAGAGGACTATATAGATGGCCTCTTTAAACAAGGCTTGGATAATTTGAGTGCGCTTTCAGGGGATACTAATTATTTATATGATTTATTGAATCAAGTAAAGAAAGATGGTTAGAAAAATTATATTACAAATGCTTATTTCCGTAGTAATGATTCTCACTTTAACTTCTGCTTTTGTGTTTACTATTGTCTATATAAACAAAGGTAAATCGGAAAAAAAGGACAAGCTTTATGAGATAAATGCCACGCATGGTGGTTTGATACAGACGATAGCATATTACCTAGTGAAGCCAATACTTGAATCAGCACTTGACCGCTATATTGAAAAGCATGGGCTGACAGAATATTTAGAAGAAATGACGCAGCAAAAAGAAGAAGATTCAATAAATTTTTATGAAATTACTGAAGGCAGTGGCAGCAAGGCTTTTTGTGGCCTGGAAGTCCTATTGCAAATATATAAAATTTCTAATAATAACTTAGCAACACTCCCTAGCAAAGTTTCTGATGTTACTTTGAAAATAGGTCAAGATAACCTAAAAGAAGTGAGTTTAGGGGTAATAGGTATGAAAGAAGGCGGAGAGCGTGTAGTTACTATTGCCAATGATAACAAAATGAATTTTAATTCTTATTACGTCAAACTGATCGAAGTAAAGGATAAATATCCCGACTCAGTAAATAATCTGATGGTTTTTAATGACTTAATTAACAAGACTGGAAAACAAGTAAGGTGCGGTGATGAGATATCGGTTAAATATAGCGTAAAGGAGCATAATGGAGAATATATAGCCAAAGATCAAACAGTGCAATTTAGGGTTGGCGATAAAAAAATACCACTTGCTATAGAGCTTGGAGTTGTGGGAATGAGAGCTGGTAATAAAAGAACTATTCTTTCTCCGCCTGACCTTTTGACTATTACTGACGATATGTTAATAAAAGACATAGATTATGATGAAGAAAATATCTCAATAATTGACTTAAGCTTAGATGTTAAGCAAGAGGTCGCAGCACACCATTCTACTGTTGAAAAACAGCCTAAAGAATATAGCTGAAATTTTAGGTCTACTGGCTGACCTTCTGAACACTTTCTATATTACTTAAAGTAGGCTTTTCGTTTTTCCTAAAGTATAAACTTAGATAAATCAAGCTGCTTCGAAATTGACTCAAGTTTATCTTTTACATACTTGCTGTCTATAATGAATTTTTCGCTATTTTTCTCAGAAGCAATGAAACTTATCTCATCTAAAAGCTTCTCCATAACAGTGTGAAGCCTTCTTGCGCCTATATTTTCCACTTGCCTATTAACTGTAAACGCTATTTCAGCTATGGTTTTTATACCATCATCAGTGAACTCAAGTGTCACATTTTCTGTTTTCATTAAAGCTATGTACTGCTTTAACAAACTAGATTCTGGTTCCTTTAATATTCTTATTAAATCTTCTTGAGTAAGTGCCTTAAGTTCTACCCTGATCGGTAATCTGCCCTGCAATTCCGGTAAGAGCTCAGATGGTTTAGACTGATGAAAAGCACCAGATGCAATAAATAATATATAGTCTGTTTTTACATGGCCATACTTAGTTGTAACAGTTGTTCCTTCAAGTAATGGTAACAGATCGCGTTGCACTCCTTCTCTGTTTACTTCACCTTTTACTTCTGTACGCGCTGCAATTTTGTCTATTTCATCCAAAAATACTATACCGTCATTACTAACAAGATCAATGGCTTCTTTGATTATCTTATCTTCATCCATTAGCCTTTCACTTTCTTCATTAATTAATATTTCACGCGCTTCTTTTACCTTCACCGTAATAGTTTTTGTTTTTTTGCTCCCGTTAAACATCTTGCCCATTATTTCTGTTACATTCATCACACCAACTTGCCCACCTGGCATGCCTGGTATATCGAAAGTAGGTAACATACTCTTGCTCTCTCTGACGTTAATAGAAACTTCTCCGTCCTCAAACTCTTTATTCCTCAACCTTTCTCTAAAAATTTTTTTACTCTCTTCGGTTGCATTTTCGCCTACCATAGAGTTTACTATTGTTTTCTCAGCTAAAATTAAAGCCTTTTTAGCTAAGGCTTTACGGGCTTTCTCTTTAACTAAAACTATTGCTGCATCAACTAAATCGCGTATTATCGAATCAACGTCACGTCCAACGTACCCTATTTCAGTAAACTTCGTTGCCTCAATTTTTATGAACGGTGCACCGGCAAGTTTTGCTAAGCGACGAGCTATTTCAGTTTTACCAACCCCTGTATGACCGATCATCAATATATTCTTAGGTATGATTTCATCACGCAATGGAAATGGAACCTGATTGCGACGCCAACGATTTCTGAGCGCAATGGCAACAGCACGCTTTGCATCATCCTGTCCGATTATGAATCTGTCCAATTCTTTAACTATCTTCTGTGGTGGCAGGTCATCTAACAAAACTTGAGTGCTGTCATTAACTTGAACATCGCTGTCATTTGAATCAAAACCACTCTTAGTATCTTTATAGAGGTTATCTTTTTCATCGTAGGTGTCACTACTACAAGACCGCCCTTCTGAAAGGGTTATGGGCTGATTGGAAAAATTGGTGCATAAAGTTTTTTGCTTGGAAGACATATCACTCCTCTATCTTTTCAATAACTACATTATGATTTGTATAAACACATATATCGCCAGCTATCTTCATAGCCTTTTTCGCAATTTCCTCTATTGATATTCCTTTAATGTCAATTAAAGCTCTTGCTGCAGATAGAGCAAAATTTCCCCCAGAGCCAATAGCTGCGACTCCATCTTCAGGTTCAAGAACATCACCTGTTCCCGTAATTACTAATGAAATAGATTTATCTGCAACGATCATCATAGCTTCTAATTTCCTCAGATATTTATCCATTCTCCAGTCTTTTGCAAGTTCAACACATGCTCTCATTAATTGCCCTGGGTGCTTGTCAAGTTTAGATTCTAATCTTTCAAAAAGAGTAAATGCGTCGGCTGTTGCCCCGGCAAATCCAGCAATTACGGAATCACCAGAAAGACGCCTAACTTTTTTTGCTCCAGATTTTATAACAGTGTGGCCCAGTGAAACTTGTCCGTCACCTATTACTACTACACTTTTATCTTTTCTAATTGATAATATAGTAGTGCCATACATTTTATTGTTATCGTGTTGAATCATTTTTCTATCACTTTAAATAAGAATCTCATTATACTTTAATCTTTAGTCAAATTTACTAAATATGTTCAACTATAGCTTATAATATAATACCTTCCTTATAACATTTAAAGTGCAGATGCAAAACATAATTCACCCAGATTTGGAAAAAAGTATAAATAATTGGTTCGAAGCAAAATTTAATGGCCTTACATCGCCATTTTATAGCTCTATAGATCTTAGAAACTCTGGCTATAAAATCGTTCCAGTAGACGCTAATTTATTTCCTGCGGGGTTCAATAACTTAAGTGAAGAATCAAGAACGATGGCAGCAAGATTGATAAAAAGCTATTTTAAAAGACATCAATACAAAAAGGTTCTTATAATACCGGAAAATTATACACGCAATAAAATGTATATAGAAAACGTATTTGTTATAGAGAAAATACTACAACTCGCAGGTTTTGAGACTAGAATTGGCCTTTTATATAATGAAGTATACAATTTAATAGAACAGTATGAAACTGTTGTGAAAGAAAACTCTCTGCTAAAGACAACTTCAGGATTTGTGCCTGATGTTATTATACTGAACCGTGATATGACGAGCCACATTCCAGACACGCTGAAAGACGTAAAGCAAGATATAGTACCAAGCCCACTATACGGTTGGCATAGCAGACAGAAATTTAAGTATTTTGAAATCTATCAAGAATTAGCATCTGAGTTTTGTGGCGAATTTAAAATAGACCCATGGCTAATTTCTGTGCTTACAGAGAGCTGTGATGGAGTTGATTTTGATGATGATTTGTCACTAGGAGCAGTAGCAACTAAAGTTGACCAAGTATTATCTCTAGTGCAAAAAAAATATGAGGAATATGAAATAAAAACACAACCTTACGTTTTTATCAAAGCAAGCAATGGCACATATGGGATGGGCATTATAACAGCAACAAGTGGAGAGGAAATATTAAACCTCAATAAAAAAAAGCGTCATAAAATGAAAAAGATAAAAGAAGGAATAGCAATCAATAGCGTTATTATACAAGAAGGTGTACCAACCATTGACATGTTTAAAAGCAGTTCTGCAGAACCGCTAATATACTATATAGGAGATACTCCAACATGTTACTTATACCGATGTAATAGCAGAAAAGATGTATATTCTAGCTTGAATGCCACTGACTGTGAGTTTCATGATGTTAGCCAGGTTGTAGAAGGTAAAATTCTATCACTTTGGAGTATTGTTAGCAAATTAGCAGTACTAGCGTTGGCAGTAGAAATAAAATCTTTTCATCCCTAATTCTTATACCTCTACAGTGCTGTCATTAGAATGACCGTTTATATTATGAACATCATCAAGTTCAGTGGAAGGATCATCATTGACAGGTTGTTGAAACAATTTGTCAAGCTGAACTGCAAGAAATACTGCACTATATATTATGCTGACTGTTACGCTTAAGTTGAAATTATAGATTATACCATTACCTAAGTTTATTGGTATAGTTGGAGTCTCTATCCTTCTTAATATGAAGTTTAATAAACCTAACGACAAAGTTAATGTGCTAATAATAAGGTCCTTCTTACACTCAGCAGACTTTTCAGGATCCTTATTATCCAGATATTCCTTGCATGTATAATAATAGCTTATAGGTTCTGAAATGAACAAAAATAGGATCGTTGAGGTTAAGTTAATATAACTTATTATGTCTGTATTGCTTCCAGTGCAAAAATGGATGATTTTCAACATCATTAGCGCTTCTATGGTGCTGCTTGCAAGATTAGCCGATTTACCCACAATTTTTGCCAGCTCTTTTTTACTCTCAGGGTTTCTGTAATCCTTAATTAGATCCTGTAGAGTAAATGCAGAATGGGCAATGTATAGAATAGATGTCGGAAACTTTACTAGCCGAGCAACATTCCGTATAAGAAAGATATTGGATCTATTATTGTCAATGAACTCGCAGCAAAATTGCAGTGAAATCTTACACAATAGGGCTGTTAAACCTGTTGTGATGCAGATTACCTTCCTGAAATCATGATCATAAATATCATGCACCCTTTGTGCGAGTATGTTAGATTTCTTTTTTAGCTTGTTTGGCATGAAATAGTTAATAACTTCCTGTTATTCTATCACATAAAATCCTAAAAGAAAAGCCCTATGAATCAGGACTTTAAGGGAGATTTATGCACAAATCGGCTAAGCATTTTATAAACAAGGGATCGGTACTGAGAGTTGGCACACGAAAGTAATATCCATCCTTGATAATTGCTTTATATTCTATATCAAGTTCAACTAGAGTTTCTGAATGCTCAGAAACAAAAGATATAGGTGATAGAACTACAGGTACACCATCAGCTTTTGCGCGTAATAGCTCACTTTCAGTGCTTGGCTCTAGCCATTTTACAGGACCAATCTTACTCTGATAACATATTGACCAATCTAAGTTATTGATAGCTAACTTTTCTACTATTAACTCTACGCTTCTTTCTACCTGTGAAGCGTAAGGGTCGCCCTTTTTAATGATACTAAGAGGTAAGCTATGGGCTGAAAATAGGACTCTTGGTTTACCGATTTTTCTAGCCAATTTATAGTACTTAGCTATCAGATTAGTGTGAGCTTCAATAAAATCTTGGTTATCATAATAACGGTGAATCATTTTTGTATTGCATTTTAGGCCATACCGTTTAGCATTTTTTTGCCAATTCTCGATGGATGACAGAGTTGTGGTAGTTGAATATTGTGGATACAGTGGCAGCAGAATTACTTCGTCAGGATCAAACTGTTTTACACTTTCAATAACTTCGTCAGCAAATGGACGCCAATAGCGCATGCAGATGAATACCTTGTGTACATGGTTTCTATTTTCGTTTAATTTTAGTTCTGAAGCATTAGCTTGCATTTTTGTATTCTCTAGAATTGGCGATTTACCTCCAATTTCCTCGTATATTTTTCGTGCAGTATTTTCTCGTTTCGCAGATATAAACTTTGCTAAAAGAAACCGAAAGGGATTCGGTAGATTGATTATTCTCCTGTCATAAAAAAGGTTGAATAAAAAAGGACGGACCGCATTTAGTGAATCAGGCCCGCCAAGATTAAATAAGATAACTGCCTTTTTCACCTACGCACTACTACAACAAGTTACTTCTGGGGTGCCTATAAAATTAGCTACACACTCATCAAATTTAGTTATAGGCACTAAATTTCTCACACTAGCATACAATAAATGACCTGATCTCTGCAGGTTACTCTTGGTAGATGTGAAGCTCCAATCGAAAAATGTATCGACAAAAAGACTTGGCGCTACTTCAAGAAGTTCAATAGCAGCTAAAGATAGCATGATACAACTTTGCAGGACCTTCAAAAGAACCTTTAGAGGGAAAAGTAAAACTTTAACGAAAAGAGAGGTGCTACTTGTTTCATCCGGTGGTTGCTCTGAGTTAGGCGAATTATACTCGATGTGTTTTCTACTTTTATCGAAAATAGGGTAGATTATAGTATCTTTCTCAAATTCCTTATTCACTGTTTCTTTTGGGCAACCTGTTTGTTTTTCTAATAATTTTTCACGTAGATTAAAAGTTCTGACAATAAAACATGTGGCAATCATTAAGACAGCACAAGCAAGTGCACATTGTAAAAGACTTAAACCACCTACTATAGCCGGCAGTGCAAAACAAACAAGCGGTGCTATGATTATCATTTCAAGAAATGAAATAGTGTTTCTTTTCATCGCAAAGACAGCACCTTTTTTTAATTCTGTATTATGATGTGAACTATATTCCAAATAACTTAAAAAGGCTAAATTAAAAGTCAGAAACCCTTTTGTTCCACAAAAAATTGACGATTTCAAGTTATTGACCAATTTTTTAGCAGTAGATTCAGCTTTTTCATTAGTTTTTTTACAACATTTACCCATACAATACCTCCTTGATGGTTCATTCTTAACTATAAATAAAAAATCACTTTTATGAAATTAAAATTTATAATAAGATAAATCTATAAATATACTATTTTACTTAATATGAGGGAATAATATGGCAATTGAGAAGACACTTTCAATCTTAAAACCTGATGCAGTAAAAAATAATATTACAGGCAATATAAATTCCTACATCGAACAATCTGGGCTGAAAATCACAGCACAAAAAATGATGTTACTAACAAAAAAACAAGCAGAGCTGTTTTATGAAATTCATAAAGATAGGCCTTTTTTTGGGGAATTGGTAGAGTTTATGACTTCTGGTTCTGTGATAGTTCAAGTTTTAGTTGGTGAAAATGCAGTAAGTAAATACAGACAAATCATGGGAGCTACCGATCCAAAGCAGGCAGATAAAGGCACAATCAGGGGTGATTTTGCTGATGATATTAGTGAAAATAGAGTCCACGGCTCGGATAGTCTAGAAAATGCTCGTAAGGAGATAGCTTTCTTTTTTGCTGAATGTGAGTTGGTGTAGTTAACTCAGATTGGCGTCATCCAAGTAGCTGACAACATAGAAACGAAAAAACTTGCTTGACACCCTCCGCCAGCCCCCTTATCATGAAACTGAAGCTATTGTATTTGCTTTCGCCAATCTGCAGATTAAAAGGTAAGGATTACTTAATGTATCGGCGTCTTATGTTCAATTTTTTGCAGTATATAGATACTGTATGTCTTTACAAAACTTCATCTACATCTAGGTTTTTATCTAAATAAGCTGAACGCGCTTATAAAGCGTTACAAGACATCAAAAAATGCCAATACTCGACAGAGATAGTAAAAGACTAGCTAACTCGGGGATTCTTTGTCTTTTTTTCTGCTTAGTAAATTTCTTAAACATTTGCAGCGTAAGTTAGTTGCAATTAAAAGCGGCTGAATCTCGCTTGTCAAGCGTTTAAAACATAAAAAACGCCAATATTTTAAAGCGGATAATAACCCCAGGGCTTCTTTTGCCTTTTTTTTCATTTGGTAAATTTCTTAATATTTATAGCTAAAGTAATTTAAAAGTCCGTGAAGGGTGTCATGCCAGTGCTTGACA
The DNA here is from genome assembly GCF_018454475.1 of Wolbachia endosymbiont of Rhagoletis cerasi. Classification (NCBI taxonomy): domain Bacteria; kingdom Pseudomonadati; phylum Pseudomonadota; class Alphaproteobacteria; order Rickettsiales; family Anaplasmataceae; genus Wolbachia; species Wolbachia endosymbiont of Rhagoletis cerasi. The sequence continues at coordinate 15,133 of NZ_JADCNC010000016.1, read as the reverse complement.
CTGGCATCCAGTTTTCCATATAATCTCATCAAAAATGTTTATTTTCTAGCTACTTTTATACTTATCAACCCAGTATGCTTACTTACAATTAAAATTTCTGGATCCCAGTGTCTGGGCACTGGGATGACAGCTAGCCTGACAACCGTCATCCCGCTACGTGTTAGCGGCTAAGAGATACCGCGAATGAATCGCGGTATGACGGTTCGCGGCAGTATGACGTAGAGCTCACGTTAGCTATACTTTTATGCTTACAAACTTAATAAAATTCCTGGATCCCAGTGGGCTTTGTTGCATCGCTACTTATGAAAGGCTAACTATAATTAGGATTATAAGCAACTTATTGAAAATCTTGTTTTTTTTGCAATCAATCTGATCAAATTTAAGAATAGTAACTTGTTATTTATATTAATAAATTTAATTCTATTGAAAATAGCTAAAGCATTGAAATTCTTGAATTTTAGCCGGATTAGTGAGTGGTAGTGAAATTTCTTTTACTCAAAATTAGGTATTCACTGACCGTTCTTGTTATAAATACCAGAATAATAAGCTACTGATATTCTCCACCTTTTTTATCTTTAATCCATCATAGCTAGCGATGCAACAAAGCCATCCCAGTGTCTGGGCACTGGGATGACAAAAAAGGAGGCACTAGGATGACAAAGGAGAGCTACTCGGATGATACCTTTTTTCTACTTAGTTTGGATTATGCAAGAAGTCTATTATAATCAGGCTTTAAGTGTGCGGAAGTAATTTTTTGCGTTAGAGTAAAAAATTTTTTCTATAGCTAATCAAAGTGGGATCAAGAGAAACTTACCACTTTCTTTACAAAGGGTTTGATGTTACCATTTGACTGCCTATTCTGAATTTATTGAATGAACGTTAACATAAAGAATCTAGTTCATGCTTTCTCTAAATTGCCAAGTTTAGGGCCATCATCATCACGCAGGTTAGTTATACATTTACTCCAAAACAAAGAAAAAGTTATGCTACCGCTTGCATCTTTGATTAAAGAGCTAGCAGATCTTATAATAGAGTGTGAAGTTTGCGGAAATCTAGATACTAAGTCACCTTGTTCTATTTGTACTAACCCAAAACGTGACACTAAGTTACTGTGTGTAGTAGAAGAATTGGGTGATCTATGGGCGTTTGAAAAAGGAAATATATATTCAGGTTTATACCATGTTTTGGGTGGCAGATTGTCTGCGATAAATGGCATAGGTCCAAAAGAACTCAACCTTGATACTATTCTGGAAAGAGTGACAAAATCTAAAGTTGAAGAGATAATTATTGCAATTAATCCGACATTAGAGGGTCAAGTTACTGCACAATATATAATTGAATTGCTAAAAAATTTGGATGTGAAAATATCACATCTTGCTTGCGGCATACCAATGGGCGGAGAAATTGACTATCTTGATGAAGGAACGCTGAGGATAGCACTTACTTCAAGACAAGAATATGAGTTAAATATAAAATAAGACATGTGCTTAAAAAAACTTATATCGCTAATAACATTCAAAAAGAAAGGAATAGCGCCACCACTTAAAGTGGTGGCTTGGAAAAATGACCGCCTAAACTATAAGCAATTTACGAATAAGTTCAGCACTATAGTAAAAACGATTGATCAGTCTTTTACAATAATATCTTTGGAAGGATATAGTGGATGGGGCAAGACGTTTTTTTTGAAAGAATGGGTAAAAGAGTTAAAACAGCAAAATGAAATTGCAGCTTATTATAGCGCATGGGATATCAATGCATTGGACCAACCACTTCCTTCTTTTTTAAATTTTCTATTTGAAGATTTATTTGCATCGTATGAAGTAAAAAGAAGCGTTATACAACAGTTCAAGAACATAAACCAAGAGCTATTTTCTCTAAACACACTAGGAAAGCTGATCAGTAAATCTCCACTTGCTATGCTTTCAGTATTTCTTGATGCTGCAAAAGAGGCTGATAAAAAAGACATAGGTTTTGTCTTGAGTGAATTAAGTCTTCTCCAAAGAAGAAAAGAGAGTACTAGAGATTTTAAAACACAGTTAGCGGATGTGGTTAATAAAATCAGAAAAGACAAAAACATTTATATAATGGTGGATAATCTTGATGTGTGCCGTCCTAAATTCGTTGTCGATTTTTTGGAATCTATAAAGTATATGCTTGATGTGGAGGGGCTGGTTTTCATTATTCCTGTAAGTAAAGATAAGAGTAATGTACAAAGAGCAATCAGCACAATACTTGGACCAAATTTTGACCTAAAATCTTTTACTGATCTCTCTTTACATTTGCCAAAACAACCGATAGAAAAATTTACAAAAGAACTATTTGAAAATATTAAATTACCGAAAAAATCAAAAAGTTTAATTATAGATAGTTTTATATTTTATGCAGAAAGTCTATTGCTATCGCTGAAAACAATAGAATACTGCGTGAAAAAAATAAAACTATGTCTTCTGAATTATATAAAGGAAGAATTACCTGATCCGAATTTGTTTTCATTTTTGGTAATACTGCAATCGATAAATATTGATATATATGAGGAATTAGGTTTTTCATATCAAACAGCATTGGAAAAAATTGAAAGTGAATATAAATCTTTAGTTCTAAATGGTCAAGAAGAATGGGAAAAACTTAAAACCTCTCTAGAAACTGCTTTTGCAGAGAAGGAGTCAAAAATTAACAAAGCTATAAAGGACATAATATTTTAAAAAGATACCCTACCTTTGCATATACAAGGATAGGGTAACATTTGATTAACGCCCTTTTACTATGTCACTACCTTGTTCAAACTTTCTGATTAATTCGCTTACATTGACATTAGATAATTTTTTGCCTGCAGATTTGTCATTATGTGAAGCATCAGGTTTATGAAGGTCCTCCTTACTGTTACTCCTAGTAATATTACATCTAACAATGTTTGAATTATTAGACTTATCGCTTATATCTGAAATATTACTTTTTTCACTGTACGAAGACGAGTTGCTCGACATATTGTCTAAACTAAAACGCTTTTTACCTTGATAGATTGGATTCCAATCAAGAGGATTATAAGCTTTAGCTTTTTTATCAAGAGTACTGCTACTAACATCACTGATACCACTATCCCCTGAATCACGGCGTTGTTTGTTAGGAGTGCTATGAATGTTGTCTTCCATGAGTTTTTGCATTGTTGAGCCAAATGTTCTTCCAAGATTGCTACTTACTGTTTTATTACTATCATTTGCTTGGGAATGAGATGCATTTCGCTCAAAAATCGCTTTTATTCCAGCAAATTTAGCTTGGGAAGATTTCGGAGGAACAGGTGGGGCAACCATGCCTTTTGAGTTAATCTTTCCTTCATTTTTAGGAAAAATTTTTGAATTATTTTTTTCTACTGTAGTATTCATTTTTTTACCTCTAAGCCTATTAACTAGTAGAATTATAAACTTAGAGGTATTAATTTTGTAATAACGATGCTAATAAGTTACCGCAGTTTCAATAAACATCACCAGAGGATTCTCTATATAATGCTTAAAGGCATTTAAAAACTTTGCTCCGAGTGCCCCATCAACTGCTCTATGGTCAACAGAGAGCGTTACTGTCATTATTTCTGCTATTTCTATTTTCTCATTCATAACAATTGGTTGTTTTTTAGATGCACCAACTGCCATAATGCAAGATTGCGGCGGATTGATTATAGCACTGAAGGCTTTTATACCAAACATCCCTAAGTTGGAGATAGTAAACCCTCCTCCTTGAAACTCTTCAGGTTTCAATTTTCCAGATCTTGCTCTGCTTACTAAATCTTTCACTTCTTTTGATATAGATAAAATACCCTTTTTATCAGCATTTTTTACTATAGGAGTAATTAGCCCATCTTCAAGTGCCACAGCGATTGAAATATCTATATTTGAATATCTCAGTATTTTATTATCTATCCACGAAGAATTTATATCAGGAAATTTTTTCATGCTGAAAGCTGCAGCTTTTATGATTAGATCATTAATTGTTACTTTATTGTTTTCATCTGCTGAGTTAATCTCGTTTTTTAACGATATTAACTTATCAACCTGGCAGTCTACAGTTAAATAAAAATGTGGAACATTCTGTTTTGATTCAGTCAGGCGCTGTGCTATCACTTGGCGCATGTTGCTTACTTCAACTATGGTATCTTTCTCAGGACTTTCAGTATGTATACCACTGCCTAAAAACTCCAACACATCAGCCTTAATTATGCGACCATATGGTCCTGTACCTTTTAATTGCTGCACATTAACCCCTTCATTTTGAGCTATTTTCTTAGCTAATGGGCTTATTTTTGTTCTACCTTCTGCATAACCCTCTGTCATCTGAGTAGCTGACACTGGGATCCATTCTTCTTTTCTAGATCCCAGTGTCAAGCACTGGGATGACATTGAGGGGTTGGATTCCAGCGTCACGCGCTGGAATGACACCGAAGAATGACTTATTGGCTTTCCGTTTAAATCTTGGTGTTCTGATTTTTGATTATCAACAGCACTTTTTGTCACTTCCTTTTTAACTGCACTATTGATGGAAGTTGAAGTATAGTTGTTAAGTGCACTTTCATCTTCTCCTTCTTCCAGCATTAAAGCTATTGGTTGATTTACAGGCACGCCACTTGTTCCTTCTGTTACTAAAATTTTTGCTAAAACTCCTTCATCTATAGATTCAAACTCCATTATGGCTTTATCAGTCTCTATCTCAGCAATTACGTCGCCTACTTCAACTTTGTCTTGTTCTTTTTTATGCCACTTTACAATTTTTCCTCCAGTTTTGCTCATTGTCGGTGAAAGAGCAGGCATTAATATTTCTATAGGCATTGATTTTGCATTTAAAGATCTATTCAATTTTTAATTTACTCTTTATCTTATGTCAACCTAATCGTGAATTATGATGAATAAATCTGTTACACTATCCCTCACGTTATCCCAGTGCGTGACACTGGGATCTTGGTTCAGTACTATTATCCTATTGTTTTTATTATTTAGCCATAGCTTGTTTGCTAATAACTTTGTTTCAACCAAATCAAATAAGATCAACATGAGAACGGGGCCAGGGTTTCACTATCCTGTAAAATGGATATACACTTGCAAAAATCTGCCCCTGAAAGTGATAGAAGAGTTTGAGAGTTGGAAAAAGGTCTGCGATATAGATGAAGACTGCGGATGGATAAAAGGCAATCTTCTTAGTGATAAGCGCTACGCGATTGTAAAAGAAGATACTTATGGATATCAAAAACAGAGTGTAGACAGCAAGATTACTATGAAAATAGACAAGTTTGTTGTGATGAAGATAGAAAAATGCAACGAAGAATGGTGCTTTCTTTCCACCCCAAAACGCAAAGCATGGGTACAAAAAAAACATATATATGGGGTTGATTAGGTTGACAAAAGATCTAAATTAACACTAGTTTCTGGGCCTTCTGTAGCATGCTCTTCAGATGAAGCAGAGGGTTCTTGAGGCTCTGGAGACTGTACAGGGCTATCACAGAAACTCCTTAACATCTCCTCAGCGGATGAATCTAAAATTTGTACAATAGACTTTTCACTCTGCTCTTTTAGCGATTGATCCACTCTAGAAATCAACTCAGAAAACTCGCTACCTGATTTTTCAGCTTCACTTTTTATTTTACTTTCTATGCTTGCAATATTACCTTGGTCAATTTCTTCTTTTGTTATGTTGAATGACTTTGCAACATCTTGATATCCAATCTTGCAATTTCCACAACCAATTATGCAAAAAGTAATAGAATCAGATATTTCGCTTGCAGCCCAATTATGTATAGTGTAAGCCAAATAATTGTCATGGTATTTAATGCTAAATTGTTGTTCTATTAACTCAGAAATTTTATTCTTTAGAGACATAAAGCACCCTCCTCTTACATTCGTTATACCTTTTTGTTAAGATACAGCAATTACACCATTTACTACATGCTTTACTTTAATTAATTATTAAAACAAGAGCATCATTTCCAGAGCTATATCTTTTTACCTTGATAATTCTTTTTTGACTTCCTCTTTAATTATCCCACTTATATTCACGTTAAGATCCCCTACCCAAAAATCAGTCATAGTTTCAAGATCGTATAGATCCTCTATTACTTTTTTAATAGCAGCATTTATTTCTTCTTCGTCAAATTCCTTTATAATAGGTCTAATCTTCACATACCCTGGAGAGCCTTTACCATAAATTCCTTTGCTTTTATTAATGCAGCCACCTGCACCAGATCTACTGCTTCTCAAACCACTTCCACACTCTACTGTTTCATACTTGATTTCACCATTTTCTATATATGCTATTTGATTGTCTTGTGTAGACTGCAGTTTATCTGCCTTTACAATTTTCTCCTCTAGCTTTAAATCTTGCTTATGAATTACTGTTTCCTCATAACCCTTACCACCGTATGTTCTATACTCACCTCCACCTGCAACAGTAATCAGTTGCTGGCAATGTTGCTTCTGCGAATTGCACATTTCTATGAAAACAGGTCCCCCGTCCTTATCTGAGAGGTTACTTTCCTGGTTACCCCCTCCCTCTGTGACTTGCACCTTAATTATAGGATAATTAGGATCGATTTTCAGTTTAGCTTTAATATAATCTCCTGGCATCCCTACTCTGCTTTCAGTAGAATGGCATTTTTGATTGTCACAGCCACTACCTTGTATATGACCTGCTTCACCACTTCCCCACGCTTCTATTTTAATACGATCAAATTTTATTGATAAGTCATCTGTATAAACATCTTTATTTTTATGATCATAGGATTTTTCATTATTTTTTTCAAGATCTGGTTTCTTATTTTTCAGATGTTCCTTGATTATCTCTTTTAATTTTTCTTTTAATTTCTTTTTGAGACCTTCTAAATCGAACCTACACAATTTATCAGCGTAAAAGACCTCCGTTCTGTTTGCTTTAATTGGTGCTTCTTGTTGTGTGACAACGCCATTTGTATTTTGTGAAATCTTTGTATAAAAAGGTTGAGTGTTTTCTTTGTCTACATATCGTGTTGAACGGCTGCATGTTCCAGTAAAGCAGATACAACCATCATCACCTTGATTACATTTTTCTCTATGCTCTACATCCGTCAATTTGTATACTACTTTCAGTCCTTTACTAGATTTAAATGTATCGTCTATCTCATCATTTCTTTTTACACAGTAACTGCATTCTCCCTTCTTCTGCTCATTTTCATCAGGGAAGAAAACATACCCTTGTTTATTGAATATTATTTTATCTAACTCACTCTGATCTCTGTTTAAGAGATCGGCTCTTTTATTTTCCTTGCTTGGAAGATAATAGAACTGATTTGATTCCTTGAAGTAAACAGCATTGTATTTAGTATATCTTGTTCCCATTAATTTTAGTGGTATTATTTTATTTTCTCTTTTAAGAACAAACTCCTCTGGTTCTGGCTGCCATCCAGAAAGACAAAGCATTTTACTGTTAGAATTTCCTTTATACTTTACTTCTATTTCCTGCTGCCCAGAGTTATTAAATTCACATTGAATAGATTTGTCTTTTAACTTTTTCTCAAAATCATTAAAACTATAAAAACTTCCGCCTTTAGAACATTTAATTTGCACATCAGGAACATAGCCATATTCTTTCAGAACTTTAAATTGTTGCGGATTACTTTCTAATATACCTTCTATAATATTATCAATATTACTATCAGTTGTTTTTGCTACTATTGCTGGTTTTACTACTTTTAAAGATAGGGGGCCAATGTTTATAGGATGGTTGAGGTCAGTATTAACATTAAAAGTACAGGAACCATTACTATAGGTTCCATGTGCTTTAGCACAAGTGCTCTCACTCATCTTCATTTCTACTTTCAATGTATTTGCATTTACTATCTCCACTATCTCAGGTTCTGGAGCAGGTGGTGCAGGAAAACAGCGGATGAACTGTGGATTGTTTTCATCTATACTTTGAGTTCCAAGGTATTCAGCGCAGAGCTTATCTTTTTCTCTATAAGTTTTGAAGTAGTACGTGATGCCATCTTTGTCTAAAATAGAGCGCCACTCAGCTTTATTTTCTCCATACCCTTTAGGGAAATCTAATTTTTCTCCAATCTCTCCGTCTCTTCCTTTCAGATCACCAATGATTACCTTAACCTTAGGATTAAAGTAATCATTGTCTTTATCTGTTATAGGAACAATTCTAACTTGTGGAAGCGACATTGCAAGTTGTTCACAAAATGGAGGGGGGCCAGGTGCAAGTGGAACAGGAGCACATTTTACTGCCGTTTGGTAGCAGGTATCACAGACTTTTTCCATCTCCCCAGGACGGAAAATATTCTCACCCGAAAATACTCTAGAACCCCATGAAGAAATTCCTGACATACAAGCCCCTTTTTGACTGCAAGCACATATTTTAGGAGAGTTAGCGAATCTTCTTTTTTCCTCATCAGTAACACCGTCTGCCCATTCCCATTTAAGACCCCGAGCAATTTCTCCTCCAGCTTTTGTTTTATCTCCTTCCCAGTCGATAAAAGCTGCAGCAGAAACTCCAGCTCCTGTACCTTGCGTTCCATATATCTGGCGGCAGGATTCCCCACTTTGTAAGTCATAACAATAACTTTGTCCATCATAAGCACATACTCTAATTTTGGGATTAAAGTAACCATCAACTCCTTGATCTTTTATTGCTTGCACCTTAATTTCCTTTACCCAATCTCCACCAACTATTGCTTCCCACCAAGTATTACTTTCTACAAATGTTGGACAATCAGCATATCCTTGATACGAAAGACCAAGTATCAAAAAAAATATCAATAAGAAATTAAGCCTTACACTTCTCATAAAATACCGGTAACCACTCATTAACTTCTTCTCCTTTTTCCTTTATTGCCTCGTACATATACTTTATCGTCTCTTTGTTAGCTGAAAGTACATGTATTTCTTGCATATTCTTTAAATCTAAATTTAAAGTTACTAATCCTTTGTACTGTTTTATCAAAAATAAACCTTCCTGTGTTGGCGTCTGCAGAATTATATTCAGCTCCTCTTTCGATAGAGAAAATGCCTTCATGTATAATCTATTTGCATTGACGTTCGGCATCAAGATTCTTGTATCAACATGTTTATCTAAATATTGAGTAAATTTGCTAGCAAATGCGAGATTTAAATTCTCAGTACTTAGGATTACTACAACATTTAGTTCCGTCATTCTTTGCATCCAGTTATCAAACTCTTTCTCTGTAGGAAAAATATTACTTATCTCCCATGCTTCATCCAAAACAAGTATTGCAGGCGAGCCATCACATTTTGCCTCAAAAGAATATAAAAAATAGTAAAGTATCACGGACATACATTCCTTTTGTTTTGTAAGGTTTGCGGTGTTGAGAGATATAATTTTTGTTTCCCAGTCAATATCTGATTCATCACCATCTTGAAATAAGTAAGCAAAGTCACCATCGTCACACCATCTACTTATCTTACCCCCAAGGAGCAAGAGCACCTCAGAAATTTGTGAAATAGAACGTGATTCCTTGGGTATAGCAAATATAGAATCCACAATTTTTCTTATCTTTTCTTCTACGTCCACCAAGCTCGTATCGGCTACCATTCTTCTGATCAGTTCAACCAACATATTGCGATTGGAAGCACTATCTTCAATGTTTAGTGGATTAAATTTTAGGCTTTTGTCCTTATATTTTGGATCGATTATGTAATATTTACCACTCACTGCTTTAGTAAAAATTATTGATTTTCCAGTGTTATCCAATATGACAATTCTTGGGTTAAACTTTCTTGATTCTGATAATAGAAAATTAATGAGTGAAGTTCTGCCTGAATTTGGAGCTCCGAGTATCGTAGTATGGCCATTATTTCTTTTTCCATGAAAATTAAAGAAGTAAGGATTTCCTTTTTTTGAGAAAAAAATCATTACCGCTTCTTTCCACCTTCTTCCTTTTAATGTACCTGACGTAAAATCGTGCAGCATAGCAAAGCTGCAAGCGTATTTTGTTAAGATATTTTTCGGTTGCGTAATAAAAGCAAAATTGCCTGGAAGTTGTGCCCAAAAATGACTTTCCATATGTAAATCAGTTCTAAACATCATGAAGCCAACTAATGACATTATAGAAGATAAATCACTAATACTTTCAGCTAACTTATTCCTATCATCTGCAAATATTGTAAAAATAATTTTCTGTTGGCAGAAGTCTATACTAGAGGTCTTTTCAAGCTCTATTATTTCTTCAATTCCTGAGCTTTTAAGTAAGGTATTATCCTCACTAATTTGCAGCATGTTGATTTGTTTTTTAAATTCTTTTATTGCTTTGTTATTACTAGTAAATATCATTATTTCTGTAATGATAAATTCAGATTCAAGCTGCAAGCATCTATCTATATTACCTAAAGAGATTTCCCGGTATTCTTTTATGCTGAAAATAGAGCCAAATTTCTGTTGATTTTCAAATATTGTTTGAAATGTATTGAAACCAAAAGCTATTTTAAAATTTCTAATATATTGCGACAGGTCCCTTTCATGTATTGGATAATCTTTGTGCGTTAATGTAACAATATAGTGGAGAAATTCTATCATTTCAGAATATATTTTACCTTCACTAAACCTTAGACTCAGTTTTTTAGCTCCAAAAGGTCCTAAATCATTTTGAATTACGTCAGTTATCTTTTGCAACTCCTGATGGCTTTCTTGTAAAGACAACTTATGCTTATTCTTTATTCTATTGAAAAAAAACGAATTATTAGTATGCTTGCCAAAATCGCTAAACAATATTACAATGTATAGTTCATTTATATACTGTAATTTACTATCAGTTAGTTTATTAAACCACGTTGAATGTAGGTTGTCAGAGAAGTCTTCAGTTTTATTCCATTTCAAGCTCAGTTTATTGCGCTTTCTAACGGTATGAATCCAAACGGTAAAACACAGGCTATTAATATTTTTTGATATGCTTTTTCTAATTTCAGTTCTGAGGTCGCTGTAGTTATCAACAGAAGAATAATCTTCTAACTTGATTATTTTTAACAATTCTCCCTGTTTTGTTAGTATGGTTTCTTCATCGTAATGACAAGCATAAGGAACAAAATCTAAATCAATGCTTTCTAGTAATGCTAAGTTGTTCTTTTTTTTAAGCTTAGAGTTAACTGTTGGTACTTTTAACTGCATATGCGTATTCAATAAAGATAATTAAAAAAGATAAAAATACTATCTTAATTTTTATCTTTTTTTTCGCTATCGGATTGTAATTTTATATCTTTTGCAAAGTTAAATTTTTCTTTTAAGTAGTCTGTTGCCTTTTCTGTACTACCGAACATCAGGACCAGTACACCAAACATTATCATAAAAAAGATTAGACCTCTGAACACTACTGCAAGTATCACTGCAGCTATACACAACCCTATGATTGTTGAAGGACTCATATTTTCTACAGTATCTTTAACTGAAAATGAAGAAATAAAATTTTTTACCGTTTCTTGTATACCCTTTAATTCATCACTCGCCGAACTTGCTTCGCTAGAATATGATGCAAAAATGAAACTTAATAAGGCTATAAAAACCAAAACTTTATTCAATTGAATGCGCATCAACTAAACACCTTTTAAACATTCCTCAAATATAACAACTTTTATATCAATAGGCAAGAACTGAATTCACTTATCCACTACAAGTAACACATATTTAATTTTTACCGCTGCGAACATGCTGTAAGCTCTTATCATCAACAAGAGGACTCACATTAATGGATGTTAATTTACTTGATAGGAAGTTTGAATGCAATTCAGCTACTGCTGCTATAGCAAGCACTGCAACCATAGCAAGTAGTCCTGCTCCTATCAATCCTGATGTCATTGCTCCTGCAACAATGCACCCTATTGTGGAGAGAGCACAACCTGCTACAAGTGCAACGTGAAGATTTCTGTTATTGGGTTGGTTTTTAAGTAGGATATCTTTCTTAACTTGATCTGGATTTGCTTGACCATCTGAGTTTTCATTTTCTTGCATTTTTGGCTCTTTTTTTACAGTCTGCTCTGGCTGCACTTGAGTCTCGTTTTCTTTTGGGGATTCCAAATTTGATTCTAATAACTCAGTTTTTTCTCCACCCTCTGGTTGTAAGCCATTATCTCCTTCAACAGAGCTCAATGTTGAGTTTAAACTTTCCTCAGATGAAGTGCTTGTTACTAAAGTTAAACTGCTCCTTCTGCTACTTACTGGTGATTTCAAACTTTCTTTACTCGTTCTAGGTGAGTCTATTCCACTATCTGAGTCATTGCCACTACTGAGTTTAGAAGTTTTCTTCTCCTCTATTTCTTTCACAACCTTGCTATATTTTTCAAACACTTCCTCTGCAACATCTGAATTACTAAGTATTTTATTATCACCACTTTTTTTCTCAGCTACATTCAAGGGTGTTTCTTGTGTGTTGTTTTGCTCTTCAATATGTCCTAGCTGCATTTGATCTTCAATATTTTCTTCAACAGCATTTGGTATTGAGCTTACACTGCTGCTCCTGTTAGTAATATCCAAAATTGTTTTTACTATTTTTCCTCTTTTTGTTTGTGGTCTTTGTGATTGTTCTCTTTCATTGTTAAATACTGTAGGTACAGCTAGTTCTTCTGATTTTATTACTTCATCTTTCAATGCAGGAAGAAAGTTTTCGATATAATACTTATAATGTTTTTGATATTCCTCTTGTTTTTCTGGTGATTTTTCTAATTGTTCTCTCAGCGATTTTTCTAATTCAGTTAATACCTCAGGACTAGCTCCTTCCTTGAACAACTCTATGCATTTTTTGATAGTTCCATCTCCATTTTTTTTTGGGCTTTCATGATTATGTGTTTTTTTTGTTACCTTTTTGTATATAGTGTCGTGCAATTGTTGGTTAATAACTTCTTTATTATTCTGAGGTTTTTTTAAAGTACCTGGCATAGACTCCTCCATACAAATAAAATGTATAGATACCTCTTTAGCGTTAATTTTACATTAAAATTGGATAATTATGCCATATTATGGATAATTAATGGCAACTTGCTTATTGTGAGGTCGCTTAACTATTTGCTTTCTGGGTTTTCTACTTCTACAGATTTGCTCTCAATATAATTGTTTGCTTGTTGAACTAACATATCCACTACTTCTTTTACAGGCTTTTCCCTATCAACCATGCCAACACTTTGACCGGCCATTAAAGATCCCGTTTCAACATCTCCATCAATTACTGCTCTTCTTAAAGCTCCAGCCCAGAACTTTTCTATTTCAAGCTGCCCATCTTCTTTTGAGATCTGTCCCTTTTGGTATTCATCAATAACTTCTTTTTGACGCTTCATGAAATCATCGCTTGCTTTGTTGGCTATAGCTCTTACTGTAATTACAGGAAAATCAGCACTTATCTGTACAGAAGGTATTGCATTACGTGCGGCCGATTTAATAAACACTTCCTTAAAATTTTTGTGGGCAATTGACTCATTAGTGCAGACAAATAATGTGCCTATTTGACAGCCACTTGCTCCCATTTCTAAGTAATTAACTATCACTTCGCCTCTGCCTATTCCACCTGCAACAAACACTGGTATTTGTTCATTTTTAAAATGAGGCAATATCTCTTGTGCAAGAACAGAAGTGCTCACTGGACCTATATGTCCACCTGCTTCCATTCCTTCTATTATTAACGCATCTACTCCCATTTTCACTAACCTTTTCGCAAGGCTTAATGCTGGTGCAAAGCACATAACTTTAATGCCTGCACCCTTGATTTTTTCTATATTAGGCTTTGTTGGCAGTCCACCGGCAAGCACTATATGGCTCACTTTCGTTTCAATACACACATCTATCAACTCACTCAACTTTGGGTGCATAGTAATTAGATTTACACCAAATGGCTTGTTAGTTAATTGCAGCGTCTCTATGATTTCTTTTTTTAGCAAGTCTGGAAACATTGCACCACATGCAATCACACCAAAACCACCAGCGTTTGAGATTGCTGAGACCAAGTTTCTCTCTGAAACCCAGCTCATAGCACCACCCATTATAGCAAACTCACTGCCAAGAAAATCTGTTCCTTTTTTCCAGAGGCTACTTAACATATAACCTATATCATACGTTTAAAAATGTTTTGCTTATCTATAAATGTGTGCTTCAAAGCGCCAAGTATATGTAAGATTATAAAGAGTACCATAAAATATGCAAGCATCGAATGTAGCTCGTTAGCCGTGTTAGCTAGATCTTTGTTTTGATTAATCAACAAAGGGATATGAAAAAAATATTTGATCTGTTTGCCAGAAGCAGAAGACATGACATAGCCAGATAGTGGCATTAGCACCATCAAAGAATATAAACCAAAGTGTACTGCTTTACTTATATTGATTACAAACCGAGAAAAATTTGCTGGAAGTGGTGGAACATAAGTAAAGACGCGAAAAAATATGCGTACTATGATTAATCCAAGAATAGTGATACCGCAAGCCTTATGAATAGCGTATATGTTGAACTTAATTTCATTGCTAAGTGGCAGGCTTTTCATATAAAGTCCAGAACAAAGCATACCGATAATAAAAACAGCCATCAACCAATGGATAACCCTTAAACCTAGGCTATATTTATCGTCTTCCATTTTGATTACCCTAAAGTAGCATTTATATAATAGAAAAACTATTTTTCAATCAAAATTATTAAAGCAATTTAGATTTACCGACAATGTAGCTATACAAATTCGACCCAGCCGAGAGTCAAGTAGCAGGCACTGGCATCTAAGTCATAGAAACGGATCAAATGCAAAACTTACTTGACACCCTTCGCCAGCCCCCTTATCATGAAACTGAAGCTATTTATTTATCTTCGCAATCTGCAGATTAAAACGACAAAGGGAACTTTGTATTTGGCGTAAATCATGCTTAATTTTTTGCACTATGTGCACCTCATGTCTTTATAAAACTTTTAGGTTTCTACCTATACAAGCCGAAACGCGCTTATAAAGCGTTTAAGACAGTAAAAGACGTCAAATAGACAAGGGAGAATTTGAATACTAGCTACCCTAGGTTTTCTTTGCCTTTTTTTCTGCTTAGTAAATTTCTTAAACATTTAAACTAAGGTGAGTTGCATTTAAAAGCAGCTAAATTGCAGTGTTTAAGACTTAAAAAACGCCAATACTGAAAATAGACAATGACTAGGGTTT
>NZ_JADCNC010000015.1:0-37521 GCF_018454475.1 Wolbachia endosymbiont of Rhagoletis cerasi | reverse complement strand
AAAATAGCTGTTTTACGTTAAAATACAATGTTTTGATGATTATGGAAAGGCTGGATTCCAGTGTCAAGCACTGGAATGACACCATAGGGGCACTGCCATCATAAAGGAACCAGTGTCAGCTACTTAAATGACATCATAGGGGTGCTGGGATGACACCCTGACAATCGTCATCCCGCTACTTGTTAGCTGCTAAGAGATACCGCGGCGATATATTCGTCATCCCGCTACGTGTTAGCGGGATCTCTTGTTAGCGCCGCAGCGGTATGACGGTTCGCAGCGGCATGACGATAAGGTTCCAGTGTCAAGCGTTTGGCATGCAAATTTCCTTAAACGTTCGTAAGCTTAAAACTTTACTTTAGATCAAACTGCTGTATAGTGACTTTATAGCTTCAATTTTGTAATGAACATACCTAGTATAGAAAATTGTGATCTTCACAATAAAGCCGTCTTACTTAGAGTTGACTTCAATGTTCCTATAAAAGATGGAGAAATTCGTGATGTCACTCGTATTTTGAGAGCATTGCCTACTATTCAGTATTTAGTGAATGCGAGTGCAAAGATTATTATTATATCGCATTTTGGACGCCCAAAGGCTAGAGACAATAATCTGTCGCTAAAAAATATAATTGACACTTTATCACAGTTACTAAATAAAAAAGTGAAATTCATTGATGATTGCGTTGGTGAAAAAGTGCAAAAAGCAGTGAGTGCTATGGATGCAGGAGATATAATATTACTGGAGAATCTAAGATTTTATGAAGGTGAAAAGGAGAATGATGCAAACTTTGCCAGACAATTAGCATCTCTGGCGGATACATATGTCAATGATGCATTTTCTTGCTCTCACAGAGCTCACGCTTCTATTTCACGCATTACAGAGTTTTTACCTTCCTACGCGGGATTTTGCTTACAAGATGAGCTAAAGTGTCTTGAAAAAGCTGTATCGTTTAAAGCTAAACCTATTACTGCGATAGTTGGGGGAGCTAAAATATCAACTAAAATAAAAGTGCTTATGAAGCTAACAGAAAAGGTTGATTACCTAGTTCTAGGTGGTGCAATAGCCAATAATTTTTTGTCATTTAGCAAAGTAAATATAGGGAAATCTTTCTTTCAAAATGGTGTTGACGACCTTCTACATAATATTGTTGAAACAGCAAATAAAAACAATTGCAAAATAGTTGTGCCAGAAGACGTTCTGGTTGCAGTAAACTCTGATTACAGCACTAGTATTTCAAGAAAAACTGAGTCCATTTTGGACGGTGATATAATTTTGGATATCGGATCACAAACTTTGAGTACAATAAACAGTATAATAGCGAGCAGTAAGACTCTGCTGTGGAATGGACCTATTGGTGTTTTTGAACATTCAGCTTTTGCAAATGGTACAATAGGGGTAATGAAAGTCGTAAGTGACTTAACGCACAAAGGAAAGTTAACCAGCATAATAGGGGGAGGTGATAGTCTATCTGCAATAAGCGCTGCAGGCCTTACCGATAAGGATTTTACATGTGTTTCCACTGGTGGAGGAGCGTTTTTAAGTTGGCTGGGTGGTGACGAAATGCCAGGAGTTGCTGCTCTGCAAAAATGATTAGATTAAAACTTTTTTAAATTGTTTCTTGTAAGCTAGCTTTTTTGTGAACGTGATTATGTCGAAGACAGTTAAACTAATTTTGTGTTTAATAATACCAATAATAGGGTTTATTTTTTATATTATGGATCATTATTTTCACACCGGCTATGTAGAAGAAAATGTTGAGGTCAATTTTGAACCATTTTTCAGTTCACAACCAGGTTATATACCACCGTTTCCAGAATTAACTGACTTCGATAGAGGAGTGTTGAAAGTTTGTGGAGATTGGGGAGCACATCCAGATAAAGAAGATTTCAAAATTTTACTTAGTTGTCCGCAGCATCAAGAAGTAGTGAAAGGAATATATGATGAGCTTGATCATCAAATTGTCACACCAGATGCGGATTTGGAGTTATTTAAAGATGAGCTGGCTAACATTTGGTTTACAAATAGTGGAAGTGAAAAAGAAACTGTAGGGTTTGGACATATTTTTTGTGGTGAGCCAAACGATAAATTAGGTGGCATGCATTTTGTAGGTAGATATGTTGAAGCTCAAGAAGATAAATGGGCAGGTGCAATTTGGAATGATAAGTCCCTATGCAATAAATCAGATATTAAGCCGCCAGTTTATACATTTGGAATGAAATATTTAGGTAAGGATGGGGAAGTGAAAGTTAAATGCCCAAATGGATACGCATATAACCTTCATGCTGATGATATTTTAATTTCTGCAACTAAGGCGTTTAAGGAATTAGGAAAGGATGGAATGTGCCTGTATAAAATGGAAGATGACGATTATCAATCAGTGTTTGTAAGAAAGAATGATGCTATACTCACGTTCTATCCCGACTTAACACCAAAATGTGATGATAAGAGTACTTATTGTAGTTGCAGTAAATCTTAATTTCAAAACCAATAGGGTGAACAAATGATAAAAATGTTATAGGGTGTAGCAAATCCAAATGAGTTAAAATTTTGATTAAAGGGTTTTGTGAATAATAATGAAGAAGGGCATTATTCGTCTAATAAAAGCAATTCAATACTCTTGTGAAGGAATAAAATCAGCTTTTATATCAGAAATTGCGTTCAGACAGGAGTTACTGCTTTTTATAGTATGTGTCTCAATTTTGTTTGTTTTGGATGTAAGTAATCTAGAACGTGCAGTAATGATAAGCAGCCTATTCCTGGTGTTAATTGTGGAAATTGTTAACACTGCTTTTGAAACGACAATTGAGCGTATTTCCAGTGAACAACACATACTTTCAAAAAAGGTGAAAGATCTAGGTAGTGCAGCAGTTTTTCTTTCATTAATTAACTTCCTGATAACATGGATGATAATATTGACAGGTTAATACGAATGTTATTAAGATATGTTGTCAAACTCACCAATTAAAGTTTTTATATCTTGCGGTAAATCAGAGACAAATTCCATGTATCCCTTACTTTTGGGGTGATATAAGCCCAGTGTATAAGCATGTAGTGCTTGTCTATTGAAATTACGAATAAAACTAGAGTTTTTAGCATATTTTGTGCTTTTACTACTATTTTTCCCATAAACTTGGTCACCAACTATGGAATGTCCTATGTGGCTCATGTGGACTCGAATTTGGTGTGTTCTGCCTGTCTCTAAAGTGCATTTAACGAGGCTTACTTGTCCTATAACTTTTTGCACTAAATAGTGAGTGATTGCTAATTTGCCCGTTGTTTTTGTAACACACATCATTTCTTTATTACCACGCTTTGGAGCAATGTTAGTTTCTATAGTTCCCTGCTGGGAAGATAATGTTCCCCAAACTACTGCTAAGTATTCCCGCTTTATTTTACGATTTGATAACAATTCAGACAAAAAACCATGGGCTTCCTCATTTTTTGCAATTACCATTAGCCCACTGGTATCTTTATCGAGTCTATGAACAATTCCTGGTCTTACATGGGTATATGGGATTTTACCAAGGTGAGCGATAACTGCGTTCAAAAGCGTATCATTGTTTGTCCCAGCACCTGGGTGCACTGTTAATCCACTTTGTTTACTCAGAACTATAATGTCCTCATCTTCATAGACGATATCAAGTTTTATGTCATAATTAGGCTCAATTGATGTGGATATGTCAGGTTGAACGAGATGTACTATATACTCTTCACCTGGTTTTACTATGTGATCATTATTAATTATCGGTATGCCAAGTAATTTCACCTGCTCATTTTGTATCAATCTTTGCGCTTTGCTGCGTGATATGTTGCATTTTTCAGCTATATAGGTGTCTAACCTTAATTTCTCTTTATCATTATTAACACTTAAGGTTATTATTGAGTGATCTATAGTGATTTACCCCGCGCCATTTCCCATGCTGCTTGAACATTTGGGTCTGTAAACATTGTTGCACTAGACTCAATTTGCAGATCACCTTGTTTTTTAATATGGCAAATTGTTTGAGAGCCATCTTTCCAGTAGATTGTAACTTTATTATCAAAATCTCGTAATGTTGCCTCAACCTTTTTTTCTTTATTATCTTTTTCTTCCAGCTTAATAGATTCTAATAAATAATATAGAAAGTCACTTGGTTTGCCGTTGATTTTTTCTTTCCATTCATCTGTTTTTTCTTGTTCAGATTTTTTTTGCTCTAACTTTTCCTTCTTTTGCTGCAGCTTATTTTGTTCTGCTTCCAGCTCTAACTTTCTAACTGTGTCACGTAGTTCTTTGACTTTATTTTCTAATACTAATAATTTATTAGTATTATTTCCATTGTTAGCTTCTAAATCAGGCGTACTTGGTTGAGCTTGCTTCTTTTTTATTTCTTCTAATTCATTCCTTACTACGTTTAATTGCTTCTTCAATTCCGTTTTTTCCTTTTCTGTATCCTCTTTTAACTTTTTTAGCATGCTAAGGAACTCGTTATTATTAGACTGCGTAGTTGATTGAAGCCAGCCTACAAAGCGGCTTGGTTCAAATCGTTCAATTTTATCTTCAGCAATTTTAATAGCATTCTCTAACCTAGAAAAAGTACCTTCAATATCTAGTGAATGTGCTTTTTTTGTCAATTCTTTAGTGTTGTTTAAAACTTCTGAAATTTCTGCATGTAGCCAATCTAAATCTTTTTTGATGTCTTCTCTGATTTTTTTTAGGTGATCAAGCGTTTCTTTAATGTTAATATTTGCAGGCTTTAAAAGACTATTATCAAGTAAATCGCAAGCTTTTTTAAGGTTACTGTCAAATGAGTTGCAAAGCGGACTAAGTAGTTTTTTCATTAGAGATATTAGTTCATTTTCCCTTTTACCAAGCTTATTTTCTACTACTGATACAACCATGCCCTTTCCAGACCAGTATGGAAATAGAAGACCTAAAGAACTGTGTTTTCTAATAGTATGATTTTCATGATCCACGCTATTACTTATTAGATTGCTAAGTGTTGATATGATGCATAAAAGAATAGCGACTAATAAAGCTATTAATATTATTGGAGCATTAATGGATTGTGATATTGCTGAAACTACTATAATAGTACCAAATACATATGATCCAGTAAACAAGAGAATCCTATTTCTATTTTCTGCTTCTATATCTTCTAGTATTTCTCTCTGCGTCTTAGAAATTGGTAAAACTATTGAAAGCTTTTCCCCCTTTTTATCTAAATTTGTTACAATTTCAATTTTTTTAGCTTCTTGAGCAATCTGGCTGTACTGTTCATCAACTTGATAGTTTCCTATTTTTTTATCTATTTCATTCTCTTTTATTTTTTGTGTATTTATAAAGTTTATAACAGCAGTAAATAAGAGAACTATAAGAGGAATAAAGGCAAGAGGTGCTGGCGTGAACGCAAACCCAGCAATACTTACTGTAACAGGCTGAATAGAAAAGGCAGTAAATGCTATAAGAGTAGCAATGGTACTTGCTATCGATATAGTACCAGAATACTTTCTTATAGAGCTCAAAATTCTACTGGGCTGGTCAGAAAGTTTTCTAAATCCTAAAAAATCAAAATAGTCTTTGAAAGGATCTTTAGTGTCTGTAACCATAACATTTTTCTAATTTAAACTTATTTAGGTATACATTAACCAAACCTTAAAATCAAGTTTCTTAATTTTTCAACATGTGCCAAGGCCTATTGGAGCGCACTGTATTAATCTTTACGTAACGATTTGTTAACCAAACAGAATGTGTGCCATACGTTTCTAGATCAGCATGTTTAATAATTTTAGTGTTGCAAGCTGAATAGTCAAACTCACTTAATTGAATTGTTAAATCAACTTTATCACAATTTTCTGAAATATCTTCTTTTTTATAAGCTAGCAGCACTAATTTATTATTTCCTTTATTATATATGCAGCCATAATCGTTACACTTTAGCCTTTTATCTGAGTTATTGTATTTTTTATGATTCAAAATTTGGTTCTGCCCATTTTGCTTCGCCCATGTTTTGACAACAAAGTTCCTATTTTTCCTGGTGAGAGAATATAGTAATACCAACTCTCATTGTTGGCCAGTCAAATAGGAGACATTGCAGAGTTGTTTAATTGTGGAGCTGGCAAGAGAAGTAATAAATTTGCACAAAGCACCCTCAAGCAGAGCAATTGTATCGTATATTTTATTGCGCAAAATGTTCTGTTTTATATATAACCAAAGCCTCTCAACAGGATTTAGCTCAGGTGAGTACGGAGGTAGGTATATAATATCGATATTTTTAGGTACCTTTAAATTTTTTGACCTATGCCAACTAGCACAATCCATAACAAGAAAAGCCTCTCGTGTTTCTAGATATTGCGACATCTGCTCAAGAAATATGTTCATGCAATCAGTGTTGACATTTGGTGCAAATAAGCTAGAACTCTCTCCATTTCTAGGATTAACCGCACTATAGAGATAGAAATTTTGCCTACCTAATTTTGTTTTAACCTGTGTTCTAATCCCCTTTTTAAACCACCCATGTCCAACCTTTGAATGTGTGCCAAACCGTGATTCATCAAAGAAAAATAGCTCTTTTTCTGGATACTTGCTAATAGCTCCATTGAGATTTTTTTTTGAATTCCTCTTGTTTGCTTTTATCTTGTCCATTATGAACTGGTCTTGGTGTAATATATGAGAATTTCATCTTTTGCATATAGCGGTGTACTGTAGATTTGCTGATATTTAATCTGAACTTTTCCTGGATTCTTATTCTCATTTCTTTAATGGTAATATTAGGATTTTCTTCTATCCACTCTTCAATTTGCTGTAGTTGAACCTGATTTAATTTAGTTTTTCTACGGCGTTGTGGAGAAGCAAACAGTTTTTCTTCTCTGCCAAATTTCAAGAGTTTTACCCACGAAGTTAGTGCGCTTCTTGAAATGCAATATATTTTTGCTACAGCCGTTATACTGTACTTTTTTGCTGCAATTACAGCATTTAGTTTTTTTGAAACATATGCATTATTCCTTACTTTCTTCAGCATTTCTTTTGCTGATTCTACTACTTTTTCATCCAATAATTTTGATCTTAATGCCATTTATACCTCAACTATTTTACTTACTTCATTATGGCTTTTCTTCCATCTTTGTCCATCTGTTTGCCGTGTAATGGGAATTGGTATAAGTTATCACTTTCTTTTACAGTAACATTATCAGCATTTATTAGGATGTCGGGGGTTTTATATGCAGCGCTAAAGCAAATACCTAGTACAATAAAAAAAAATCCCAAAAAACGCCAATTTCTTTCCCACAAGCACAGCCACAATAACCCAAATGTTATTATAATAATTGATGAGGCAGGAAAAGTGCGAATGGGAATAACCAAATACTGAAGACTAGCGATTGCATTTGTTATATACAAGATACTGTCAATTGGGCGCTCTATAAATGGCGCTATAATCCATTCAATACCTAAAGGAATCAATAAGACATAAATTATTCCAAGTGGAATAATAATTAATGTAACTATTGGTATAGCAACTAAATTTGTGATAATGCCACTAATTGAAAAATAATTAAAATTATATATCGTATACGGAACAGTTGCTAAACTTGCTATTACTGAGCTGATCATTATCGACACAAAATATTTCATTATTTTTATTTTGAATAATTTGTTGGCATTGATCTGATAACTGGCAACCAGTGCCAAAACAGCAGAAAATGACATCTGAAAGCCTGGCTTTAAAATTGCTTCTGGTTCTATGATAAGTATCACTGAAGCGGCAAACGCAATTGCTATTAACCCTCGATATTTTCTCCCTATCATTATTGCAACGAGTACTAAAATCACCATGATGTAGGCACGCTGAGCAGAAATTTGCATACCGGTAATCAACAAATAAAACGTGGTTGGCAAGATAGTAAGGAATGCAGATATTTTCTTGGTGTTATACTTAAGAGTCAAAGTTTCAGATATTGCGAATAAATTACGAAACACTACAAAAAACAGACCAGCAACGAATGATAAATGCAAACCAGATATGGCAAACAAATGTGCTATACCTGAATCTCGTATCGCGTCCATAGTTTTTTGATCTATGCCATCTTTTTTACCGATCAGTAATGCAGAGATTATATCCGCATGTGGTTTCTTGATATTTTGCTGCAGGTTTTCATAAATGTATTGACGGAAAGATTCTATATATTCTTGAAATTTCCTTGCTTCAGCCTTTTTGTGCAGGGCTATTTTGCTTGTTGCAAAGCCTGTTGCACTTATTTTCTGGTAATATGCTATTCTTGCAAAATCGTATGCATACTCCGAGGGCGCAATCTTTAGAGGGAAGAGTTTTGCTGATAATTTTACTTGATCGCCTATTTTAATGCCTTTTTCCACTTTGGTTCTAACTGATATTCTGATGTTATCTAGAGCTCTATCCGGTGTCATTCCAGCGCGTGACGCTGGAATCCATATCTTTTTTTTCTGGATCCCAGTATCAAGTACTGGGATGACAAAAGGGGGCGCTGGGATGACAGGAGAGGATTTTGAGATAGTAGGGGATTTTTCAACAGAAAGCAGAAATTGTTTATATGAGCCCCTGTCGTTAATATCCTTCACTGTGGCAACGATATCTTTTACATATCTCTCTTTATCAAGAATTTGAGTATCAACTAAAGCTGTTCTTAATTTACTAGCTGTAAATCCTATGAGCACTGCAATTAAAGCGATACACAATATCGCGTACCTTTTATACAATATTGCAATCAAAATTAGTGTGGGTAAAAGCAAAAGAAAAATAGATATGCAGCTTGGTTCAAAACTTAGGGAAAAATAGGTTAGAATTCCTACACACTGAAAAACAGGAAACCACAGTATCAAGTTATATTGTTCATTGCGCAGATTGTTACGTATATAACTAACTATTATGTCAAGAAAAGTTAATAAGTGTGTCGATATTTGCATGTGGTGAAATTTTATTTTTCTTTTTTCATTATTTGTATATATAATAACTAAATAAGCAACGACGCGGGATGGAGCAGCTCGGTAGCTCGTCAGGCTCATAACCTGAAGGCCGTAGGTTCAAATCCTACTCCCGCAACCATTTTCCAACTGTGCGAATATTGTGGTTTCGGGTAGAAACTACTTGACACCCTTCGCCAGCCCCCTTATCATGAAACTGAAGCTATATTATTTAACTTCCCAATCTGTGCAAGTTAAAACGACAAGAAGACTTGTATTTGGCGTACTATTGTTTAATTTTTGCACTATGTGCATACTATGTCTTTATAAAAATTTTGGGTTTTTACCCACGTAAGCTGAAAAGCGCTTATAAAGCGTTTAAGACATCACCCAACGTCAAATTTTAAAATAAAGAGTGGAATAACTAGCCACTCCGGGGATTCTTTGTCTTTTTTTCTGCTTAGTAAATTTTTTAAACATTTAAACTAAGGTGAGTTGCATTTAAAAGCAGCTAAATTGCAGCGTTTAAGACTTAAAAAACGCCAATACTGAAAATAGATAGTAACCGGGGCTTCTTTTGCCTTTTTTTTATTTGGTAAATTTCTTAACATTTGTAGCTAACATGAACAAACATTTAAGAGTAACTTCTGCTAGTAACACTAATGTGGAAAGTGTTGAGGATAGGCAACAAAAATGCTTATATAAAAAATTATTGCTCAAAACGGGAAAACCATGAACAAAGAGCATAACTAAACTACTAATGACTGCTGAGTGAACTCAATATCCAATATAGACTGCTTAGTCTTTAATACAGGCTCTTTACCACGAATAATGCATTGATAAATAACTGCCAACTCTTTTTTTGAGCATTCTTTTTCTAAGAACCTAAAAGCAGATACAGCAAGATATTCTCTATTTTCTTCAAATGCTAACCAGTAGCGGTCTTCTTGCTCACATACAAAACCTGTTGTGTTAGAACCAGCAAAAATATCTAAAATAACGTCACCTGGTTGTGTTAGAAACCTAATAAAAAATTGAGGTAATTTAGCAGGGAATCGAGCTGGATGCTCTTTTACACCTAGTTCCTTACATGCAGCAAGATACTGGCTGTTAGACTCTGAATTGGGAATCTGCAAAAGATTTGATGGAATAGCTCCTCCATTATCTTTACCAAAGCTACTACCAATATTATGTCCTGATGGTCGTTCTTTTGGAGTATAATAAGCCTTTGGGTTCTCGATAAGTTTTTTCATGCGACCACTGTATTCCACTAGCACCTTTGTGACATCTGCTTTAGGCCACTCAGTTTTGCTGAACCACCATACTGTATTAACAGAATCTTTTGCTCTGATTTTTCTCTTATTTACCCATTCAATTGGACTTGGCAATTTAGAAGGGTTATACCAATAGAAATCTTCTGCAAGGAAGAAGCCTATATCATCACAGAAATGCATAAGCACTCTAAAATTATATAAACTTCTGGATGGCACGCCTTTTTCATAAGCTCCACCTAGATCAAGTACAAAACTGCCTGTATCTTTGAGTTTGCTATGTACTAATTTTGCAAATTGACCAAGCCAGGCAACATATTCGGCTTGGGATTCATTTCCGTATTCTTTTTTTCTTTGCAAAGCAAACGGTGGACTGGTTATTACAAGATCTAAGCTATTGTCTGGTAATTGCGGCAATAGGTTAAGAGAGTCTCCACAATATGCAGCTCCCCTATCTGTAGTATATGTAGGTTTATTATTAAATTTAAATTTTTCCAATATATGTACCATATGGAAGATACTTATAGTCTGTAGACTTATAATTGTCAACTATTATCTTACAAAGATGACAAAAATAAAAAAACAACCTCTGCGGTTACTTCTTTCCCAGAATATACGAAGAATAAGAAATATAAAAGAGCTTTCCCAAGAAACTCTTGCTGATTTATGTGAATTACACAGAACATATATAGGCTCCGTTGAACGTGGTGAGAGAAATATCTCTATAGATAATGTTGAGCGCATAGCAGATGCCCTTGGTGTTGAACCTACTGCACTTCTAGATCAGGATCAAGACAGAAAATGTCTGAAAGATATATTTCCTCATATACGGAAGTATCAAGAGTTTGCTGTTAAGCATGGTATAAATGATATCTTTCAGGACAACGGCGGAAAAATCCTACAAGTCTTATTACTAACTGGACTCACTATTCTTCCAGCACGCGAGGGAAATGATGCCATTGATGAGTATGGTAATGAATATGAGCTTAAATCAGTAAATGCTCTTCTTACAAAAAGCTTCTCTACTCATCATCATATGAATCCTACAATAATTGCAAAATACCGAAAGGTGGATTGGATATTTGCTATTTATGAAGGAATAGAGCTAAAAGAAATATATAAATTAACGCCGCAAGACCTTGAACCATATTATATTACATGGGAAAAGAAATGGCATGATACTGGTGGTACAGACATCAATAATCCCAAAATTCCTTTAAAATACGTCAGAGATAAAGGTAAGCTTCTTTATCATTGTGATGAAAGAGTATGTGACCGCCACTAACTTCCTCCATCCCAGGTTGATTTTAAATTGTCCGGAATGCTGAAAACCCTAACATTTAACTCTTTTTTTGATAAACTTGTTTATTTGCTGTTTATTAAAAATTTCACTTCAAAATTTAACCTCACCAAAAGTATAAGAAGCCTGTCCAATGAAAAATTCTTAACCTTCTATAGCTAACCCAAGAAAGGTTTCCTATGTCATACCGCCGCGGTATCTCAGCATAGATTCCGCTAACAAGTAGCGGAATGACGAATTTGTTGTTTTTCAAATTATCGGTAAACCTAAGTCACTTTAGCTATAAAATTATAAGTTATTGATATTTTTGCTCTTTTTTATCCTTAATCCAGAATTCGGATTAGTAGGGTGTCATCCAATTCTCAATGGTAAATTAAGAAGGGTCTGCAATAACGAATGTAGCTAGGGATATAATTGTTCCACTTTCCAATCGCTTCCCTCAACAAGGGTGTATCTAAATCTAATATGCTTCCTATATTCACCTTCTTGCCAAAATTCAATTACTTTTGGGATTACGCAAAATCCCACCCAAAAATCAGGACGAGAAACTTGTGTATTGTGAAATTCTTTTTCCTTCAATTTTATAGCTTGCTCAAAATCTTGCCAATCTTTCAGAATGCTCGATTGTTTTGAGCACCATGCGCTAATTTGACTACCCAGCGCTCGAGAAGAGAAGTATTTGTCAGTTCTTTCATCGTTTAGAAGTTTAACCTCTCCTTCAATTCGCACTTGCCTAGCAAATTCTATCCAATGAAACACTAACGCAGCTTTGGGGTTCTCAGTCAATTCTTTCCCTTTTTTACTGTTTACGTTAGTGAAAAACACAAAACCTTCTTTGCTATATTCCTTTAGTAATACCACTCTTGCAGATGGAATACAGTCTTTGCTACAAGTTGCTAGCGTCATTGCAGTTGGTTGTTCACACGGAGAATTAAGTACTGCTTTGTACCACTTTGAAAACAAATCAAATGGATCTTTTTCAAGTGAAAATATCATATCAAAAAATAAAATCTTAATTCTGGCACGCGTTGCAAAAATAAGTGCTACGGCCATTTTGTCGTATAAGTGTTATGATATTATTGCAAATCTTGCAAGGTTTTTGAACTTTACCATATACGTAAAAGTTATTTTGAAAGTATCCAGCAGATCCAGATGGCTGTGCATAATCTTTCAGTGTTGAACCACCTGCAGCAATTGCATCACTCAGAGTATTTTTTATTTCAGCAGCAAGTTTTTCGCACTCTCTATAGGTCAAGTTTTTTGCTGACCTGAGTGGTGATATACGGGCTCTAAACAAGCTCTCAGAAGCATATATGTTGCCTACGCCAACTATTGATTTATTGTCCATTAACGCTGATTTGATATTCACTTTTTTGTTTTTCAGCAACTCCTGTAAATAGTCTCCACTGAATTCATCCGTGAGGGGCTCTATTCCAAAATCGCTAAAAAAATCCGTTTCTTGTTCTTTATTTAAAACGATAACTAATCCAAATCTTCTTGGGTCATTAAAAATTATTGAAGTATTGTCAGAAAATAAAAATACCACGTGATCATGCTTATTCCGCATTTGATCGTGGTCAGCATATATAAGCTTTCCGCTCATGCCAAGATGTATGATTACAGCCACACTACCATCTGTATTCCAGATGGTATACTTACCTCTACGCTTGATGTTGCGTATGACTTTGCCCTTTAGCATATCATCAATATTTTTTGTTATTGGGGCACGTAAATTCCAATTATTCACTATAACATTACTGATTTGCTTGTTTTTAATTTTATCAAGCAAAAAATTAGAGATTACTTCCACTTCCGGTAGTTCTGGCATGATACCTCCTTCAAAACTTAAGTTTCTGATGGTAATTTTGTCGTTCTCAAATACATTCGAGTATTCTGCGGTGCTTTCTCCTAAAAATTCCTCACCACAAACGAGTTTTGAAAGGGTTCTCTGTCTACTCTGTTGCTGCTTTTTTCTTTTCAAAATATTTTGCTTTAAAGCTTTCGCTAATCTTTTTTTCTCCTCTTCTTTTTCCTTATTCTTTTTTGTGTTATTCATTATCATAATATATAAACTTGCCGTTGTAGCTCAGGTGGTAGAGTACGTCATTGGTAATGACGAGGTCCCAAGTTCGAGTCTTGGTAACGGCACACTGATTATACTTATAATATTGCATAACTTGTAAGCAAGGCTTAGAAGAAAGTTACAGAGGTAAGTTGTCATGCTTTTTCCATATCCTTTCTACCTTCTTGTTTTTGAGTAGCTCTAATGCTTTACAAAAGTGATACCTTGTTTTACTTGGCACTATAATGTCATCAATGTATCCATGTGATGCAGCAAAAAATGGATTAGCAAATTTTTCTTTATATTCTTTGATTAACGTTTGCTGATCTTTTTCATGTCGAAATATAATCTCAACTGCACTTTCAGGGCCCATCACAGCTATTTCAGCGGTTGGCCAGGCATAATTTATATCACCTTTTAGATGTTTCGAATTCATAACAATGTATGCACCACCATACGCTTTTCTAGTGATAAGGCTAATTTTCGGCACGGTCGCTTCAGCGTAAGCGTAAAGCAGTTTCGCTCCGTGTTGTATTATATTATTGTATTCTTGATTTGTACCCGGCAAAAACCCCGGAACATCAATAAGTGTGATAATGGGAATGCTAAATGCGTCACAAAACCTTACAAACCTCGCAGCTTTTCTTGAAGAATCAATATCCAAACATCCTGCAAGGTGCATAGGTTGATTTGCAACAATACCGACAGTGTTTCCTTCAATTCTACCAAAACCAGTTATGATATTACGAGCAAAATCAGGTTTCAGTTCAAAGAAATTCCTTCCATCACAAACTTTTTCAATGAGTTCATACATATCATAAGGAGTATTAGGATTGGTAGGAATTAGAGTGTTTAAGGATTCATCAATATCATTAACTGAATCACAGGTTGATTTAGGTTTCGGTGATTCTTGATTATTTGCTGGTAAGAAAGTAAAGAATTCACGCATTTTTAGCAGTATTTCAACATCATTATTGAATGCAAAATCCGCTACTCCTGTTTTGCTTGTATGAATTTTTGCTCCACCAAGGTCTTCGAAACTTACATCTTCGTAGGTAACCTTTTTTACTACATCTGGCCCGGTTATAAACATATATGAACTGTTTTTCACCATGAAAGTAAAGTCAGTTAATGCTGGGGAATAAACTGCACCTCCTGCACATGGGCCCATAATTAAAGAAATTTGTGGTATAACACCCGATGCATTTACGTTTCTTTGAAAAATTTCTCCATAACCAGCAAGAGAATTTACTCCTTCCTGAATTCTGGCTCCACCAGAATCATTTAGTCCGATAATTGGAACTCTGGCATTAATTGCCATATCCATAATTTTGCATATTTTTTTTGCATGTGACGCACCAAGTGAACCACCAAAGACAGTAAAATCCTGAGAATAAACAAAAACTTTTCTGCCATAAATAGTACCATGACCAATCACTACCCCATCACCTAAAAAATTAGCATTTTGCATGCCAAAATCATTTGCATGATGTTTTACGAATTTATCGTATTCTGCAAAAGAACTTTCATCGAGCAATATACTGAGCCTTTCTCTAGCAGTTAATTTCCCTTTTTCATGTTGTTTGGTAATCCTGTCAGAACCGCCTCCTTTTTCAGCTTCTAGTGCTTTGGTTTTTAGATTTTCTAGTATTTTAAAGTCTTGCATACAATAAAGTAGTTTTCAAATTAGTTGTAGACTTTATTAAGTTTACAAACCCTACTAACTATACACATACACTATTGCTATATGCAACAATGTATGTATGATAATTGTTAATGCTCTGGTGATTCATGGTCACTACTTTGAAAATGTTGCGATGTGTCAACACTTTTCATATTAGAAAGAGGTGGACTAACTGCACTGCTTTTTGTTTGTGCAAAACTTTTAGCAGCTTCAACAACCTTGCTTATACGAGGTTCTTTTTCTAGCTCTTTTAGGTACTTTGAGAAGATTTCACAACTTTTGTCATCCATATGTACCATTATTTTACCAAAACTTTCAGCTTTTTCAGAAGATAAAATCATTTCGATCTTTTCATCGCCTACCCTAAAGGTCATTTTTACTTTGCCTTGCATATCATGATATTGCCAGCTTTTTATTCAGATTAGATTATCTCCTTCTCCTATTCGCAATGCACCATATTCTAAGTCCTTAAATTCCGGGGAGTTCATAAATTTTGCAGGAGTGATCACACTTTTTTCTGGACACTGTACATAATAAAATTTATTATCTCTTTCTACTACAATTTCTTTTTTTTTGTCATTTTCAATACTATCACTTACAATTTGTTTTAGACGTGACAAATATTCGCCGCGTTCTTTCAGTATATCTTCTGGCAATAATCTCCGAACTTCTTGGCTCACATCAGTGCCTGTTGAAACTAGATTAAACATTTCTAACATAAGAGGCCGTAGTTTTTCTTTTCCAGTCTCAGTAACATTTTTATCTTGCTCCATGAGGTGGTATAAGATCAGTATCGAATAATCTATTATTGATGACTTTTTTCTCCTTGGAATACATCAACACTAAACATGACCTTGTGCTTTTTTGCATCGTCTATAGATTTTTGAAGTCTCTTTGCTATGTTTTCGATAGCTTCATCATTAGGTAAGTGTTCAGGCAATGGCATCAACTTAAGGAAAAATATCAGCGATAGTGTATAAAATTTCTCTCTAAATTTTTTATCATTAAATTATCCAAAGAGTGCAAGAAACAGCACTTTTGTTTCTATTTTATTGCAACAAAAAAGTTTAAAATGTGTCTTTTTTAGGTGAAACATGCAAAAAGGAAAAAACCTTATTCTACAAATTAAAAATGCAATATACTCGAAAACTTTTCAGAAAATCCATTGTGTTGAGTTTTACACGAACAAGAAAACTTCCTTTTTCGACAGTATTTTCTATGATTTTAAAGTTAGTTAAAAAAAGTTTGGGAATAGAATGTGAACTTATGGAGCCATTGACATGTACCCTCAAAGCAAGCTTTTTCTAAAGCAAGGTATAAGATTTGCCATACAGGCTTTCAAGAATTTAAGCATCCAAACAGCCTATCAGGATGAACCTGATACCAATTCCCATTACACGGCAAACAGATGGACAAAGATGGAAGAAAAGCCATAATGAAGTAAGTAAAATAGTTGAGGTATAAATGGCATTAAGATCAAAATTATTGGATGAAAAAGTAGTAGAATCAGCAAAAGAAATGCTGAAGAAAGTAAGGAATAATGCATATGTTTCAAAAAAACTAAATGCTGTAATTGCAGCAAAAAAGTACAGTATAACGGCTGTAGCAAAAATATATTGCATTTCAAGAAGCGCACTAACTTCGTGGGTAAAACTCTTGAAATTTGGCAGAGAAGAAAAACTGTTTGCTCCTCCACAACGCCGTAGAAAAACTAAATTAAATCAGGTTCAACTACAGCAAATTGAAGAGTGGATAGAAGAAAATCCTAATATTACCATTAAAGAAATGAGAATAAGAATCCAGGAAAAGTTCAGATTAAATATCAGCAAATCTACAGTACACCGCTATATGCAAAAGATGAAATTCTCATATATTACACCAAGACCAGTTCATAATGGACAAGATAAAAGCAAACAAGAGGAATTCAAAAAAAAATCTCAATGGAGCTATTAGCAAGTATCCAGAAAAAGAGCTATTTTTCTTTGATGAATCACGGTTTGGCACACATTCAAAGGTTGGACATGGGTGGTTTAAAAAGGGGATTAGAACACAGGTTAAAACAAAATTAGGTAGGCAAAATTTCTATCTCTATAGTGCGGTTAATCCTAGAAATGGAGAGAGTTCTAGCTTATTTGCACCAAATGTCAACACTGATTGCATGAACATATTTCTTGAGCAGATGTCGCAATATCTAGAAACACGAGAGGCTTTTCTTGTTATGGATTGTGCTAGTTGGCATAGGTCAAAAAATTTAAAGGTACCTAAAAATATCGATATTATATACCTACCTCCGTACTCACCTGAGCTAAATCCTGTTGAGAGGCTTTGGTTATATATAAAACAGAACATTTTGCGCAATAAAATATACGATACAATTGCTCTGCTTGAGGGTGCTTTGTGCAAATTTATTACTTCTCTTGCCAGCTCCACAATTAAACAACTCTGCAATGTCTCCTATTTGACTGGCCAACAATGAGAGTTGGTATAAGGGGCAAGAAGCTAAAATTTCAAACGATAAGCCAAAACCGCTCTCTGAAATTGTGGCACTAGAGCAGAAGACCTCTAAAGTAGAAAATGTCAAAAAAGATAAAAAAGGAATAAAAGAAAAAATAAAAAGCTTAAAAACGAAGAAAGCAAAACCCGTAGAAAAAGAGCTGAAAAAGGGCAACGTGTTCAAAAAAGGCTTCAAAAAGCTAAAAGGGAAAATAAAAAAATTAAACCCGATAAAGGTTAAGAAAAACAAGATAATCGGGAGCAAGAGACTAGCATTTTTACTAACATCTGCTACAATCGTGGCAATTTTACCAACATTCAGTTTAGCTCCCTTGCCAGCATTAGCCATAACTTCTGCATGTGTTTTCAGTATTAACTTTATCGCAGTCAAAACACTAAAGAAATTTATCAAACAACGCAAATTAGCAGCAGAATCTAAAGAAGAGTCAACTCTAGCTAAGCCAGAAGAAGAAATTCAAGATGTATCGATCGAATCAATAAAAGAAGAACCTAAACAAGTTTCCAAATAATAGACATCTATATTAAATACTTTCCTATTTTTATTTAAATATTATCTATTCAATATAAAAGTAGTGGCAATTTAAAGATTTTATTTGTAAAGTTCTAGCAAAACGAGTGCGCGAGTTAATAATTGATTCACGATTGACGCTGTATACTGAAACAGTGGTTGAAGTAAAAATTATGACTGAAAATACATTAAAACTACAAAAGGAAATAAAACGCCACAACGAGCTATACTATCGGAAAAACAAACCAGAAATCACTGATGCAGAGTATGATGAGTTGGTAAGAAAAGCAGGTATAAAGGTTGTAGGTGCTGCACCTGATGAAAGGTTTTCAGAAGTACAACATGTCGTGCCTATGCTCTCATTGGCTAACGCTTATGACAAAAAAGAAGTTGAAGAATTCCTTAGAAAACTTCTAAATGTACATGAACTGGAAATAGTTTGTGAGCTGAAAATAGACGGTTTAGCTTTCACTGCAATTTATGAAGATGGTGTGCTCATTAAAGCTGCAACGCGCGGTGATGGTTTTGTGGGAGAAGACATCACTCACAATATCTCAACCATAAAGGATTTTCCCCAAGTTTTACCTGACATAAAGGGTAGATTGGAAATCAGAGGGGAAGTCTATATCAGAAATGATGACTTTCTGAAGTTAAATAAGGATAATCAATTTTCAAATCCGCGCAACACAGCATCCGGTTCATTAAGACAACTAAATCCAGAAGTTACTGCTAGCAGACCACTGAAGTACTTTGCTTATTCTTTGATCGGCGGAACAGAAAGGACCCAATCTGAAGTATTGAATAAGCTGAAAAAGCTTAGATTCTGCGTAAATGAGCATCAGTGTTTAGCAAAAAACGTTGACGAAATCCTGGAGTTTTATAATAGAATATATGATAATCGCCATGAATTGGGTTATGATGTTGATGGAGTTGTCTTAAAGGTAAATAATTTAACATTACAAAATCGTCTCGGAAATACCAACAAAGCTCCTAGATGGGCCATAGCTCATAAATTTCCTGCAGCTCAAGGAAAAACTAAGATAGTTAAAATATTAATACAAGTAGGCAAAACGGGTAAATTGAATCCGGTTGCAAAAGTAATTCCAATAAATATAGGAGGGGTTCTCATTACAAGGGTAAATTTGCATAATAAGGATGAAATTGAGCGTAAAGATATAAAGGAAGGAGACGTAGTGGTAGTAGCTCGAGCTGGTGATGTTATTCCTAAGATTGTGGCAGTAGACAAAAACGCTCGTTCTCGAAGAGCACCAAAGTTTGTTTTTCCTGATATTTGCCCGGAATGTGGCAGTAGAGTTGATGACTGGGGAACTATAGCTATATGTTCTGGAGGAAATGATTGCCCAGCACAGCGAATAGGAAAGTTAAAACATTTTGTGGAAGTCCTTGACATTAAAGGTTTTGGCGGTAAACAAGTGGAGTTCTTTTATGACCTTGGTTTGATAAGGAAAATATCTGATATTTTTGCTCTCGAAAAAAAACTTAGAAAATTTAACTTAAGCGAGCTAAATGGATGGGCTGAGAAATCCGTATCTAATCTATTGAATTCTGTCAATAGTAGAAAAACCATAACCCTTGACAGATTTATATCTTCTCTAGGGATTCGATACGTCGGACCACATGTAGCAAAATTACTAGCAAAACATTATGGCTCATATGAAAATTGGTATTCTGCTGATGAAGAAGAATTAATGAGCATAATAGGCGTAGGCGAAGAGACCATAACTTCCTTGGAGGAATTTTTCTCTGATGAGGATAATGTTGAAATGGTAAAGAATCTTGCTTCTCAACTAAAGATTGAGCCTGTAAGTGCTAATGTTAGTAATTCCCCTCTTAGCGGTAAAATGGTGGTTTTTACTGGCAAGCTGTCAAGGGAGAGAAAGGAGATGCAAGCAGAAGCTGAATCCGTAGGTGCAAGAGTGAGTGACAAAATATCCAATAAGACGGATTGGTTGATTGCCGGTGAAAAACCTGGGTCAGCTAAATATAAAAAGGCTTTAGAACTGGGTGTGAAAATTTTAACTGAGGAAAAATTTAATAAATTAATCTTGGGAGAAGAATAAACCCTTCTCGATCAATTCTTGTATCTACTTTTTAAGAATGGCACCTACGATTTTATTTGTTAGGCCCTTTTGAGTATACCCTCGCATTGGCATATAATTTTCTACTTTTTGTGCTATTTTACACCTTGTAGTACACTTTGTGTTATTGTTAGCTTTTTTTGAAACCATACTTTATTTACAAAAACAACCACACATATTGTATCATAAAATTTTACCAAAGTCTATTATTTTTTTCCACGTATCCATAAGCTCTATATGAAATTCTTGCTATGGATGCCTATTTGGGTTTCAAGTTGCTCTGCAGTCAAGCTAGTTATTTGAGAAATATCATCAATAGAAACACCTAGTATAAGTAGATTATTCGCAACCTTGATTGACTCTACTTTATCAATCTTTTCTTTGTAAATTTGCCTTCTTTGGGATAAAAATTCTACCCATGTATCCAGTTCATCTCGTGATTCTTGATTGCTAATTTTTTTAGACTCTCTCACCCAACTTAATAGTTCTTTTTCTCCTTCACCATCTTCGTCTTCACAGCAGTCTTCTTCCTTTGATTTAAGCACCAGATCCTTAGCATCCACTGACAATTTTCTCGCTATTTCCCATAACCTTTCACCGAACATGGTGCTCCCTTGTTCATAGTAATGTACCTGTGGACCTCCTACACCAAGCTCTTTTGCTAATTCCTCTTGCGTACACCCTTGTATTATTCTCCACTTTTTCATCTCTTGTCTTTTGCTTCGACGCTTAGAACCTTTTTCCTCTTCATTATCATATTCATCAGTTGATAAGCCTGTTGCTCGGTAGATTATATCAGTAGCAAATCCTGCCTCCAGCATATTCTCCGCCATTCTTACTCTTGCTGCTTTTACATCACTTTCCTCTTCAGCTCGAATAGATTTGGTTAATGCATAAATCGCTTTACGTGATTCTCGCCCCCTTGTTTTTGTGTATTTTCCTATGAAATCGTACATCCATTGGATCTTACTTTTATCAAAACAACTGTTTTCTTTGAGTACTTTTTGTCTAGGAAGTAGATCACTCAAACTAACTGATAATGCATCTGCTATAACTTGTAATTCTTCATCTGGAATGCCACATATCCCTTGTTCATATCTTCGCAGCGTATGATAGTTTATACCTGTTTTATCTGCTAGATCTTTTAGGGTATATCCTCGCTTTAGCCTCCAGCTTCTTATTTTTTGCGCTATTTTGTATCTTATGGAGATAGTAGTAGTATGCTTTGCCATGCCGCAGCGGTTTCACAGAAATAAACATATATATCCTGTTAATAGGCTTTTTGCTATAACCTACTTTACTAAAAGATTAAATTTAGCTTAAGCGCTTTTATTTGTTGGAAGAGCTTGCAATTTTGTGGCTGCAGATAAAGAAGGGAAGCAAAACCTCCCTCCCTTATTGTTTAACGTTGCTTAAAGGTTTCTTTACTACCTCCACATGTCCTATCCACCCACAAAGACAATGCTTCACTTGAGCAATTATTACTAACTGCCTTTATTTCTTCTGTAACCTTCTCTTTACTCCATCTGCCATCCCTAACAAAACTTCCTTTTTCTACCGCTTCTTTGACCGTCATTCCCCCAAAAAGGCAACCTTTTCCTATTACTTCACCTCCTTTTTGTAGTTCAGACCACATTTCTGTATCTGCTACTCTGACCTGTACTTGATGGTCATTTTCTGCATTATGGTATACTTCAATTCTTAAGCCACCAATGCTTGTGGGAAATGTTATCTCAAAAGCACTATTGTCAGATATATCGGTGTAATTTCTTTCACCTCCTTTTCCACTTCTGACTTCAACTTCACTATTACCCATTTTTATAATATCACCTCCTAATTTTACCTCCCCTGTGGTTAGACCTAAATTTTTTGTACCTTCTAATACTCTTGCAACATTTACTTTGCTATTCTCAGAAAATTTCATAAAAAATGTTTTGTTATCTATTCCGACATCTTCTACGATCCCTTCATTTTCAATAGCACTTTCACCGACTTCTCTCAGTTCTTTAAGCCATTTATCTATCTGTGGACGAACCTCTTGATACAGTTTGTTATGAACTTCACTTATTCGCTTATCCTGCAATAGATCGTAACTGAACATTGCTCCACTTAGCATCAATTCACATATTATATCTTCCTTCTCATTTTCTTTGCATGGGATCGAAAGCATTTTCAATATTACTGCATCAGCAAAACTCGTCTGTCCTTCACTATATGCGTTTATCCTGATTCCAGCATGTAGTGCTTGATCTACAACTTTGTTCAGTTCACTTACACTTTTTACCTTTACCACTGCATTTTTAAACCATATCAATTCTGCATTTTCAATTGCACTCGGCTCTATCTTGTTTAAAGCTGGAATAAATGGATTTGAACTTTGACGATTTGAAGATTTTGTGTTATAAAATTCACGTCCTTCTCCAAAGTTGATTACGAGATCTCTAGGGGAAGGCACACTTTCAGGCTTCTGAGTCTTCTTATCGCCTGCAAAGACAGGCCACCAGTTACTAGTACGATCCATGGCATCAAATATTTCCGGTAATCTGCTAAGATCGTTCTTATTACCTGTTTCGTTTGTAAAGTTAGACCTCTGGTTTTTCTTGCCAGTACGCCTTATACCTTCAATAGCACTAGATAGTCCATTTGGTAACTTTTTAGAATCAATGATTAATTCATAAGTATTTCCATCTATATCATCAAATGATACTGTTTTTTTAGTAGTCATATAAGCCTCCTATATTAAGCATATTATCTAAGTCTATAGCGCAATTTATTGCTTTACTATTAACTTAATATACAAATTATAGAAAGATCTTGTATAGTTTGCAACTATTTATAATAAAAGAACAGATCTATTCAGGCTTTTATTCCTTTATTGTAACTTAATATACAAGCTATACAAAGATCTTGTATATTTTGCAACTTTTGTGATGTCTTTTTCCAAATCTCAGCTATAGAAATATGCTTTCCTTAAAGCACTTTGCTACTTGATTTTTATATTCATATTTCGTATTGTTTGCCACTAGCAGTGGTAGCCAAACTTCCCAAACCTGAAAAATTTGGCATTCCCATACCTTTATAACAGGTCGTTTTTCTTAAAGCTGAGATGGCCTTTGTCTGTTACCAGAATATGATCTAACAGCTCAATGTTCACCGATTGACACGCAGATGCCAATTCCATTGTCATATTTTTATCCTCTTCTGATGGCTCTAAACTTCCTCCAGGGTGGTTGTGAGCTAATATTATTGATGCTGCCTTCCTTCCGATTGCATTTTCTACCACTTCCCTTTCATATAGATGCACTTCATCTATTGTACCAAAATGCACGTCGTCGTCTATAAAACGGCGCTGTGTATCCAAATATATTATCTGGACAGCTTCTCTCGCTGAGAGGCCTATACTTACCCTTATATATTCTATGAGCTTTTCGTTACCCATTACCGGTCCTCTCTTTAACCCTTCTCTTAGTGCCCTCTTG
This sequence comes from Wolbachia endosymbiont of Rhagoletis cerasi, assembly GCF_018454475.1. NCBI lineage: Bacteria > Pseudomonadati > Pseudomonadota > Alphaproteobacteria > Rickettsiales > Anaplasmataceae > Wolbachia > Wolbachia endosymbiont of Rhagoletis cerasi. The sequence goes on along the minus strand of NZ_JADCNC010000015.1, from coordinate 13,692 downwards.
TTAGCTTCCTTAACACATGTAATCACTACAACTGCAGGTTTAGTTACTCCTCTTATCATTTGCAGTTCATCTATTTCCCGACCTAGAATGCCTCCTATTCCTGTACAAGTATTCACTAGATTTTTAGTAATAGCTTGAGCTTGATGTACTGAACTTAGAAGCGTTTCCATTATTTCATCATCACGTAGAGCTTTACCTCCACTGTTCAATGCTCTAAATTCTATTTCTTTTCTACGATCTTTACTTTTATTCTTATTATTCATATAATATATCCTTCACTAATAATAAATTTTTTTTAAATGTTTACTGCTATTTTTTTAGCAGTATTGGCATAAGGCCATAGCTTTCGGGCGAAGTCAAATCAATTTTTCAATTTTTTTTGTTTATTTTTTTATGGAAATATAAAAGATATTAATAATTGCTGATTTCTTTAAACAATGTCATTTTTAGACTCGTATTTTAAGGTGATATAAATCTATTGCTTCAGCAGGTATACCTATTGTTTGGGAAATGGCATCAACAGAAACACCTAGTATAAGTAGGTTATTTGCAACTTTGATCCCCTCTGCTTTATCAATCTTTTCTTTGTAAATTTGCCTTCTTTGGGATAAAAATTCTACCCATGTATCCAGTTCATCTTGTGATTCTTGATTGTTAATTTTTTGTAACTCTCTCGCCCAACTTAATAGTTCTTTTTCTCCTTCACCATCTTCGTCTTCACAGCAGTCTTCTTCCTTTGATTTAAGCACCAGATCCTTAGCATCCACTGATAATTTTCTCGCTATTTCCCATAACCTTTCACCGAACATGGTGCTCCCTTGTTCATAGTAATGTACCTGTGGACCTCCTACACCAAGCTCTTTTGCTAATTCCTCTTGCGTATATCCCTGTATTATCCTCCACTTTTTCATCTCTTGCCTTTTGTTTGGACGCTTAGAACCCTTTTCCTCTTTATTATCATATTCATCAGCTGATAAACCTGTTGCTCGGTAGATTATATCAGTAGCAAATCCTGCCTTTAGCATATTCTTTGCCATTCTTATTCTCGCTGCTTTTACATCATTTTCCTCTTCAGCTCGAATAGATTTGGTTAATGCATAAATCGCTTTACGTGATTCTCGCCCCCTTGTTTTTGTGTATTTTCCTATGAAATCGTACATCCATTGGATCTTACTTTTATCAAAACAACTGTTTTCTTTGAGTACTTTTTGTCTAGGAAGTAGATCACTCAAACTAACTGATAATGCATCTGCTATAACTTGTAATTCTTCATCTGGAATGCCACATATCCCTTGTTCATATCTTCGCAGCGTATGATAGTTTATACCTGTTTTGTCTGCTAGATCTTTTAGGGTATATCCTCGCTTTAGCCTCCAGCTTCTTATCTTTTGCGCTATTTTATATCTTGTAGCGTTAGTATGCTTTATACGGCTACTATTAATGTTACTAGCGGTCACTCTTTTTCACACGATTTCAAAACAACTAACTCTCCAGATGCCTGTTGAAAACTAGTATATTCAATGCCTATGCTGTGACAAGCTAAAATGGCACAGGTAACTTATGTTGCTACGGTCTTTAATCTACGTAACTTGGAGTTTCTTCTCTTTTTTAGTGGTTTCTCAATCTCATAACTTCTGTATTTCAGCTTTTTAGTTTCTTTTCTAGCCAGTCTATCCGCCTCCTCGTTTACCATTGTGAGCTCTAACCCACTTCCAACTAACGTCATGCTGTAAGGCAACTTCATCTAGCTCTTTCCATAATTCCATGTTTTTTACTGGTTTTTTAGTTGCTGTTTTCCAACCATTTGCCTTCCACTTGCTGATCCATTCTGTTATACCCTGTTTAACATAGAGACTATCTGTATGTAAAATAACCTCACAAGAAATTTTTAACATCTTTAGCCCGTTAATTACAGCCCTTTTGTTGTTCGTTGTGTTTTCCTCACCTCCAGAGATACGTTTCTTGATAAAGACACTTTTATTTTCATACATAACTACAGCAGCCCAGCCTCCTGGACCAGGGTTTCCAGAACAAACTCCATCTTGTATATATTGTAACCTTCTTTTTTTCGCCCATACTAACAGGATACGGATTTAACATAAATTTTCTACTGAAATATGTTGATATTAAGTTTCTGATTTTTTATTATGAAGGTGTGAGAGGTTAATCTCACGATAATCGTAATTGAGTTTTTACGCTCGTATTTTTATTAGGAAATTGGCCTCTCACACCCAAAATAGGTATTTTTGAAGTTTTTTATAACTACTAAATTCATGAATTCATTTGCCGGGGTTTTTAGGCGCTTTATGATGGGGATATAAAAAGATGTACAAAAGGACGTCTAAGGTGCGTAGTAGCATTCTAGGGCCATCTATGGGAGACATTTTTTTCATCAACGCATTCAAAACTTAAAAAAATAAAAAACTTGAACATTTCTTCAGAATTATGTATAATTATTAATGCTTTTTAGGTTTTTTTCTCATGGCTCTTTCGAAGTTTCTCGACCCCAAAAATGATATATCTTTTCGCCGTATCTTCGGTACTGAAAAAAATAAAGATATTCTTATTCACTTCCTCAATGATATCCTTGGCTTCACTGACAAAAGTGCAATAAAGGATATAGAGTTTCTAAGTACTATTCAAGACCCTGATATTGCTGCTAAAAAGCAAAGTATTGTTGACGTTCTCTGTAGAGATGAAGATGGGGTGCAAGTGATCGTCGAGATGCAGGTCGCTAAAACTAAAGGCTTTGAAAAACGTGCCCAATACTATGCAGCTAAAGCGTATTCAAGACAAGCCGATAAAGGTGATCAATACCAAGACCTTAAGGAAATTATCTTCATTGCTATAGCAGATTGTATCCTGTTTCCGGACAAGTCTGAGTATAAATCAAAGCATACTATTCGGGATGAAGATACTAATGAACACGATCTAAAAGATTTTTACTTCATATTTATTGAATTGCCAAAATTTCCAAAAACCAAAGAGGATCAGCTTTCAAATATAGTTGAAAAATGGATCTACTTCTTTAAATATGCAGATGAGACTAGTGAAGAAGAGCTGGAAAAAATAATAGGTAGTGATGTAATAATTAAAAAGGCCTATGAAGAACTAAATAGATTTAACTGGTCAGAAAAAGAATTTATTGCCTATGAACAGGAAATAAAACGTATTCTTGATGAACAGGCTGTCCTCGCTCAAAAACTTGATGATGCTACTGAAAAAGGTAGAGAAGAAGGCATCCTTATCGGACATGAAAAAGGCAGAAAAGCAGAGAAAATTGAGGTCGCAAAGAATCTACTAAAAGCAGGTGTTTCTATTGATATTATAGCTCAAACTACTGGTCTTACAGCTAATGAAATTAAAGACTTAAGCTGATTCTATCTTTGGATGTTTAGATGAACATCTTTGTACTAGATGAAAACCCAGAGATTGCGGCAAAAATGTTATGTGATAAGCATATAGTAAAAATGCCATTAGAAACTGCTCAGTTATTAAGTAATGTTTTTTCAATAGCATTAAAAGCGCCAAATCCTTTTGTTAGTGTCATAGATCAGGATATAGAAGTTCCATATAAACTCACTCACAGCAATCATCCTTGTTCTTTGTGGGCTAGGCAATCGAAAGGAAACTTTTGTTGGTTGATAGAGTATGGAAAAGAATTGTGTAAAGAGTATACACAGCGATACAAAAGGAAGCATAAATCAGAGGAAGTAATAAATTGGTGTGATAGTAATAAGGATTTACTCATTTTTCGATCAACTGATATGCAAGCTTTTATACAAGCACTGCCGGATCAGTATAAATGCAGCAGTGCTGTGGAAGCTTATAGGAGATATTATCTCAAGGAAAAGATGAGATTTGCTAAGTGGGAAAATGGCAGAGAAGCACCAGATTGGATAATCTGCTACACAACACCACAGCTAATACAGCTCATAAATAGAGAAGCCATCCAAATCGGACATGAAAAAGGCAGAGCCGAAGGCAGAAAAGCAGAGAAAATCGAAGTTGCAAAGAATTCACTTAAGGCCGGTGTCTCTATAGATGTTATAGCTAAAATGATCGGCCTTTCTATTGATTACATTAAGGACATTCAAGAAGAAAAGTTTTAGCCATAACGTTTTTTTTATTAAGTCCTCTATTCTAGTAATTTTTATGTTGCAATCCATTCTAATGTATGTACAATGCCTTTTTTATATAAATACTTAATAGGAGGGGTTAATGCCAACACAGAAAGAGCTTCGGGCTACGATGTCCAAAAAATTACAGGAAGCTATTAAACATCCAGATCCAACAGTTGCTGCCGGGAGGAAGTCAGCTATCAAGAGATGGGTGGGAGTCCTTCAAGATAACTTTATGGAGCACATAAAATACTTTAAGGGTGATAAGTTGAAGTTTTTGCACAATGTATTCCAAGATGAAGGTTGCTGGTCAGGTGTAAGGTTGGATAATGCTGCTTTAGGTCAAAGGTTTACTGAAGAAAAAATAGGTGGAATAGATAATCCACTTCGCAAATATGAGATGGCTTGTAGTTACTGTGTGGTAGATAAAATTCATCCACTCTTTCAAAAAAGATTTGAATCTTATAGGAACAATTTTCCTCCTGGTGCATTTGATGGTAAAACTGAAACTGAAATTGGCAAATACGTACGAAACTCGTTACTAGATAGCATAAAGAGGAAAGGTCCTGTGTTTGATTTCTGGATCGATAGAGAATCTGGGGGATTAAAGCAACCAAGTAACGCGTCAGAAGGTTTTGACAGTGCTGTAAAACTTAAGTGGAGTGAAGGAGTAGAGTATTTTTATAATCATTTAAAAGAAGAAGATAAGGAAAAGAAACTTACAGAAGCTATTATTGCTCTGTCTCGCGTTCAATCTGTTGAGAAAGATGCTCCTATTTTAGATTTTTGTGTAAGGAATATAGGTGATAAAGATACTCTTTTACAGAAATTGCTGCAGAAAGATAAGGGAGTATATTCCCTTCTTGCTGAATTAATAGAGTCATGTTTTTTTGATACGGTTCATGATTTGGTACAGTGCTGGTGTTATGAGGAAGCTTCAGCACGAGGTGATCATTCAAAGGAAATACTCTCACAGGATGAGTATGACCTCCTTCTTTACTCACTTTCAAATGTAATGTTGAAAAATCCTGAATCAAATGTTCAAGCTAGATCTCTTATTATGAAGATTTGGAAATGTGACTGCTTTATTGAATACAGAAAGATTTCTGTTAATATTTCTAATTGTATAGTTCCTATACAGGACATGCTTGCAGGGTTAATAATTAACTGGAAACGAGAAGACATTTATAAGTCTGATGAGGAAAAAGAAGTAGAGAAAAAAGAAATATTAGATGTAATATTATTTGCTAAAGATTGCTTTCCTGAAAAGTTTGAGTTCTTTAAAAAATTAATAACAAAAAATCTTAGATTAGCTGGAAGACCAGGTAAAAAAGTAAATGTGGATTACGGTCTATTTGCGGAAGAATTATTCTCTGAGTTAGAGAAAACAATTTTACCACCTGTAGGTGATGGTCCTTGGAATAATTTACGGTCACGATCTAAAGCTCATGGTAGTAAGGAAACAACTTTGCCAGTTGATGATGGTCCACAGTCTGAGCTTGGAACTCCTAGTGTAAGTGGTGTTTCTTCTTATAAGAAAAAAAGCGTCTTTACGCTTAGTGGTAATAAGTAATCCACTTATGAACTCTTGGTGTTTCTGGTCGTAGTAAATAAGGGGTATTTTGTATGAGTAATGGTGATGGATTTATTAGGAGTTTGGTGGATGGAGATCTTGAAGGATTCAGACAAGGATTTGAATCTTTTTTAGATCAATGTCCATCTTTTTTGTATCATGTGAGTGCAGGTCGTTTCCTTCCTGTATTCTTTTTTAGTATGTTTGCTACTGCACATGATGCTGGTATCTTAACTGCAAATGAGAGAGTCTATTTTCGTTTTGATAATCATGGTATTGATACAGGTGGTAGGAATAGAAATACAGGAAACTTAAAGGTTGCTGTTTCAACTCGTAGTCGTGACGGACAGCGAGTTGTCAAGTATTACAGCATTTCTGATCGCCCTAACAGTGATGGGTTAAGGTTTAGTACAAGGGAGAGAAATGCTCTAGTGCAAGAGATTAGACGGCAAAATCCGAATTTAAGGGCAGAAGACCTAAATTTTGAGCAATATAAAGTATGCATGCATGGAAAGGGCAAGAGTCAGGGAGAGGCAATTGCAACAGTATTCGAGGTGATTCGTGAAAAGGATTTTAGGGGTAGAGATAAATTTGCCAAATATTCAGCATCTGAGATTAGTCTTCTTAGACAACTCTTAGGAGATCACAGATTGACAATTCAGGAAATAAAAGGAAGACAACTCAATCAAAATCAGCTCAGACAACTTGATAGATCAGTCAATTTTGCACAGGTAGCACAAGGTCAACAAAGGATTGACAACTTTATGGAAATACTAGCAAATAACCAAAGACAAAATGTAGAACGTAGAATGCACAGGGAAGTTTTGCCATACATAACTGACATCTATGATAATTGCAGACAAGCGCTAGAAAATAATATTGAAAATCGCAATCAAAAATTTGAGAGTCACGGGTTTTTATTAGGTTTTTTAGCAAATTTTAGTCATCGCTACACAATAGGCATCGATCTTGACTTATCTCCTAGAAACTCACATGTTGCATTTCTTGTACGTCACCAAGCAGAAAGAGAAAATATTCCTATTGTTGTTAATCTTGCTACAAGGGCACCGTCCAATATCGCATTAAACCGCGCCAGAAGTCACGCTGAAAGATTGCATGTTTTTTCATTTATACCTATCCATACTGAATCAAGAAATACTGTCTGTGTTGGATTAAATTTTAATTTAAATCTAGATCCTTTTAGTGTTGATACAGTAGGGCTTCAACAGGATAGATTTCCTTTAGTACAAAGATTGTTTGAGTATATAGAAGATGAAGAGGTTGGAGAGAATATTAGAGATTTCTTGCTTCAACATCTTCCTGGTGAAATACCAAGAAATGCAGATAATTATAACAGAGTATTTGATTGTATAACTGGTTTTACTTTTGGAAGTAGTGCTTTTGATAGGCACCCTTTAGAACTAGAAGAAGAAGACGAAGCACCTATAACAAAATACATATTTAGACATGGTGATGAGGGTTTAAGATGTTTAACTATGGTCTTTCATGCTGAAGGTTCTGATATAGTTATACTTCATATTAGAGCTCACGATGCACAACAACAAGGAGCAATCAATTTAGAAAATCTTAATATTAATGGAAATAATGTTCATGTATGGGAAGTTTCATGCACACTTAATGACCAATTTGAGCTAGATATTGATCAACCAAATGACCTTGGTTTATATCACGATTACCAAAATAATAATGCAAATAATTTTCTTGATGGTGATCTTGCACAAGTACCTAATGCTGAAAATGTACATGGTATTTCAGAAAGGGTTATGAATGATGGCTGGCAAGATGTAGGTCATCATGGAGAGCTGTTTCAAGAGATCTCTGGAATATTGATGCCACTTAGGGACGCAATAAATGTTAATAGTGAGGATAAGTTTCGTTCTATACTACATGGTACATTTTATGCTAGTGATAATCCTTATAAAGTGCTTGCTATGTATAAAGTTGGTCAAACATATAGTTTGAAAAGGGGTCAGGAAGAAGAAGGAGAAAGGGCAATACTCACAAGAATTACAGAACAGAGATTAGACCTTTTATTATTAAGGCAACCTACAGCAGATACTCATCCAATTGGATATATATTAAGATTTGCTGGTAATGCAGAAGAAATAATACAAAAGGAGAATAACGCAAAAGATCAAATAAAAGAACTTATAAACAAGCAGAGAGGATATGTGCCTATTACTTCTGGAAATGAGGTGGTTTTACTTCCTCTTATATTTAATGCAGGTGCAGAGAGAGTAGAAGGTCTTATATCTATTCCAGAAGGAATAGGAAGAGAAGAGTATGTACATAGACTTGATCGTGGTGGTCGTGACTCAAGACCAGGAGTATTAGTGGGACCTGAAAGTGTTATTGATGAAAATCCACCAGAGGGTCTATTATCAGATCAGACTCGTGAAAATTTAATAAATTATATTCGAGAAAATCCCGGACGGAACCGGATTTTACCGTTTGATCTAGGTGATAATCGATGTGTTAGTATTATTACCTTCGAAGGTAGTATACAACAACTCCTAGAAATACTAAGGTCAAGAATAAGGGGAGGTGATAATTCCATTCCTACAGCACAAGAGATAAGAAGACAAATAAGAGATATTCTTAGAAATCAAGGGATAGAAGTAAATGATCTACTTACACTAGAATTTGCGACGAGAAATGGACATTATGATTACTGGCTTCAACAAATTGATATAGCTCACGCTGGAAGATTGCGATATCAGCTTCGTACTGAAGGTAATCACACTTTTGAAGTAGCTAATTTGGCAAGGAATGACGGTAACGAGCATATTGTTAGAGTATTAAATCAATTTAGGGAAAATGAAAAACAACAGCGTTTAACTTTAATCATTACTTTAAATAATACTCATTGGGTTACACTAGTGATTGAACGTCAAAATGGGAACTATGTTGGGTACTATGCTGATTCAACTGCTACTGCTGTTCCAGGTGGTATTACTGATATCATTCAAAATAACTTAGGAAATAATATCAGGATTAATAATGTTTCTGTTAGTCAGCAAACAGATGGTTGGAATTGTGGTTTATGGGCATTAGAAAATGCTAGTGATATTAATCGAGTTCTAAACGAAAATCCTGTTGGGCAAGTGCAGAATATCATAAATATAATACGCGATTTTCTTGGAAGAGGCCACCCAAACAGAGATAGAAATTACTTTCAGAACATAAGAGTGGGCATTTCGCAATTATTCAGGAATAATCCGGGATTTCAAGATGTGCAATTGCAAGCATACATTCAAAATAGAGAACAAATTGATCCATTACTACGTACTTATCTAGAATTAGGATATCACAGAGTGGGAGGAGGGTGTGGACCAGTAGAAGCACCTATATCGCTTGGTGTTAGTGATTCCAGTAATTTTGGTGACCTGCCACAGTCAAGCTTAGAAAGTCCTGAAGCTAGTCGTGTTTCTGACCTTAGCCAAGGTAAAGGCGGTAGGTAGAGGTAATCGGTAGATGAAAGGAGTGTAACAAAAACCTTATGCATCAAGTAAAGATTGTGAGCAAATTTAAAGAAGTTAAGGTGGGTAACCTGTTTTTTTCTACTTGCAGCAATGTTTCAAAAAGTATATGTGTCGAGTTGGGTAAAGTTGAAGGAGGTTCTTAAATGAGCAACTATTAATTTGGTAGTGTATAACATTAATAAATTTAAACAATGCAACCATTTCCAGCAACCAAAACCAGCCAGCGTGAGAACAATTTTTTTTTGGAATGGGTAGGTCTTGCAGCACACTACCCCTAGATTTTTCACTTTTTCATATAGCTTGAACAAACTTTTTCTAACTCATTCATGTTTGTACTTTAACATATTTAATAATTGAAACGACGTCTATGAGTCAGATACCGCCCATACCACTACACTTTGGGGATGCACATCAAGCCGATAGTAGTTGCATATTCCATACACAAGGAGCTAAACTTCAACAAGCCTAAGTTCTGCAGATGTATGTTTCTTCACATTCGATTCTCTCTATTTTAGCACTGGGCTTTAATATCATATATGTAGTCCCACCAACCGCTAACGCAAGTGTTGTGGCTGCAGCAACCGCCCCTACTATAGGCAGAAATCCAATTGTAAATACTGTTGCAAAAATGGTTGTCGCAGCTATACCTAATACTGCTGTTGATCCGCCACTAACAAGACCCCACTTGGTTGCATTATATTCTTGTTGTTTTATTTCTGCTTCCCCGAAAAGCTGTATTAAACTTTCATCTGTGGCTAACTCTCTTGGAGTTTTACCATTAGTGTCTTTTAACAAAGGATTTTCCCACTTTTTCAGTAAAGACTCTGCTACTTCTGTGCAGTCATAAATAGCAGCTAAATGTAAAGGAGTACGACCTTTTAGTAACGTATGTGCTCTATCTTCTACTACACACCTCACTAGATGCTCTACAACTTCTTTCATACTTGGTTCTTTTCCTATTAAATACTTAACTACCTTTGTGCAATTATTATAGAAAGCACTATGTAAAGGAGTATTTCCGTCTTTATTCACTACATTAAGATCTGATCCTTTTTTCACTAGAAGTTCTATTATGTCTATATGGCCATTTGCAGCAGCTAAGTGCAAGGAAGTATTTCCGTCTTTATTCACTACATTAAGGTCTGATCCTTCTTTCACTAGAAGTTCTATTATGTCTATATGGCCATTTGCAGCAGCTAAGTGCAAGGAAGTATTTCCGTCTTTATTCACTACATTAGGGTCTGATCCTTCTTTCACTAGAAGTTCTACTATGTCTATATAGCCATTGGATGCGGATAAGTGCAAAGAAGTATTTCCGTTTTGATCTTTTATATCAACACCTGCTCCTCCTTCTAACAGTAATTTTGTAACATTTATATCCCCAAAATTTGCAGCAAAATGTAATAATGTATATTCTTTTGTATGGTTAGAATCATCTTGTACTTTGAAAATGTAATTTATATCAAACCCATGTTTTTTCCACTGATTACATTCATGCATTATATGTTTTATACTACAACGCTCCTGCTCTAACTCTCTGAGCTCATTCTCATATTTCTTGAATTCCATATTAAATTTTGCTTCGCTATCTTTCAAACTATTATTATACCTTTCATATTCCCAATCATAATCAGGTATAGCATGTCTAGAATCATAATTGGATTTACTACTATTGGCATTGTTATGCAGCTCCTGTAACAATTTACTATTGTACTGGTAGTTTAACGACTGTATCTTTCTGCCATAGTTTTCACTCAATAACTGTGTCTCTCTGTTATAGTTTTCATCCAATAGCTGCATTTTGTGGTGAATAGATTCACTAGATTCATTAATTTCGCTTGACCTTCTTGAATTATATTCTTGTAATTCATTTGCTATTCTTGTAGTTGTGTTATTGCTGTATATACTTGGATTTTCCTCTATCCCCTGCAATATTATTTCAAATTCATTCTTCATAAAGTCTATCATACCTATACCTCAAAATTAAAAACACATGCCTAAATTGTACACGTATTTAATAAAAAAGCAAGTTTTTGCTTGTCAGTTCTAATTTCTTATATTCTTTTCTTCTGTCTTTTTCTTAATTATATGTATGTCTTTATGTAGATATTAAAACAATATTTCTACTATTCCACAAACCAATAAATGCAACAGAGAAGAAGTTGCTTTGGAATCGGAAGGTCCGCTGCGGAGGCTTAAGACCTGCTGCAAAAGGAAAGCCCAGTTTTTGTGGTAATTATGATCTTTAAAAAAACCACGTTTAAAAATACTTCATACAAGCGAGGAACACCTCTTCTTGTTTTCGCAGCAGGTCTCCATGTATCCTTCTTTAATTAAGAGACTGACTAGCTCCTTGAGTTTGTTCAGTGCTTGGGCACTCAAGGTTACTATTTATATCTTTATTTTTAACCATCTCTGCAAATGTCTTGACTTTCAGTGTAGGAACATGTCTTGTTGTAACATCTTCGAAGTCTACAAAGTAAATTAGTGTATTATTTCGTACTCCTGTTCTTTATACCAGTAAATGTCATTGCTTGAAAATTACTTCCATAATGCGTCGATAAAGCATCAATCAATGGTTTATGATTATGTAGAAATATTCTTTTTTCTATTTCTGGCATTATCTGAGCTTTAAGTTGTATATTCTCTGGACTGACATATAAGCCAGTAGCTTCCAGTTTTGCTATGTGATTTACTATTAACTCAGCATTGTCTATTTTATTCGAGATAATAACGCAATTTAAAGGAGTATTGCCATCACCATCTATCACATCAATATTCGCTCCTTTTTCAAGTAAAGACTCTATCACACCTTTTTGGCTATGTTCAGCAGCCCAACTTAAAGGAGTATTGCCATTATCATCTATCGCATCAATATGCGCCCCCTCTCCGATTAAAAGCTCTACCACTTCTCTTTTGCCACTTAAAGTAGCAGCATGTAAAGGAGTATTTTTACTCTCATTCACCGCATTAATATTCGCCCCTTTTTCGATTAAGAACTCTACTACTTCTCTTTTGCCACTTAAAGCAGCAGCATGTAAAGGAGTATTTTTAACCTTATTCACCGCATCAACATTCGCCCTTTTTTCGATTAAAAGCTCTACCATCTCTCTTTTGCCACTTAAAGCAGCAGAAAATAAAGGAGTATTGCCATTATCATCCACCGCATCAACATTCGCCCCTTCTTTGATTAAAAGCTCTACCACCTCTCTTTTGTCACTGAAAGCAGCAGCATAATGTAAAAGAGTAGGTCCATCTTCACTTACCATATTAATATTTGCCCCTTTTTCGATTAAAAGCTCTACCATCTCTCTGCCACTTAAAACAGCATAATGTAAAGGAGTGAGTCTAAGTTGCTGAATATTCGCTGCCTCTACTACCCCTCTTTCCCTTGTATTACTTAAAGCAGAAAGACGTGAAAAAGCTTTTTCACCCTCATCTACCGCATTAACCTCTGCTCCAGCTACTATTAACTCCTCAATTTGCCCTATATTACCCTGTACAACAGCATTAAAAAGTTGTTCATTTAACTCTCTTTGTTGTATTTCGTTCATAAATTACCTCTAATTTGTTAGTATGCTAGATGATAATGCAGTATAAATATTTGATATTTATTAATATTACTACACTTACATTATATATAAAATTTTTAATTCAATTCATCATCACCTGCAACATCAGCAAGCCAAACGCCTCCCTTTTTTCGTTGAGCGTCATAAAGCTTTTTCTATATACTTCCACAATCTTTGCCTCTTTTCCATGAGAGTTTCTATTGCATCTTTGTCATAAGATGAGCACAAACCTTTTTTGCTATAAATTTACCTTAGTTTTCCTTTTTATTCTCAAATGAATTGGTATTAATTTAGTAAAATATATTACTAATAACCTAACCGATACAACCACTTTCAGCAACTTAAAATAACAAGCGTGAGAACAAGTTTTTTTGGGATCAGTTGGTCTACCGCTTGTTCTGTGCGAACTTTTCTTTATAGTAATTCTACTATACCGTAAAGTTAGCTATATTAGCCTGCTTTCACCACATTTACATACGAACCAATTTGCTTAGCTTTGTTACAACAATTTTACGTTTTTGTTTTCACAACCCTATTTTTACGCAACGCGCTCTCACAAATATACGTACTGTTTTTATGTTTTTGAAGAAAGTAAATGAACAAATTTTTTGTGACGCTATAGAGTCTGGTATTTTCTATAAGTTTTTATATAATTTATTGACATGTTTGATAACTACTGAAATAATAGTTATAAGTGAGATAATGGGGGTACAAAAATGAATTTTAAAAAAGATGTTCATGACACCCTTTTATATTTACAACAAAAGAATGTGGATATAAAAGAACTAGTGCGCTTTTTGCAAAAGACACCAGAGATTAAAGAGCTCCATTTACATGGTTGTAATATTAGTGATAAAGATGTAAAAGTTTTAGCTGATGCTAACTTAAGTCTTAGTTGTCTTAATTTGAGAGACAACAAGATT
>NZ_JADCNC010000014.1:0-64537 GCF_018454475.1 Wolbachia endosymbiont of Rhagoletis cerasi | reverse complement strand
TGTGATGCACAAGGGCCTTGGAACCCAGATCAAATTACTGAGTATCGTTTAAATTTTTCAGTTTTATTTGGTGTAATGAGGCAGAAACTCTATCAGGTACTTATTGCGCCAAAAAACTTTCAAGCCCTTTTTAAGTATACGCGCTAAAGTTAAAATCCGACCGGGACAGCCGCAATAAAGTAGATAAGCCTAAACGCCATCATGTCTTTAGGAGAGTTTGCTAATGAAAGTTCTTAAGTTGACGCCATTGGCTGAACGGATACGGAATGACACCATCCTTTTTTCTGGATTCCAGACTGGAATGACACCTCTGGACACTTCCGTCGTAAAGGAACCAGTGTCAGCTACTCGGATGACACCTTTTTTCTACTTAGTTTGGGTTATGCAAGAAGTCTAATGAAGTGAAAATAAATTTATTTACCAAAATAGAGTTGCCTTGGTCTACAGATCTTAGTTTCTTTATCATTTATCATTTCATACCACTGAGTAACCCAACCAGTGGTTCTTGCAAGTGCAAAAATAGGCGTGAACATATTTGAGGGGATATCAATAGCATTCATTATTATACCTGAGTAAAAATCAACATTTGGATATAACTTACGCACGATAAAATATTCATCCTTTAAAGCTATTTCTTCAAGTTTTTTTGCAATTTTAAGCAGTTCATTATTTTGTTCTAGTTTACTTAGAACCTCATGGCAAGCGCCTTTCAATATACGCGCGCGCGGATCATAATTTTTATAAACACGATGTCCAAATCCCATCAATTTAAATGGATCTTTATCATCTTTAGCTTTTTCGATGAATTTATCTATATCTCCACTTTGCTCTATCTCTTTTAGCATATTTATAACTGCCTCATTAGCTCCACCATGTGCTGGTCCCCAAAGTGTAGCAACTCCTGCAGAGAGGCTTGCAAACAGATTAGAACCAGCCGATCCTACCAGTCTGACAGCCGCCGTAGAAGCATTCTGTTCATGATCAGCATGGAGAGTAAATATTTTATCCAAAGCTTTTGCAAAAAGGGCATTATCAACAGCATCGCCAAATATCATCTTTAAGAAATTTTCACTGTAACTTAATTCATTGTTAGCATTTATGAATTCCTGATTGTTGATATGCCTATAAATCATTGCAATAATTGTGGAAACTTGCGCTATTGCAGAAATTCCAAAATCTAGGTCTTCACCATTGACATTGTTGCCATGCTTTTCATGATAAGATGCTGACAAACTTGCAAAACATGCAACTAAGATTGACATAGGGTGAGCAGTTTTTGGAAATGCTTTAATTACATTTGTAACTTGCTCTGATACTTTGGATGATTCTTGTATTTTGAGAAGAAATTTTTTGTGTTGCTCTGAACTGGGTAATTCACCATAGAGCAATAAATAAATCACAGCAGTAAAATTATTATTCTCTGCCAAATCAGCTATATTATGTCCCCTATATTTAAGAACTCCTTCATCTCCATCAATGAATGTAATTGTAGAAGAGCATGAAGCTGTAGAAACAAACCCTGGATCGTAAGTGAATAATCCTGTCATCTTATATAAATCCTTGATATTTAACACATCAGGACCTGTTGTTCCGCTTAATACAGGTAGCTCGATTTTTAATCCATTACTTAGTTCTAATAGCACTTTTTTATCCATCACTTAAGCTACTTAAATTTTATACAGAATATACAAATTGAGGAGTATATATTAATACAGTTAACTTTACATTAACCGTATTAAGCGGTCATCAATGCTTTTACTTTTGCATTTAAGCGACTTATTTTACGCGCAGCAGTATTCCTATGAATAACACCTTTATTCACACACTTGTGTAAATTAGATTCAGCATTCCGAAATGCCAGAACAACATTTTCTTTGTCGCCAGACTTGATTATATCAACCAATTTTCTAATAGAGGTGCGAGTTTTACTTTTCCGCATCTTATTTATTAAAGTGCGCTTTGCTATTACCTTTATCATTTTTTTAGCACTCTTATGATTTGCCATATATTAATACCTAAAATACTGTACTTTTCTTTTAATTATAAAGTTTTTTTGTTAATTTGCAATATCAGTTTTTCCTATGGTTAATCTACTGCTTCTCTCTTCAATAATTTTTTCTAAACTTTGCAAGAATTCATTTTTGTTTAACCCAGGATATATTGGGGGCAATATTTCTATTACTGCCTTTCCGGGATTCTTTCTCAGAGAAAGTATGCTTTTTGGCCAAAACAAACCAGTGTTTAAAGCAACCGGTAACACAGGAACAGATAATACGCTATATAAAGCAGCAATACCTGGTTGATATTTTATATTTTGGTTTATAGTTGTTCTTGTACCTTCAGGAAATATTATTATGCTTCTATTTTCTTTTATACGCATTTTTGCTAGTTTGATTATATGGCGTATAGAACTGATACCATCTGAACGGTTAATAAAAATCATTTTCAGCGCTATAAGATGCAAACCAATGAATGGAATCCATTTCAATTCACGTTTTAAAATAAAAACCGCTTTTCTAAATAGTAGTATAAAAATAAATGTTTCAAATGGAGATTGGTGTTTAGATGCAATGATAAAAGGTTGCTTAGGGATGTTTTCCATTCCCCTCACTTCATATTTAATGCCACATAATAAACGCAGCATGAATAATACAACTCTCACCGAACAGACGAGGAAAATGGTTATTACACACTCAGAAAAGAAAATTACAGGGAGAGTAATGAAAGTATAGAATACCTCCCATAATATAAGAAAGAAATTAAACAATAAACTTGAAATCACAAACTCACATAAATTTATTTAAATTTAACTTTATTACAAATTAAAAACAATAAATTTAATTATTGATCATCTGAGTAATAGGATGCGAATCAGCTAATTTGTCCTTTAACTTTTCGTTAGCAATATGAGTATATATTTGTGTTGTAGAAAGGTTAGTATGGCCAAGAACTTTCTGTATCAACACAATATTTGCTCCGCTATTTAGTAGATGGGTAGCAAAAGAATGCCTAATCACGTGTGGAGAGATCTTATTTTCATCAATATTGCATTTTCTTGCCAACTCCTTCATTAATTGACCGACCCTCTGCCTTGTAATTGGTTTATTAGGTTTATCACCTGGGAATAGCCAATCGGATTCCTTTTCTTTAGAGATCAGATTATCACGAACTGATAAATAATTTCTAAGGCTCTGCAATGCTTGTTCATTAAAAAGAATTTGCCTCTCTCTACCACTTTTTCCTTTTATTATTATATAGCATTCTTTGTTATTACTGTTTATTAAATGTGACACTTCACATAATTTCATACTAATTAGTTCAGAAACACGCATTCCAGAAGAGTAAAGGATATCTAAAATCGCACATAGCCTTTTACTGCTTATCTCTTTATTCGATTCGCTTGCTGATTTTCTCACTGTGTCCATTAGCAAAAATATTTCTTCGACACTTAAATACTTAGGCAAAGGACGAGAAACTTTTGGATTCTTTAATTCAGCATCATTAGCCGGCGCTGGATTAAAATCTATTATTCCGTCATTAAATAGACACTTGTAAAAATTTTTCATAGCGGATATTTTTCTTGATATAGAGCTACTTTTATATTTTTTTTGTGTACATAAAGATTTCACATAATCTTTAATATTGGTTTTGTTTATACCAACCAAGGTAGTGCCGCTTTCCAATAAAAATTCTTCAAACTGGTGTAAATCCGAACGATAACTTTCCAGAGTATTTTGTGCAGCGGACCTCTCTGAAGCTAAAGCATCTATGTAATATGTTATGTAAAGATTTTCTTTTTTATTTTGCGACTGTTTATTTTTCATTATCAGTTCCTATATTTATTTCTTTGGCTATAATTTGATTAGAAGTGTTCCCTGTGTTTCTTATGAGAAAATATGAGACAAATAAAGCATTTATCAATAGAGTGAACATCACAAACTTTTGCTTTAACCTTTTTCTTAAATTTAATCTTACTCTTATCATAGTTAAATTATAACGTTAAATCTATAAAAAACACCTTATAAAGTGAGCTCTACTATAAATATAGAATACTTCTTAGCTGTATCTATCTATATTTATTATAACATAACATTGATTATAATTCTAACATGGACAGATAGAGATTCCAATTACGTTAGTGTTATGGGTGTTAATAAATTTTTAATATACACCTTTACAAAAGAAGAAATCAAATGGCATCTTTTTTTAATAAAGTGCTAATAAAAGGAACGGTCACATTTGACCCTATAGATTCATTATCTATCTTTTCTATAATTTTATCAATGCTATAGAAAGAACGTTCTATTCTTGCTAAAATATAATTAATCACTTTTAAATCAATTTTTAACTGTTTATCTGAAAATCGTTTTATTAGCATAATTCTTAATAATTCCTCGCTTGCAGGCAAAATTTTTACGCTGATAGTTGATAATATTCGAGAACTTAAATCTCTTAATTTGAAGTTAAGCTTTTTTGGTGAAATTGAAGAAGTGATTAGCAGCCTCTTGTCGTTTTCTTTCATGTAATTGTAACAATGTAATAACATTGCTTCATCTTTAATGTTTTGTACGTCTTCTAAAATAAAAGCATCGCTATACCTAATCTCGCTTACGAAGTTATTCACATTGATAAAGATTGCATCGTTTATTGATTGCCAAATATGAGCAAGATGAGTTTTACCGGAGCTTTTAGGTCCAAAAAGAATCAGACATTTCCAAGATAAATCATTAACTACCGAATTATATACGTGCTTATTTTCATCTAAGATGATGTAATTTTGCCGACTATAATCAGCTCGATTATTGTCAAATAAATTTAATTGCACGTTAAGCCTCTTACGTAACCTCTTTCTGGTAGTAATTTTTGCGCAAAAATTTACTTACGCTCCTAAAATATCTCAGGTATTCTGGGCTCATTTCTCCTCTTACCATAAATTGATTATGCAAAAGGTCTGTTAGCCGTTTTTATAAAGCTCACTTTTAAAATATTTATTGATTGCATATTCTACTGATACATTGAACATTGCTATTATTGGAATAAAAAGTAATATACCTATAAATCCAAAATATGAAGCGCATATAGTAATTCCCAGAATAATTACAGTTGGATGTATATGAACTTTTTTTCCTATTAATAAAGGAACTAATATGTTTGAATCTATTAATTGTCCAACACCAAATAATAGCAAAACGGCAGCACTTTCAAACCATCCACTAAATTGAGCGATAGCGCTCAAAAACCCAATAATGGTATATAATAATGGCCCTACGTAAGGTATGAACGTTAACATTCCTGATAAAATTCCAATAACAATAGAGTGTTCCAATCCAATTATGCTCAGACTCACAGAGTAAAAGACCATCATGACAATACATACATTTACCTGCCCCTTTAGATAATTAGATATAATGAAATCCACTTTGGAAAAATAATCTGCAATTTTTCCTCTGTAAGGAATAGGGATTAATTTACTAGCTTTTTCTATAATTAAAGGCCAATCACGTAATATATAGAAAAACACTACAGGAGTAATCACCATTAATGATACCGTGTTAAAGCTTGAACTTAACACTTGGATTATAAAGTTACTAGCAATATCAAGAGCATTCATGAAATAAGATACATAGTTGCTGTAATTTTCTGCTAGATTTTTAGATAAATGATCAAATAAGCTATCCTCGATTTTCATATTAAGAAATTCTAATACAGAGGGGATTACTTTAAGCTTTAATGAAGGCACTTTACTCACTAAGAAATTTAATATTGAAGTAATTTGAACATATATAATAGGTAAAACAAATGTTATGACTAGTATAAAAGCTATTAATAAAATAAGTATTATAAAAATTACAGAACATGAACGTGGTATTCTATACTTTTCAAACTTGACTACTAGCGGATTAAACAAATATGCAATAATAATAGATATTAAACATGGAAAAATCATAGGACGCATCAGGAATAACATCCCTATTATAAAAAGCAGTATGAAACAAATAGTTATATGACGTTTTTGCATGTGTTTAGCATAGCTAATTTACTGAAAAATATGCAATTTATTTTTCCTATGTTGAAAGTATTTTACGATTTGTAATACTATTTATTTATTACTTTATTAATCCTGTTAAGTAGTAGTTTTTTGTTAAGAATATGGAATTTTAGGCATAGAATTCCCCCATGTGAAAAAAGATTCAGAAAAAATGCAGTGCCATACGACAGAGATTAAGCATGTGTGTGCACCCACATACGCTGAAGAAGATACGCTACATTTTTAACTGAATTTTAGATGTGTAATAGAAAGGCCTGCAGGCAAAGATAGATTTTGAGCTCTCTAAATATCTCTTTTGCTATTATAATTATGCTAATTAAGTAGGGGAAGTAATTTTTTATATAAAGTCAAAAATTTTTTTTGAAAAGAATTTGGGGTAAAGAGGGAAGCCTCTGCAAAAAGAAAATAGGCCTCTTCTTAATCCTATTGAAATTTTAGATAGCCTGCTATCATACACTTACGCTAAAAGTGATAAACATGTGCGCTAACAAATTCAAGAAATACAAAATAGCAGCATTAATAGTTGCAGCGGGAGTAGGCAGTAGATGCAATTCTACGATTCCTAAGCAATATATAAAACTGGCAGGTAAATCTGTTTTATTTCATACAATTAAAAGATTTCTGGCTAACCAATATATAGATTACATAAGAATAGCAATTAATAGAGACCATGAAAGTTTCTATGAGAAAGCTATATCACTAATTACAGACACTAAATTACTAAGCCCTGTATACGGAGGAGAAAACAGGCAAAGTTCAGTTAAACTAGGGCTTGAAAGCTTACAAAAAGTTAACCCAGATTTTGTAGTTATACACGATGCTTGTAGGCCTTTTGTGTCAGATGTTCTGATAGATAACTTGGTTGAATCTATGATTAATGATCAATATACAGGAGTAGTTCCAGCAATAGAAGTTGAAGACACTATGTCATTGGTGAGTAATAGTTTTATTGAATCTACGATTTCAAGAGGAAAGCTCAGAGCCATACAAACCCCTCAAATTTTTAATTTCAAAGAATTATTATCATGCCATCAATCAGTCAAAGAATTTACTGACGATTCATCACTAATGGTAGAGCACAAAAAACATGTTGCGATTATTAAAGGTGAGAAAAGCAATTTTAAGTTAACCACAAAAGAGGATATCAATATGGCAAAGCTTCTTTTTGAAGAGCCAAAATTTCGTGTCGGAGCCGGTTATGATATACATAAGTTCATTAAAGTTCAAAATGGTGCTGAAAGCTTTATAAAAATTTGCGGTGTGAAAATTGAACACAACATGGCAATAGAAGCGCACTCTGATGGTGATGTTGCAATACATGCAATCGTTGATGCAATACTCGGAGCACTGGGATGTGGCGACATAGGAGAGCACTTTCCTCCTAGTTCCTCTGAATGGAAAGATTGCAATTCATCTCACTTTCTTGACTTTGCTGCTAAAAAAGCAAAAGAAAAAGGGTACAGCGTGTCTAATTTAGATATTACTATAGTTTGTGAAGAGCCTAAAATATCGCCTTACAAAGTAGAAATGAAGAAATTCATATCAAAAGCATTAGAAATTGATGATGAATTTGTAAATATCAAAGCAACCACTGCAGAGAAATTAGGTTATATTGGAAGAAATGAAGGAATAGCAGTGCATGCTTCTGTGTTATTGCATACAAACTTTTATTGGAAATAGAAACGAAAAAACTTACTTGACACCCTTCGCCAGCCCCCTTATCATGAAACTGAAGCTATTTATTTATCTTCTCTGTACAGATTAAATGACAAAAAAACTCAACGTATTTGGCGTCTCATGTTTAATTTTTTGCACTATGTGCACCTTATGTCTTTATCAAATTTCTAGCTATACAAGCTAAAATGCGCTTATAAAGCATTTAAAACATCAAAAAACGCCAACTTAAAAAATGGATAGTGAGTAATTAGCTACCCTAGGTTTTCTTTGCCTTTTTTTCTGTTTAGTAAATTTCTTAATGTTTATAATTTAGATTAGTTGCGGCTTAAAAGCAGATGAATCGCGGTTATTAAACGTTTAGAATAAAAAAACGCCATACTTGAAAGTATAATGTAAGTAACTAGCCAACCACGGGGCTTCTTTTGCCTTTTTTTTCGTTTGGTAAATTTCTTAAACATTTATGGCTAAACGACAACCGTCATCCCGCTACGTGTTAGCGGGATCTAGAGATACCGCGGCGGCATGACGTAGGACTGCTGTCATTCAAGTAGCTGACGCTGGTTTCCATCCAAGAGGGTGTCATCCCAGTGCCCAGACACTGGGATCCAGAAAAGTTTGCTTGTAAGCAAGCAAACTAGCATAGAAAGTGGTTACAACGTTTTCGATGAGATTATATGGAAAACTGGATCCCAGTGTCTGGGCACTGGGATGACACCCTTCCTGGCGGAGATTATTCTCATATCACAATGTTCGTACAGTTGTGGCGGTATGACGTAGAAAAACTGTTAACTTAAATCTATATTGACATGTCCCATTTTACGCTTATCCCTAACCTCTTTTTTCCCATATATGGTTAAACTAGCTTTTTCGTTGCTCAAATACTTATGAGAATCATATATATCATTACCTATTATATTTTTCGTCATACAAGGAAAGCGTAATACTACTTCCTGCATAGGTAGCCCGCATATTATCCTAACTAGCTGTTCAAATTGACTAACGTTACATGCATCCAAGCTCCAGTGGCAAGAATTGTGAGGTCTGGGAGCTAGTTCATTAACTAACAATTCGTTATCTTTAGTAACAAAAAATTCAATAGCCAGAATTCCTATTACATCAAGCGCATTTGCTATTTTCTTTGCAGCTCGTTGTACCTCTTGAGTTAATTTGCTATCTATTTTAGCTGGCACTGTTGAAGTATCAAGTATTCCATCAACGTGGTAATTTTCTGCTATAGGAAAAAAAGCTACTTTACAGTTTTTATCTCTTGCAACGACTATTGAAACCTCTTTCAGTAAATCAACACTTGCTTCAAGAATGTACTCTGTATTCCAATCAAAGGAAGCAAATTGCTTCACTTCAGAATCATTCTCAAGCACATATTGCCCTTTTCCATCATAACCCATTTCTGTTGTTTTCAGCCTTGTTGGATAGCCAAAAGCTCTACTGCTTTTCAGTAGCTCATTATAATTTTGTATACTTTTGTATTCAGCAGTTTTTATACTCAAGCTTCTAATGAAATCTTTCTCTCTAAGCCTATTTTGCGCAATGTGTAACGCTTTTTTACCCGGATAAAAATTTACATCGATATCAATTGCACTACATGGAATATTTTCAGACTCAATAGTGACCAAATCCACACTCTGTGCAAAAGATTCAAGCGCTTTCTTATCAGAGAAATCTGCTATTGTGAAATCATCAGCAACAGAGCAAGCCGGATCGTCTTTAGCACTGGCAAAAACATGTGTTTTTTGTCCAAGTTTTGTTGCAGCGATAGCAGTCATTTTACCTAATTGTCCACCACCTATTATTCCTATTACTTTTTTGCTCAGCGCATCTGGTTCATTCATACTATAAATTGATATTTCCTAATTAAAGTATACTTGAAAAATCTATGAAAAAAGTATATAATTAGAATGTTATCTTTTTATCATGAATATTCTATAATGATTCTAGAATACACACTAACTACCAACTTTGTTGAAGTTACAGTTTTACCAATTTATATTGAAGAGCAATCCATTCCTTATGAAAATTGCTATGTATGGATGTATAACGTTAAGATAAAAAACAAAAGTCAATCAACTATTCAATTGTTAAGTCGTCATTGGCAAATAATAGATTATAAGGGAAAAGTAAATGAAATTGCCGGAGTTGGTGTTATCGGAGAACAACCTGTGATAAAATCTGGAGAGGTATTCAAATACACAAGTGGAACATACTTAAATGCACCGTCAGGAATAATGCAGGGTAAGTATGAATTTCTGAATGAAGAGAGCATAAAAATTTTTGAGGTTATGATACCACCCTTTTCTTTGGATAGTCCATACGTCAAAACTAGACCCCATTAACTATCAAAATAGTTTATTTGTAACCAGACTGCATTCTGTGATTTTTAGCAAAACATGATCTTTCATTTGAGCTTTCTTCAATTTAAAATAAATACAGAAACTAGCTATCTTCAAAAATATGGTTGAATAATTGTTAATAATAGTGTATAATTATTAATATTTTCAAGCATTTTTGCCATGGCTCTTTCAAAATTTCTCGATCCTCGCAATGATTTGTGTTTCAAAAAAATCTTTGGAACGGAAAAAAATAAGAATATCCTGATCCACTTTTTGAACGATATTTTAGGGTTTACTGAGATAAATGCAATACAAGAAGTAGAATTCTTAAGCACCATTATGGACCCCGAAGTTGCCTCTGATAAACAAAGTATTGTTGATGTTCTCTGCAAGGATTCTCACGGAAATAGATATATAGCAGAAATGCAGCTCGCTAGAGACAAGGGCTTCGAAAAACGCGCACAACTCTATGCTGCTAAAGCCTACTCAAGACAATTAGATAAATCTGGCAACTACATTGATTTAAAGAAAGTCTTCTTTATTGCTATATCAAATTGTAACTTACTTCCTGAAGAAGTTGATTATATTTCTACTCACAATATACGTGATATAAAAACTAACGGCCATTACTTAAAAGATTTTCAGTTTGTCTTTATTGAGTTGCCTAAATTCGCAAAAAATAAAGTAGAGCAGTTAGAAAGTATAGTAGAAAGGTGGTGTTTCTTTTTTAAATACGCAGAAGAAACAACAGAAGAGGACTTAAAAGAGATAGCAGAAAAAGCGCCAATAATAAAGCTAGCATATGATGAATTAGACAAGTTTCGTTGGAACGAAAAAGATTTAGTAGCTTACGAAGAAAGGATAATGGATCTACGGAAAGAAGAAGCCATTCTTGAATACAGACTTGATCTTGCTACTGAAAAAGGCAAAAAAATTGGTAAAGAGGAAGGGAAAATTGAAGGGAAAATTGAAGTCGCAAAAGCAATGCTGGTTAATAATGTTGATGTCAACACTATTGTCAAGTTTACTGGCCTTTCTATTAGTGAGATTGAAGAATTAAGTGGAAATCTGTGAACGGTTACGTTTATTTTTTATCCTTATCATCAAGTGTAAATAAGGTCATTGTAGAGATTAAGCCTATTATAACTATTATTAACGAAAATGGGGCAGCTTCTCTATAGCGCTCATCGCTTACAAGTTCATATATTCTAGTTGATATAGTTTCAAAATTAAATGGTCTTATAATAAGTGTTGCTGTGAGCTCTTTGATAGTATCCATAAATACGAGCAAAAATCCCGATAATATACTCTTCTTGATGAGAGGGATATGAACATTCAAACATGTGGAAATAGGTCCATGACCCATAGTATATGCAGTCCACTCAATTTCATTTGGTGTTTTTTTGAGCCCTGACTCTACCGCCTTGAAAGATATAGCAAAAAAACGAAATAAATATGAGTAAACTAATGCGCCAATAGTTCCTACCAAGCTAATTTCCACAATATATTGAGTAATGAAAGAGGATATTCTGCTTAAAAATATTATTATGCTAATTGCGATAATTGCATTTGGAATTGCGTAGCCTAAAGAAATGAGACGTGCTACATTATTGATTACCTTATTTTTACGCGCCGTATATCCAATCATTATTGCAATGCTAATTGAGATTAGTGCGGTAATAACTGATAAACTAATGCTATTTGCTATTATGTTATAGAATCTTGCTTCGTATATGAACAACCCCTTCTCTATGCTCCAATATATAAGTGGGATCACTGGCAAAGCAAAACCTATCAATATTGGTAATGCACACATAATATAAGTGCAAATTAACGGTATAGCACCACTCACACTCCGTTTGTTGTGATAATCTGAATTGGTATTGATTGAAGAGTAGGATATTCCTTTTTTTTGTAGTTTTTTTTCGATAGCTATTAGTATCACAACGAAAATTAATTCTGCAACTGCTAAAACAGTAGTTGAATATTTGTCATGCAGTAAGAACCAGGTGCGATATATTCCTGTCGTAAAAGTATCGATAGCAAGAAACTGTGGTGTGCCGAAATCTGTAATTACTTCCATTAGTACCAAAGACAACCCAGCTATAATCGATGGGCGTATGGAGGGTATGATGACAGAAAACAGGCTCTTCAATGAGGAGAACCCAAGCGTTGACGCAATAGTGACTGAGTTACTAACATTCTTTAGACTTGAGCGGACTAACATATAAACGTATGGATATAGGCTAAATCCCATTACTAATATTCCACCACCTAGGGATTTTATTTCAGGAAACCAATAGTCACCTTTGCTCCAATCTAAAATGTCTCTTAATGAGCTCTGCACAGGACCTGAAAACTCTAGCGTATTTACATAGACGAACGCTACTATATATCCAGGAATCGATATCGGAAAGAATAAAGCAATCTCAAAAATTTTACTTCCAGGAAATGAAAAAAATGTAGTGAGCCAAGCTGGAATTACTCCAAATATGAAGGATATTCCCCCTACTCCTATCATCAAAATTAACGTACTCAGTATATATTCAGGGAAAAGTGTGCTGATTACCCATCCGGAATTTGCTGTATCTGTAAATAGAATTGATATTAATGATAATATTGGACAGACGAATAATATACTTACTAGAAATAAGAATATATTTTTAAATACTCTTAAAAACATTAATTTGAATCTATATTTTATATTAAAATGTTATATGTAAAAACTGAAGATATCCAGTAATTAACAGCCGTACTATTGAATATCTTTATAATTTTATATATCATGTTTTTAGTTGATAAGTGAATAATCATGAGCTTCGTCATTGCAACTTTCTATCATTTTGTAGAACTTTCTAATTATTATGACATGAAAGACGAAATAAAAGCTGCATGCAACAAAGTTGAGTTAAAGGGCACTATACTCCTTGCAGAAGAAGGTGTTAATGCAACAATATCTGGTAAAAGAAACGCAATTGATAAAATATTCGATTTTCTACGTTCTGATTATAGGCTAAGGGACCTTACATGGAAAGAGAGTGCAGCAGAATATCAACCATTTAGCAAGATGAAGGTAAAATTAAAAAGAGAGATTGTGAATCTTGGTGTAAGCAATCTTGATATTTCCCTTAAGGGTAAATATGTTGATCCAGAGCATTGGGATGATTTTACTTCTCAACCTGACGTTTTAGTAATAGATACACGAAACGAGTATGAAGTGAAATTAGGCAAGTTTAAGAATGCAATTAATCCACACACACAATGTTTCCGTGAGTTTCCTCAGTGGACAGAGTCATTTTCTGAGAGTAAAGACCTGAAAGTGGCTATGTACTGCACTGGTGGGATTAGATGCGAAAAATCAACAGCGTACATGAAAAATCTTGGATTTAACGATGTGTACCACCTGAAAGGCGGCATTCTTTCTTACCTTGAAAAAACTTATAATAAAAATGGTAATTGGGAAGGTGAGTGTTTTGTTTTTGATGATAGAATTGCTGTTGATAACTTACTTACTCCAAGCAACACAATAAAATGCATACTCTGCTCAAATCAAGTTTCAACTGATAAACTGAAATCAGTTCCACGTGGCCAGGTGGTTTGTTTCAACTGTAAACTTTAGCATTAGAAAAAAGCTCCTGTACTAGAATTTAACACGGATCTTCAACAACTCCTTCGTGGTTGCATATTGTTTAATTCAGTGCTTTCAAGATATGTACTCACAGCATAACCCACCCCAGCTCCGAGTAACGCGCCAACCACAGCAGATGCAATAAACGCTGCAACAGAAACACCAACAGGAGTTAAAGCAGCAGCCCCTAAACAATATGCTGCAACTAGACCAATAACTAAACCAACTGTTGCTCCACAAATATAGTATTTGCTACTGCTTTTAAGTTTTTCTTGCGAGTTTGATACCTCATCCTGCAATTTTACGTTTGCACCTTTACCGCTAATCTTGTAACCAATTATATTAAGTGAAGGAAGATTTTTTTTGAGTTTATCTAATTCTTTTGCAACTTCATTGCTAATCTTGCAACCAATTAAATTGAGTAAAGTAAGATTTGTAAGTTTGGTTAATTCTTTTGCAACTTCAACACCAATATTGCACCCAGCTAAATGAAGTGAAGTAAGATTTTTGAGCTTAGCTAATTCTTTTACAATTTCAACACTAATCTCGCACCCAGCTAAATGAAGTGAAGTAAGATTTTTGAGCTTAGCTAATTCTTTTACAATTTCAACACTAATCTCACACCCAGCTAAATGAAGTGAAGTAAGATTTGTAAGTTTGGTTAATTCTTTTGCAACTCCAACACTAATCTTGCACTTACCTAAATCAAGTGAAGTAAGATTTGTAAGTTTGGCTAATTCTTTTGCATCTTTAACACTAATCTTGTGCCCAGCTAAATTAAGTGAAGTAAGATTTGTGAACTTAGCTGATTCTCCTGCAGCTTCAACACTAATCTTGCACTCACTTAAATCAAGTGAAGTAAGATTTATAAGCTTAGCTAATTCTCTTGCAACTTCAACACTAATCTTGCACTTACCTAAATGAAGTGAAGTAAGATTTTTGAGCTCAGCTAATTCTTTTACAATTTCAACACTAATCTTGCACTCAGTTAAATCAAGTCTTGTGATATTTGGTATGCCTACTAACTTACTTACATCCGTGTAATCTAACCTACATAAAGCTGGAGTGTCGCCCTGTGTGTAAAATATCATTTATCCCACCGCATTATTAGAGTATATTTTAACTTTACCTAATATTTCAATAAAAGTCTACTTCTTATTCTTAATCAACTCTAAAGCCTTCTCCAGATCTATACTCTCAATATCTGCACTCTTGCCCAAAGCAACGTTTGTTTTACCGCATTTTATATAGAATCCGTACCTACCGTTGCAGATAAAAACTTCTTTTCCTTTTTCATTAACCCCAAGAGATTTTAGCTCTTTGCGTGGGCTGTTTGCAATAATTTGTATAACTTCGCTCAATTCTGTATTCAGCACCTCTTTGGAGCTTTTCTTAAGAGAAAAGTATTTACCATCATAGAAAATATAGTACCCAAATCGTCCAAGGCCTATTTTTACTTCCTTTCCGGTTTCAGGGTGCTCTCCGATTACTTTTGGCAAGGAAAGTAACTGAGTAGCGGTGCTCAGATCAATATCATTAACATTTATATCTTTTGGTATAGAAACCGCCTTTTTCTTTTCTGACTCATTATTAAACTGCAGGTAAAGCCCAAAAGGACCTTTTTTAATTACTACCTCTTGTCCTGTGATATCATCTACACCTAAACTTTTTGGATATTCTGAATTGTCGTCACTGCCCGTAATTTCTTTTGTATGGTTACATTCAGGATAGTTAGAACATCCAAGGAACACCCCGGCTTTTCCAAAGTTCAATTTCAATATGCCACCTAAGCAGTCAGGGCATTTCGTATTCACCTCTTTTCTTCCTTCTTCTGAACAAAACCAATCGACTACCAAATTGTGAATGCCGCTGAAAACTTCATCATGCGTCATTTGCTTGACAGAGTTTACATGACCAAAAAATGGCACCCAAAAGTGGCCTAATTCTTTTTTCCAATCTGCATGTCCATTTGAAATTAAATCAAGCTTTTCTTCCATTTGTGCTGTGAAGTCATACTCTACACAACGCTGAAAAAAGGTTTCTAAAAATATAGTAACGATTTTACCACGACTGCTTGGAATAAACCTTTTGCTATCCAATGAAACGTACTCACGATCTTGTAATACCGAAATAATTGTTGCATAAGTTGATGGGCGACCTATACCGATTTCTTCCATTTTTTTAACGATACTCGCTTCACTATAACGAGGTGGCGGTTGAGTAAAGTGCTGTTTTGGCTCAACTGAAATCAGCTCACACGCTTCCCCTTCCTTCATGGTAGGTAGCAGGCCTTCATTTTCGGCTTCCATGTTATCTTGGTAGACTCTATAAAAACCATCAAAGAATATACTCGACCCACTTGCTCGCAGAATCACTTTCTGATCAGTAGAACTAATTTCAACTACCACTTGATCAAGAATCGCCGACTCCATTTGACTTGCAATGGTCCTTTTCCAGATTAAATCATACAATTTAAATTGCTCTGGCGTTAAGTAATCCTTAATACTACCCGGCGTTCTATTGATATCAGTTGGACGAATTGCTTCATGTGCTTCTTGAGCATTTTTGACCTTTTTTACATATTTACGAGGGGACTGCGGTAAATATTTATCACCATATAATGACTTAATTGACCCTCTAATTGAGTTTATAGCCTCATCTGCAATATGAAACCCATCTGTACGCATGTAAGTTATCAACCCTACAGTTTCACCACCAATATCGATACCTTCGTATAAATTTTGCGCTGTGCGCATAACACTTTTCACATTAAAATACAGTTTATTCACTGCATCTTGCTGAAGACTTGAAGTAATAAACGGAGGAAGCGGGTTTCTCTTAACTTGCTTGCGTTCTACTGTGCTTACAGCATATTGCCTTGATTCAATCTCCCTGACTAAGTTCTTTGCTTCTTCTTCATTCTTAATATCAAATTTTTCTAGCTTTTTATTGTCATAGTGGCTTAGCATAGCAAAAAAAGCCTCATCTTTGCTATTTTGCATTTCTGCCTTTATGCTCCAATACTCCTGTGTTATAAATTTACTAATTTCATCTTCTCGTTCGCATATAATCTTTAATGCAACAGACTGCACTCGCCCTGCAGACTTGCTCCCCGACAATTTTGTCCACAGCAGTGGTGACAAGCTAAATCCAACTAGATAATCCAAAGCTCTACGTGCTTGTTGTGCACGCACTAAATCCATATTTATTTCACGTGGATTCTTTATTGCTTCTTGAACTGCTCTCTTTGTTATCTCATTAAAGACTACTCTATAAATGTTGTTTTCATTACTGATTGCTTTCTTTTCTTTTAATGTCTCTATCACATGCCAAGCCATTGCTTCCCCTTCTCTGTCTGGGTCTGTTGCAAGATATATATCTGATGTTTTGCTTGCGGCTTTTACTAACTCTTTTATATACTTTTCTGCTTTTTCAATGGTCTCATACTTTATAGCAAAATCATTATCCGGATCGACGGAGCCGTTTTTTGCTGGAAGATCCCTCACATGTCCAAAGGATGCAGCTACTTTGAACTCTTTACCCAAATATTTACCTATTGTCTTTGCTTTCGCAGGTGATTCAACTATTAATAATGCCATATTGTTAATTATTTTAGTACTTAAAGATAATATGTTGAGAAATATACGATGAAAAGTAAAAAAATATTTTAATAGGTCTTGTGAATTTTACAAAGTAGATTGTTCACGGATTCCAGAAAACCCTTGGACATTGCTATTTTTAAGTGACTTTGAAGGCTCATTACAATAGTATATGATCGCAGCAGCAACCAGACAACAAGCTCCAACTGCTATTCCCACCGCTAACATTTCTAGGTGAACTGCAATAGCTACTCCTAAAGCAACCCCGGCTATTGCCAGTGCAGAAGCAGCCACACCAGGCAGTTTACTTCTCTTTTCACTTCGTGAACTTGGTTGTATATTATTGTTCTGGATGTCATTTTCTTGATCTGAAACTAGTATTTTAGTACTGCCACTTTCAGAAGCTATGCTACTAGAGTTACCGTTGGTTGTTAAAAATTCTGGTTGTGTACTTTGTTGATTACCATTACTTTCGAGTTCTGAAGAAGCCTCACTATTACTTGCACCTATGTGTTTAATAATGCCAGTTATTTCACTTACAGGCTGAGGAACTTGCTCATCAACACTAGAAGAACAAGCTTGATCAATGTTTTGATCATCAGGGCT
Organism: Wolbachia endosymbiont of Rhagoletis cerasi; assembly: GCF_018454475.1. Lineage (NCBI taxonomy): Bacteria > Pseudomonadati > Pseudomonadota > Alphaproteobacteria > Rickettsiales > Anaplasmataceae > Wolbachia > Wolbachia endosymbiont of Rhagoletis cerasi. The sequence goes on along the minus strand of NZ_JADCNC010000014.1, from coordinate 46,630 downwards.
CTCGCTTGATAGGTTATTCTCTATAACCTTTGCAAACGCTCTTACTTTCAATGTAGGAGCATGCCTTTCTGCAAAATTTTCAAAATCTACGAAGTTAATTAGAGTGATTCCTCCATTTCCTAACTCTTTTCTAAAGTCATCTTTGTGAACTTTAAAAAAGTTTTCTATACCAGCAAATATCATTGCTTGAAAATCACGCCTATAATGCGTTGATAAAGCATCAATTAGCGGCTCATGATTGTGCAGAAAAATTTCTTTTTTTATTTCGTTAGCTTTATTAATTAGAGTATAAGCATATTCTGGATATTGCCTTTGTAAGCTTTTTTGGTTATCAAACTTACTGCATATATCTTCATTTTTTTCCCATATACTTACTAATGTACTAGTGTCACTTTCCTTCAAAAAGTCATGTAGTAACTTATCTTCCTCCTCAAGTTTTTCGTATTCACCTAGGCACCTATTCCAATATTCTGACATTTCCCTTGTAAAATTAGAATTATGTTGTACTAGATATTCTGGCTTTTGTGCATTGGAACCTTGTAACTTAATTTCATGTGCTATCAGAAACTCCGCTGCACTTTTGTGTTTCTTTTCAACAGCCAAATGCAAAGGAGTTTTGCCATCTGCGTTTTGTAAATTAACATCAGCCTCTGCTGCTAATAGAGCATTCACTGTATCTGTATGGCCATTCACAGCAGCCCAATGTAAAGGAGTCCATCCATTTTCACCCTTCACATTAACACTAGCCTTACTTGCTATTAGAACTTCTACTATCTCTTTATGGGCATTTTTAGTAGCCCAATGTAAAGGAGTTTTGCCACGCGCGTTTTGTAAATTAACATCAGCCTCTGCTGCTAATAGAGCATTCACTGCATCTGTATGGCCATTTTCAGCAGCCAAATGTAAAGGAGTATCGTAAAGCCAACAATCTCTCACATCAACATCAGCCCCTGCTGCTAATAGAGCATTTATTGCATCTGTATAACCATTTTCAGCAGCCCAATGTAAAGGAGTCCATCCATTTTCACTCTTCGTATTAACACTAGCTTTACTTGCTATTAGAACTTCTACTATCTTTTTATGGTCATTTGCAATAACCCAATGTAAAAGAGCCCATCCATAATTCCATAAACCATCACTCGTATTAATATTAAATTCTTCTGCCTCCAATAGAGCATTTACTGCTTTTGTATGGCCATTTTTAATAGCCAAACGTAAAGGAGTTTCTCCATTATCATCTATTGCATCAATATCAGCCCCTTTTGCTAATAAAGCATTTATTGCACCCGTATGGCCTGTTTCAGCAGCCCTATGCAAAGAAGTTTGTTCCTTCTTACTTTTTGCATTAATATTAACCCCCGCCCCCGCTTTTATTAGAGCATTTACTACCTCCTTGTGACCAATTTTGGCAGCCCAATATAAAGGGGTCAGTCCATTCATATCTTTCGTATTAACATCAGCTCCATTTGATATCAGAGCTTCTACTACCTTTTTGCAGCCATCCCTAGTAGCCAAATATAACAATGTAAGTTTAAAAGAGGCAAGACCTGTATATAAGGTGAATTTATAATTTATGTTAAATCTATCATTTTTCCAATCCTGGAATGTACTTAAATCTATCCTCTGTAACCTCTCTTTTATCTTTTCGATTATGTTACCCTGATTTAAATCACCATCAGCATTTACTGCACTTAATATTTTTATCCACTGTTCATATTTCATAACTTTTCTCTACTAAACACTATACAAGCGTTTTATCCAGTATTTCAGCAACTGTCAATTTTGCTAACAAATCACGTAAAAATTTGTAGAAAACACTGGACTCCGTAGCATTACAAAAAATCCAATTATTTTCTTGCATTACTCTCTGTCATTCTGTTGCTCCTTTCTTGTCATCCCGCCGCGAACCGTCATACCGTCACGGTATCTCATCCGCTAACAAGTAACGGGATGACGGTTGTCGTTTATCCATAAATATTTAAGAAACTTACCAAATAAAAAAAAAGGCAAAGAAACCCCGTAGTGCGAGTTTTGACTCTCTAATGCTTTAAATTGGCGCTGTAATAATGTGCTGACGCTTAGTTTAAGCGCGATTTGGCTGAATGTAGAAAAAATTTAAAAGACATGCAGCCGCTATAATTTTATATAATCCGCTAATAAACACCTGAGTTTTTTTACTGGATTTTGTTGTTGAGCCCGCGCGGATCAAAAACAAGTTTTGAGTCAGAAATACTCTTAGTGCCATGATAAGAGCGCTGGCGGAGTTTGTTAAGTAAGTTTCTATATAATATTTTCTAAAATAAATAGACTTCTTGCATCCAATTTTGGCAGCGCGCGACACACAACTGCAATGACAAGGTTTTGTAAGATAAACATCATATTCACACGAAATACTTGACTTCACTTGTACTAAGAAGCATTTTATATATGTTGTGTGCCCGTAGCTCAGCTGGATAGAGCAACAGCCTTCTAAGCTGTGGGTCGTAGGTTCGAATCCCACCGGGCACACTCTTCTATCAATACTTTCTATAAATCTTCAAGTACTCTGGCACCACATTTTCAATTGCTAATGGTCGAACCTTCATTGTTTCAAGGTCAACTGACTTTTCGATTGAACTATTCATCATAACTTTCACCTGATCTTGAGTAAGCATAGGGTTCGTATCTCCGGTTATTGGTTTTAGCAGCATAGAAATAATTTTATTTTCTAAAAAGAAAGCTATTAACTTTGCCATTGGAAAAGATACATTGATCAACAAACACTTTCTGTTAGTAACATTCAGAATAAACTTCAATAAGCTTTTGAAAGAGTAAACCTTTGGTCCACCCATGTTATAAATTTTCTTGTCTTGCTTATTAAAACTGATAATACGATATACCACTTCAGCTAAGTCTGTTACACATATTGGCTGAAATTTAGTTGTTCCATTGCCAATTAGTGGTAAGAAAGGAAGAATAGTTGCTAATCTTGCAAATTTATTAAAGAAGTTGTCTTCTTTACCAAATACAAGGCTTGGCCTAATTATTATTGCTTTTTGAAATGCTGAGGTTACAGCTTTTTCACCTTCCAATTTACTTTGAGCATATTTTGACAACTTGCTATTTTCTATTCCCATAGCAGAAAAATGTATCATCATAGGTACATTTTTCATTTTTGCCGCTTTTGCTATCCTTTCAGCTATTTTAACGTGAACAGCGTAAAAATCGTGCTTTTTTGCTTCATATAATATTCCCACTAAGTTTATGGCTACATCACATTCTTCCATACCATCCAGAACTGATTTTTCATCAAAAAAATCGCCTTTAAATATTGATATTTGTCCCAAATTGCCACACAATTTTAAACAAGCAGCTTTTTCCTGATTACGAGTGAATATCTTTATTAAATATCCTTCTGCTGCCAAGCGTCTTACGATGTGTTTCCCTATAAACCCCGTTCCACCAAAAATAATTACACGTTTTGTCACAATTAAAGTTCCTAATAATTTGTTACTGTAAATTAATACAATGATTTCGCTTAATATTTTATTACGAATTCCCGTACAATAAGATCCATTTTCATTCCTCGTGAGCCTTTAACTAGAATTGCATCATTATTCTGAATAATGTTAGCTAAATCACTTTTCAATTGATTAGAATCATTAAAATGCGCGCCTCTTATATTATCTGGCAAAAGCTCATGCAATTCTAACATAAATTTACCAACTGTATAAACTTTATCTATATTATTTCCTGTGATAATCTTAACCAAATCTGTATGAAACTCTATGCTTTCATCACCAAGTTCCAACATATCACCAAGCAAAGCTACTTTTCTCTGATTAGAATATGTACTCAAAGTTTTTATCGCAGTTTTCATCGAAGCAGGGCTGGCGTTATAGGAGTCATCAATTAAATGTATATATTTTCTATTGTATTTGACCTTATGAATATTGCCTCTACCTTTCGCTACACTAAAATTCTTAAGTGCAAGTGGTAATTTTGATAAATCAAGTCCGAGGCTTTGCACAACTGCTGCAACAGCAAGTAGCGAATAAGCAAAATGCTCACCTTGTACACGTAAATTACAGTTTATAATTTGATTATCACTCAGCCTGATTTTTAAACTTAATCTATTAGCAACTCGGTTTGATGTCATTCCAGCGCGTGACGCTGGAATCCAGTCTTTATTATACAACCGTCTGATATGCTCATTTGCAATTGAACTTCCTGGATCCAAGTAGTCAAGCACTGGGATGACAGAAGATAGTGCTGAAATGACAGAAGATTCATCGTTTCTTATTAAGTTTAGTAAACAAACTTCAGCATTTTTATCTTTACCGAAGCTTATTACATTTCTATTGGCGTGTGATGAGAGATAATCATAATATTTATTATCTCTGCTTAAAACCAAAGTACCGTTATTTTTCATACCATACAGAATTTCTAACTTCGCTTGTGCAACGTCAAATAGTGATGAAAAATTTTCAGTATGTGCAGGTTCGATGTTGGTAATAACTGCAATATTCGGATTACTAATCTTTGATAATTCTTTTATTTCACCAGCTTTATTCATTCCCATTTCAAGGATTAAGTACTGGCAGTTTTTTGGAGCTTTTAGAATTGTCAAAGGCAATCCTATATTATTATTTAAGTTACCTTCGTTTGCATGGGACACTCCATATTGCGATAAAACAGTGTGCAGCATATCCTTTGTAGTAGTTTTCCCGACACTGCCTGTAATTGCAATAACTTTAGCGTCAACAAGAACATTTCTAATATAGTATGATGCCATATCGTGCAAAGCTTTCAGGGTATCTTGTACAATAACGAGAGGAAAATTTTTATATTTACCCTCACTTACTATTGCAGCTACTGCCCCTTTTAAAAACGCTTCATGCAAAAAATTATGGCCATCAAAATTCTTTCCCTTGAGTGCAATAAATAAATCACCTTTTTTTATGCTTCTTGTATCCGTTGAAATATTTGAGCTATGTATCCAATTACAACCATTTACGTCTCTTCCGCCAGTTGCATCAATGATATTATTTGTGCTCCATTTAAACATAATTTAGAGAGTATTCTTTATAATAAATTGAACAATAAAAGTAGCGAAAATACTACATGTTTTAGACAATGTACAAATAATGGTTGCAATCCCTATAATTCTATCTTATAATGAATATAGAAGTTTAAATTTTTTCGTCTATAATTAAAATGTATTTAGTTGTAGAAAGTACCTTGGAGGTATGTATGTTCACAGGAAAAAATGAAAAATCTACTTCTATACTAGCTAAAGTTGGTAATGCAGCTTCGGGAGTAGGAAGTTTTCTGGGTAGAGGTGTAAAAGTTCTAGTCAAGGGTGCAGTGTACCCTATATGGCCAAAGAATTGGTTTAAGTCCTGGGATGAAATGCGGCACGACATAAAAAATGGCGGACGTTCTATTATTGGCAACCCACTTGAAGAATATGATCCACCTATAGAAACCACACAAGCTAGTGAGGATCTTGGTGTCCAAATAATGGAGCAAAAGAAAGGAACAGGAAAGGTAACTTTTTTAGCATCAAGGACTCTGACAGGGGATATACCCTATTTGACGCCAGAACGATTAGGTGAAATAAAGCAAAACCTGCCAAATGTAACTATCTTTAAAGAAGAAAACAAAGTTGTAATTGAAGTTGATGTTAAAAAAATAATTGAAGACATCAAAAAGAACAATCCAGGAATTGATGAGAAAAGAATAAAAGAGCTTGCTCTTGAAAAAATTGCTGAAGGAGCTGAAGGAGTTGGTGGCAACCTTAAAAAGCTAGCAAAAATTACTGGCGGAGAATTTAAAGTTCACACAGACTTAAAATTGCTGTATGGTATTGCAGAAAAATTGTATAAGGAATATGATGATCAAAAGCAGTCATCAGACAAAGTTGTGAAGTCTGATGTTGGTCAGCCTTCAGAAACTATAGCTTCAGGTGAGAAAAAATGGGCGCAAGAAGCTATAAAAGCAGGTAAGTCGCAAAGTTGTGGAATGCAAAAATAAGTTATAGGGGAGTATTATGAGTGAAGCTAAAAAAATAGAGGAAAGACATCATAGTCTAACTGTTCCTGGGGATATGTATCACTTACAACCAGGAGTTATTACTGGAAAAAGGGTAAGTGGAATAGAACCCTTTTTGAAAGAACAGCAGGACATGGTAAAAGTAAGGGAACTTGTAAGCTCTTTAAATCTTGAAGATGCTTCTGGTGAAGCGATAAAACCACTATCTACACCTAATGTAGAGAAAAACGAAGAAAGAGGGAAAGGTCGCTCTTAAAATATGAGCAATGAAGTTTATGATAGCGATAACATCTTTGCTCAAATATTAAGAGGTGAGTTACCTTGTGAGAAGGTACATGAAAATGAAAATGTACTAGCTTTTCATGATAAGTACCCTGACGCACCAGTTCATATTTTAGTTATATCAAAAAATCAATATATTTCATATGATGATTTCATTCTAAAAGCTCCTGAAGAGGAAATAGCGGATTTCTTCAAAACTGTAAGAGAGATAGCACACAAATATAATCTAGAAAAAACAGGATATAGATTAGTCACTAACTACGGTGAAAATGGAGAGCAGGTTGTACCACACTTTCACGTGCATATTTTAGGTGGTAAAAAGTTAGGAAAGCATGTAAACTCATAGTGTTATATGTTTTGTTAAATGAGCGAATATTTAACCATAGTAATCTTTATCTGCGTATCAATTGTAGTATCTTTTGCTTTAGGTATATTGCCTATGTTTCTTGCAGTGAGTAAGCCAGATGGTGAAAAGCTTTCCACATATGAGTGTGGCTTCAATCCACTATCCAGTGCAAGGAAAAATTTTGACATTAAATTTTACCTAGTTTCAATATTATTTATAATATTTGACTTAGAAATTGCTTTTCTTTTTCCTTGGGCTGTTTCTTTATCTAAGATAAGCTATGGTGGATTTTGGTCTATGATGGTATTTCTTGCAATACTCACTATAGGTTTTATCTATGAATGGTGTAAAGGTGCATTAGAGTGGGAGTAGTTTATGACAAATCAAATTCTATCTAATGATGACTGGGGTCGTTATAAAAAAGAAGGGTTTCTTGTCACTAAATTTGGTGATTTAACAGATTATGTAATGAATTGGGCAAGGTCTGGTTCATTGTGGCCAATGACATTTGGTCTTGCATGTTGCGCAGTTGAGATGATGCATACTGCATCCAGCCGTTATGATCTTGATAGATATGGTATAATGTTTCGTGCAAGCCCACGTCAATCAGATGTGATGATTGTTGCTGGCACACTAACTAATAAAATGGCAGCAGCATTGCGCAAGGTTTATGATCAAATGGCAGACCCGAAGTATGTTATTTCCATGGGAAGTTGTGCAAATGGTGGTGGTTATTACCATTACTCTTATTCAGTAGTCCGAGGCTGTGATAGAATTGTGCCAGTTGACGTGTATGTCCCTGGATGCCCACCAACCGCTGAGGCGTTGCTATATGGAATGCTATGCCTACAAAACAAAATAAAACGGACTCGGAATGGATAAAACTGCAAAGTATATACAAAAAAAGACCAAATGCGAGTGCATTCAAAAAGATGATGGCATTATTGTAATATATTCAACTTTAGATGAAATTGAAAAGTACCTATTCTTTCTACGTGATGATGAAAAGTGTAGGTTTGAACTATTAGTTGATATTTTTGGGGTTGACTATCCAAATAGAGAGAAGCGTTTCGAGCTAATATACAATCTGCTCAGCATTGTGCATAATATTAGAGTACACATAAAGCTTCAGTTATGTGAAAGCGACATGCCTCCAAGTGTAGCGAAGATATTTAGTACGGCTTTGTGGTTTGAGCGTGAAGTGTTTGATATGTATGGAATAGAGTTTTCTGATCACCCTGATTTGCGTAGGATTCTAACAGACTATGGATTCAAAGGTCATCCAATGTTAAAAGATTTCCCTCTCACTGGTTATGAGGAAGTAAGATATGATATAGAGACAAAAAAGGTTGTGTATAATCCTATAGATTTACCGCAAGATTTTCGTATGTTTGATAGCTTATCGCCTTGGGAAGGTAAAACCATAAAAGTAAATATAAAGGAGTAGAAAATGACAGTACAAAGAAAAAAAATATCTTTAATCGGTGCAGGAAATATCGGTGGAACTCTCACCCATATGATTGCACTAAGGGAACTCGGTGATGTTGTTTTACTTGATATTAGTGATGGAATACCACAAGGTAAAGCACTCGACATAGCAGAATCATCCCCTATTGATGGATTTAATGTCAATATTACTGGCACAAATAGGTATGAAGATATAAAAAACTCCGATGCAATTATAATAACCGCTGGCATCGCTAGAAAACCTGGAATGAGCAGGGATGACCTCCTGCAAACCAATGCTAAAGTAATGAAGGAGGTTGGCGAAAATATTAAAAAATATTCTCCAAACGCGTTTGTAATAGTGGTTACCAACCCTTTGGATGCCATGGTTTCAGTGGTGCATAAATTTTCAAACCTTCCAACTAATATGATTGTTGGCATGGCAGGAGTGCTTGATTCTTCCCGTTTTCGTTACTTTCTTGCAAGTGAGTTAAATATCTCAGTTGAAGATATATCTGCTTTTGTGCTTGGAGGACATGGCGACACTATGGTACCACTAATCAATTGTGCTTCAGTTGCTGGAGTTCCACTTACTCAAATTATCGATATGGGTCTTATCACACAGAAAAAAGTCGATGAAATAGTTGAACGCACTCGCAATGGCGGTAAAGAAATAGTTGATCTGCTTAAGTCTGGATCTGCATACTACGCCCCTGCATCTTCAGCTATATGCATGTTAGAATCATATTTAAAAGATAAGAGGCGCATATTACCATGTGCTGCTTACCTTAATGGTGAATATGGTGTAGAAGAGTTGTTTATTGGTGTTCCTGTAATTATTGGAAAAAACGGAATTGAAAAGATCCTAGAAGTTAAAATGAATGATAGTGAACAAGAAATGTTTAATAAGTCTGTAAACTCGGTGAGAGAGCTGGTGAAATCTTTAGGTTCATAAGCAAATTAATGGTTTTATAGAGCTTCTTTATAGCTCAAACAGCCTAAAAAAGTTGCTTGTGGTTACCTTCGCTACTTGTTCTGGTGACTCATTCCACAACTCTGCCAAACAATCAACAACGTATTTCACCATTGCTGGTTCATTCTTTTTTCCCCTATAAGGCTCAGGTGATAGATATGGTGCATCAGTTTCGACTAAAACACGCTCGCGTGGTACATTTTGTGCAATTTCTCTGAGTAAGCTCGCATTTTTAAAAGTAATAATTCCAGAAAATGAAATATATAACCCCAAATCTATAGATTGATAAGCAAGTTCTTTAGAGGAAGCAAAGCAGTGCATTACTCCACTAAAAGCACCGGCTTTCATTTCTGACCTTAACATATCGATCATCTCATTATCAGCGCTTCTTGTGTGAATAACTAAAGGTAGTCCAGTTATTCTTGACGCTTCTATATGTAATGCAAAACTTTTTTTCTGATTGTCTTTGTTGTCAGATTTATAAAAATCTAACCCGGTTTCACCGATACTAATTACCTTTTGGTTCTTGGTAAATTCAACTAATTCATCAACATGTATACACTCACCGTTTTCTATAGCAGCATCAAGCGGATGTATACCAACAGAGGAGTAGACCTGATCATAGGATGAAGAAATTTTTAATAACTTAGGAACATCGTCAATGCTTACGCATATGTTATGCAAAACCTTTACACCATTTTGCTCTGCCCTTGAAATTACTTTTGGTATTTCATCGTCAGAAAAATAAATCAAGTGGCAATGAGAATCTACTATCATGAGCTTATTGTTGAGGCTTTTATTATAGAAGAAAACTCTTCTATCACTGTTTTATAAACTTCTTTTTTAAATGATATAGCACTGGCTACTAAACTATCTATACCTTGCCAACGCCACTCTTTGAACTCTGGATGACCAGTATAATTAATATCAATGTCCTCATCCTCTCCGCAAAACTTCATTAAGAACCACCTTTGCTTTTGACCAGAATATTTTCCATTCCAGCATATTGGTATAACTTCTTCAGGCAAGTTGTAGTATATCCAATCCTTGCTTTTAGTTATAACCTTTACTTTATTAGTACCAACCTCCTCTAGCAACTCACGTAACGCTGCTTGTTCCAGTTCCTCACCATCATCAACACCTCCTTGTGGCATCTGCCAGTAAGAATCGCTATCAAAGCGTTTTCCAATAAAGGCATGTCCTTGTCTGTTAAATAGCATTATGCCAACACAAGGACGGTACTTATCTTTCTGCTCAACCACGAGTACGCTCTGTTTTTAAATGATTTGTTACAGAAGTTTTAATTAATTTTCCATTTTTTTCTTTCTTCATCTCTTCAACAATTTTCTTTGCAACTTCCTTTGCACTCAAGTTCGAGTTATCAATTTCAAGCGAACCCTCAGGTATAAATAGCCTTTTCCCTTCAATTTTCTTTATAGCAAAATCCGGATCAGTAATTTTATTTTCCTGATATCTCTCTTCTGATTGGACACGTCTTACTAGTTTTTCATTATTACAATGTAATACTACAGAAAAAATTTCCATGTCCATTTTTTTACTTAAATTTACCACTGAGTTATATAATCTTTGGTCATAGGGATCACCCTTTATCAATTCATTTGTAAATATATAATGTTTTGATTTTACGTAGTGTTTTTCCAGTATTGCTAATACATTTTCCCTAACTGCAAAAATTTTTTCCCATAGGTCATCTGGAACTTCAGCGTTTTGTAATTTAACAATATCAAATATAATATTATTGAATAGATTATTGCTTACTATTACTGCACCAATGATTTTACACAGTTCCTTTGCAGTAGTAAACTTACCACTGCCTGGAAAGCCGATTAAGTAGATGAGAGTCTTGCCCATAATGAATACTAGTAAAAAGCTATTTTCAATTATATAAAAAGTATATACATTGTACATGCTAAAAACATGATGATAAAATAGATGCAGGTAATACCTTTAACAAGTAGTTGCGTTGAAAATAGTTCATATTTAGAAATTTTGAGTATATAATTATAAATGAATCATATAACCTGTAAACAATGCTTAGCGATATGGAATCGATAAGAAGTACAATTGAAGAGATAATAGATCAAAATAAAGGTCATGATATAGTAACTTTTGATGTGCAGAATAAAACCGTTATTGCAAAATATATGATTATTGCATCTGGTGATTCAAGCCGTCACGTTAAAGCTTTAGCTGAGCACGTAATAAAAAGCCTCAAGCCACATGATAAAATAGATGTAGAAGGTATGGATGAAGGCAATTGGGTAGTTTTGAATTTTCAAGGCATAATGGTTCACATATTCAGGCCGGAAGTAAGGGAGTATTATAAAATAGAAGAGTTATGGAACTGATTGCCTGGATAGCTGGTGCACAACTGCACAAACGTTGTAATTTTGAAGGCAACTCCTGCACAGGTAGTGGTGTCATGAAAGTAGCTGACACTGGAATCCAGTTTTTCATGCAATTTCATCGAAAACGTTGTATAGTGTGCTTGTTTATAATTAAGTTCCAGTGTCTGGGCACTGGCTTCTCTATTAGGGTTACCTTCGGCATTAATGACAGGATAGACTGGGGTTTATAAAATGAAACACGCATCTGAATTTTTAAATTTCATCCAAGAAAGAGGGTACCTATACCAATGCACAAACATTGAAGGGCTAGATCAATTATTATTGCAGAGCAATTATATAGTTGCATACATTGGGTTTGATTGCACAGCACCAAGTCTTCATGCTGGTCACCTAATTCAGATTATGATGCTCTGTCACCTACAAAAATTTGGTTATAAGCCGATAGTCTTACTTGGAGGTGGCACAACAAAAATTGGTGACCCATCCTTCAAAGATAAAGCAAGAAGCATCTTGCCTGTAGAGAACATCAATCAAAATACATCCAGTATAAGGAGAATATTAGAGAAAATGGTGTCTTTTAATGACAGCAAGACTGGTGCAATGATAGTAAATAACGCAGATTGGTTGGATAACATAAAATACATAGATTTTTTGCGTGATATAGGAGCTTATTTTTCTGTAAATCGTATGCTAAGTTTTGATAGTGTGAAAACCAGGCTGGATAGAGAGCAAACCTTAAGCTTTCTGGAATTTAATTACATGCTATTGCAAGCTTACGACTTTATTGAATTAAACAAAAAATATGATTGTCGTCTGCAGATTGGAGGGTCAGACCAGTGGGGAAATATAGTAAACGGAATTGAACTTGGAAAAAAGTTGAATTTACCTGAGCTATTTGGCCTTACCATGCCTCTTTTATTAAATGCACAAGGAAAAAAAATGGGCAAAACTGAAAGTGGAGCAGTGTGGCTTGATGATAATATGCTAAAGCCTTACGACTACTGGCAATATTTTCGCAACGTTGATGATCAAGATGTTGGACGTTTTTTAAGATTGCTCACTGATGTGCCAATTGATGAGATTAGAAAATTAGAGTCTTTAAAGGATCAAGAAATAAATGAAGCAAAAAAGGTCTTGGCAACAGAAGTGACAAAAATATGTCATGGTGACAAAGAAGCGGAACTTGCACAATTTGCTGCAATTTCTGCTTTTGAGAATGAAGATAGCTCACTACTTCCTGATTACATCATAAAAAAAGAACAAGTTGCAAGCGGCATATCCTTAGTAGACCTACTACATGACACCGGTTTTGAACCTTCAAAAGGCGCTGCAAAGCGTTTAATACAGGGCAACGGATGCAAGATTAATGATAATGTTGTAAACAATATTGATCATGTAATAAATTTCGAAAGCTTTAAAGATCAGCCATTTATAAAATTATCTGCAGGAAAGAAACGCCATATAAAAGTTGTGGTAGATTAGGTCTCGAAGTAAGAAAACAAATTTTATACAAGTGAGAAATTAGATATGGAGCAAATTTTCAAAATTCGAGAATTATGTATAAAACAACTGGAAAGATAGTAGAAAGCGAAATTCTATTATATATAGCTAAAGTGGCTTAGGTTTACCTACAATTTGAAAAACAACAAATTCGTCATTCCGCTACTCATTAGCGGAATCTATACCGCGAATGAATCCATAACTGTACGGACATTGCAATTTGGGCCTACCAGGAGGGCAATGCCTCTTATCCAAGTACCCTCTTCTTGTCATCCCAGTGTCAAGCACTGGGATGGCTTTGTTGCATCGCTAGCTATGATGGATTAAAGATAAAAAAGGTGGAGAATATCAGTAGCTTATTATTCTGGTATTTATAACAAGAACGGTCAGTGAATACCTAAATTTGAGTAAAAGAAATTTCACTACCACTCACTAATCCGGCTAAAATTCAAGAATTTCAATGCTTTAGCTATTTTCAATAGAATTAAATTTATTAATATAAATAATAAATTACTATTCTTAAATTTGATCAGATTGATTGCAAAAAAACAAGATTTTCAATAGGTTGCTTATAATCCTAATTATAGTTAGCCTTTCATAAGTAGCGATGCAACAAAGCCCACTGGGATCCAGGAATTTTATTAAGTTGGTAAGTATAAAAGTAGCCGTTTTATGTTAAAACACAACGTTCTTGATGAGATTACGGCAAGGCTGGATTCCAGTGTCAGCTACTTTCATGACACCATTTGCTGTGCAATTTACCTTCAAAAATGAATGTTCATACAGTTATGGAATGAATCGCGGTATGACGTAGGGAAACCTTTCTTGAGTTAGCTATAGCACTATAAAATTGTCCGCAGGGCCATATAAAAGTTGTGGTGAGTTAATAAATTTTTATGGAAGAAAGGATATATTAGAAAATTGAGGGTTTTAAAGGAGGTAAAAATGAGACTGTATTATAAAGATATCACAGGTCTTATCAAAGAACCCTACCGCTCCAGAGGAAGGGATTATTTTGACAAAAGAAAGGTACAGATTATATCTGTTAATGAATCTCAAGCTAAATCAAAGGTAGTTGGATCAAATGTATATCGAGTAACACTAAAGCACGATGGTCCTCTTTTGAGTGGAACATGTTCCTGTCCTGCATTTGTGTATTATGGTCCATGTAAGCATATGGCTGCAACAGGTTTTGCTTTGGTTGCACTTGATAGAAAGGAGTATCGATCGTCTGCGCGCCCAGATGAACAGACTCTCTTTGAAAGGTTTTACTAAGAAAAACAAAGCAAGAGCTAATTTCAATAATTACTCGTTCCAGTAAACATTATCCTGAGATTTTTGAAGAACTAGAGGATAAAGAATATGAGCAATTTATTCAAAGTGAACTTTCAAAATCCGAGAATTATGTATAAAACAACCGGAAAGATGGTGAGATCAGGTAATCTATGGCTAAGACGTCATACCGCCGCGGTATCTCTTAGCCGCTAACACGTAGCGGGATGACGAGATGCCACCACGAACCGTCATACCGCGCGATTCATCCGCGGTATCTCTTAGCATAGATCCCGCTAACAAGCAGCGGGATGACGGTTGTCGTTTAGCTATAAACATTAAGAAATTTACCAAACGAAAAAAAAGGCAAAAAAAGCCCCATGATTGGCTAATTACTTACATTATACTTTCAAGTATGGCGTTTTTTTATTCTAAACACTTAATAACCGCGATTCAGCTACTTTTAAACCGCAACTAATCTAAATTATAAACGTTAAGAAATTTACTAAACAGAAAAAAAGGCAAAAGAAACCCTAGGGTAGCTAGTTATTCACTATCCATTTTTTAAGTTGGCGTTTTTTTATGTTTTAAACGCTTTATAAGCGCGTTTCAGCTTATGTAGGTAGAAATTTTATAAGACATAAGGTGCACATAGTGCAAAAAATTAAACATGATACGCCAGATACGTGAGTTTTTTTGTCATTTAATCTGTACAGAGAAGATAAATAAATAGCTTCAGTGTTTATGATAAGGGGGCTGGCGGAGTTTGTCAAGTGGTTTTTTAGCCACGTTTCCCTGTTATAATGTTCGTTTGCTTGACCTAAGATCCGGGAGTATTTAAACTGAACTCTATATAGTGTTAAAAATGATAGGAAATCTAAGCGGAATAGTTGATGAAGTGCGCAGTGATCACATAATCCTGAATGTGAATGATGTTGGCTATATGGTGTATCTTTCAGCCAAAACTTTAAGTGCTTGTGCAATTGGAAGTAGAATCAAATTACTTATCGAAACCTATGCAAATAACAGAGAAAATGTCGCTCAGCTATATGGTTTTATAAGCGAAGAAGAACAGCAGTGCTTGAGGTTGCTAGTTAAAGTAAGCGGCGTTAGCTATAAAACTGCAATGTCAATTTTGGGCAAATTAACTCCAGAACAGCTATTTTTGGCAATTATGAATGAAGATAAAGTAGCACTCAAGATGAGCGGACTTGGCCTGAAACTCATAAATCGAATCATCACTGAATTGAGTGGCAAAGTGAGTAAACTAGAAATAAATAACAATAACTTTAATCCAATTAATGAAGATGCCCTTTCAGCATTGATCAATCTTGGGTATGAAAAAATGAAAGCTTATGATACGATAAAAAAAATACAAGACGAATCGTCAAACCTGGACACTAAGGACATTATTCGCATGGCGCTTAAGGAGCTCTTAACATTATGAAATCAATATCGTGCGGTAAAGAATATACTGAAGATGTGCGCAATATTAACATAAGGCCTGAGCAACTTGATGATTTTGTCGGGCAAAAAGACTTAATACAAAATTTAAAAGTGTTTATAAACGCTGCACAGACGAGAACTGAAGCTTTAGATCACGTCTTATTGTACGGTCCTCCAGGGCTTGGCAAAACAACTTTAGCACAAATTGTTTCTAAAGAATTAAGAGTTAGCTTTCGCGCAACTTCTGGTCCTTTACTTAGTAAAGCTGGAGATTTGGCCGCAGTGCTTACCACTTTAAATGCAAAAGATGTTCTATTTATCGACGAAATTCATAGATTAAATCGCAGCATCGAAGAAGTTTTATATACTGCTATGGAAGATTTTTGCCTGGACATATTAGTAGGTGAAGGTCCATCTACTCGCACTTTAAGGATAGATCTACCACCATTTACGCTAATTGGAGCAACAACACGGCTTGGATTACTTTCTGCGCCACTCAGAGATCGTTTTGGCATTCCTTTGCACCTTGAGTTTTATTCTTTTGAGGAGCTAGTCGATATTATAAAAAGAGGCGCAAGAGTTCTTTCTGCTGAAATTGAAGAGGGTGCTGCGCGGGAAATTGCCTGCCGTGCGCGCGGCACTCCAAGAATTGCTTTGAGGTTACTCAGAAGAATAAGGGATTTTGTTGAAGTGAAAGATGATAAAAAAATTACTTATGAAGTCGCTGATTCTGTATTACTAAAATTGGGTGTAGATAAAATGGGACTCAATAAACTTGATATGAATTATCTAAGATTTTTATTCAACACTTCAGGCCCTGTTGGAATTGACACCATATCTATTGCGCTATCCGAAGATGTTGGCAATATTGAAGAAACAGTAGAACCTTATTTAATCAAAATTAGTTTTGTAAAGCGCACACCAAGAGGGCGCGTTCTAACCGATCAAGCAAAGGAGTATTTGAGCTTTCAACATTAAACATCATAATTTATATTGACTAATTGGCGTGGTATCTATATGCTAACATTTATATATTAAAAATAATGGAGGCATATATGTTAACTAATAGCACTGAAACTGTATCTTTAATTGAAACTTCTTCTAATCTAAATATCAGTCCTTCTGATAATAATTCGATTTCGGATACTAAAAATGTACCTAAATCAACACTAGATGAGAACGTACCTAAATACGTCACTCTTAATAATGCAGAAGAATGGAATGAGTTCTTTATAATGCAGAACAACACTTCTACTAATACCACTAATAAAAAGAAACCAAAACCTTATATTCATAAGGATAGTAATGGTATATGTACATATACTGCTCGGGATGAGAATAAATATGGTGGTAAGAACATTATAGGCAAAATTGCTGAACAGATTAAAGAAGAGATATCTAAAAATATAGAAAATAATGATATAGAATTTATAAAACTTAAAGAAAGCAAAAATGAAGATAATATTATTGAGCCTGCCGTAAGAATTGCGATAGGTAGTAATACAAAAGAAATAAGCATGAGTGACATTCTAAATAACGATTTGTGTAAACAATATGGCGTGAAAGCAATTACATTATTGCTACCTCAAAGTAAAGCAAGGGGGCTACGTCTCCGAATTGACGAGCATGGAACAAAAATTTACGAAGTGGCAAATGGGTCATATGAGATGACTCTGAAGTGGCATGTTGAAGGAAAGGAATGTAATATTAAAATTAGCATTCACGATAATGGTTCTATAAAACTTATTGAGGGTAATGGTGTTACTATGGAGCAATTAGCTGCACATAAAGAAGTAAAAGTAGGAAGGCAATATGAAGCAAAGCCTTTACATGAAGCATTAGCATCACAATTGCCACAAACACAATTACAACAAAGCTCTGAAGAAGTAAAATTTTTGGAGCAGCCTTCAACAAATGTAGAAGACTTGAGCGGCGCACCACAAAAGCATCAAGCTTCTGCTGCTCAAAATAGGTAAAGTAGTGAAAATTCAGTATAAGTTGCTTGCATTTGCAAGTAACTTATACTCTTATAATGAGCAACATAATACTACCAAGAAATTTCTACGAGCGGCCGACCTTAACTGTAGCTGGAGAGTTATTGGGAAAAGTCCTCAAATTTTCTAACTTTAGTGGAATAATAACCGAAGTTGAAGCCTATATAGGAATGAATGACCCAGCTTGTCACGCGGCAAGAGGCTATACTAATCGAACCTCAGTAATGTTTGGTATGCCAGGATTTTCATACGTGTATTTTATATATGGAATGTATTACTGTTTAAATATTGTAACAGAAGCAGAAGGGTTCCCAGCAGCAGTGTTAATACGGGGATTAAAGCTCATTGAACCGCTTGAAGCAAATTTAGGTGGGCCAGGAATATTGTGTAAAAGATTAAATATTACAAAAGAACATAACAAACAGGACCTTACTATAAGCCACAAATTTTGTGTTTATGAATCTCACCTCAAACCAGATTATATTTGCACCCCGAGAATCGGAATTAGTAAAGGCCAAGAGAAATTTTGGCGGTTTAAGATCTGAGCTCCAGTGATCTTACGTAGATTATTTGCCAATCGGATAATCACCAGTGAAACAAGCATCACAATATTGTGGCGTAGCATTGTTACGCTTTTCTGCTTTAACAGCCTGATATAGTCCATCAATACTCAAGAAGGCTAGGCTATCTACTCCTATAACTTCCTTAATTTCCTCTACAGATTTATTTGCAGCAATTAAATCTTTGCACTCTGGCGTATCTATTCCATAAAAACAAGAATGCTTAATTGGTGGGCTTGAAATTTTGAGGTGAATCTCTTTTACTCCTGCATCCTTTAGCATAACTATTATATTTGTTAACGTACTACCACGCACTATACTATCATCTATTAAAATTATGTTTTTACCTTTCAAAGTGTGCTTATTAGCATTGAATTTTAATTTTATTCTAACTTTACGTACTTCAGCAGTTGGTTGTATAAAAGTTCTTCCTATGTAATGATTACGAATTATTCCCAGTTCCATAGGTAATCCTGAATGCTTTGCATATCCAATAGCTGCAGGTATTCCAGAATCAGGTATTGGTACAACCATATCTACATTGTTTTTTGGTGGGCTCTCTTCTGCAAGTATTCTTCCTATTTCTTTTCTTGTATCGTATATAGACCTATTCTCCATTATGCTGTCTGGTCTTGAAAAATAAACGTATTCAAAAATACAAAAACTTGATTTTTGCTGTGGGAAAGGAAACACTGAGGCTAGCTTACTATCCGAACTGATGGTAACTAATTCGCCTGGTTCTATTTCTCTAACAAACTCTGCATTTATTATATCAAGAGCACAAGTTTCAGATGCAAGAACGTAAGAACCGTTTAACTTTCCTAAAACAAGAGGCCTGATTCCAGATGGATCACGTACTCCAATAACTACTTCTTGATTGATTGCCACAAAAGAATAAGCACCTTGTATTTGCTTTAATGCATATATAAAACTCTCTAAGAAGCTATCTTTTTCACCGCTTGCTGTCAGATGCACTACTACTTCTGTATCAATATCTGACTGAAAAACGCACTCTTGTTTAATTAATTGTTTGCGTATCGGAGAAATATTAATTAAATTACCATTATGTGCTATGGCAAAATCCCCAAATTTGCCACTTTTGCCAAACATGGGCTGCACTCCAAATTTACTACCACTTGTTGAGTATCGAACATGACCTATTGCACAATCCCCAGGTAAGGATTTCTTTATTTCATCTATATCATCAAATACGCTGCTCACTTGACCTTGAAAGTGATAAGAGTGCAGCTTATCGTTGTTACTGGTTGCTACGCCAAAAGACTCTTGACCTCTATGCTGCAAAGCGTGGAGAGCAAGTATAGAGTTAAAAGCAGCACTTTGGTTGCAGCTTATGCCAAATACCCCACATTCCTCACGCATTTCATCTAGCATAAAAACTATTAAGTAAAGTTTAATTCTACTTTAGCATAGGTAAAATACAAGCATTTTGTTGTTCATCTGCTTTTATTGCCAGCAATAGCCCTATACATATCAAACTTGCAGCAGTTGTACTTCCTCCATAGGACAGAAATGGCAATGGGTCACCTATCACAGGTAAGAGGCCCATTGTCATTCCGATATTTATAAAGAAATGAGCACTAAAAAAGGCGAAAATACCGATAGATACCGACTTAGAAAAATAATTTTTTGACCTATAAGCAATAGAGAGCATTATAGCAAGCAATGTAGTATAGAGTAAAATTAAAGCCATGCTACCTAAAAATCCCCACTCCTCACTCAGCACTGCAAAAGCAAAATCTGTACGCTTTTCCGGCAAAAATCCAAGTTGAGTTTGACTTCCGTTAACAAAGCCCTTACCAAGCAAACCTCCTGAACCAATAGCTATCTGAGATTGCTGCGCATTATAACCTATCCCAAGTGGATCCACTGATGAATCCAAAAACGACAATATCCTTTGCTTGTGATAAGGACGTAAAAAAGGCCAAATAGCCGGTACTGCAAAAATGCCAAGCGTTCCACATATTACCGAATGAGATCTTTTTATTATTGCTGTGAATATAATTGATATCCCTATAAATAACATTATCACAGCTGTTCCTAAATTAGGTTGCTTTAACACCAAGAACACGGGTAAGAAAATAATTATAAGTGCCTTAAGCAATCTTTTAAATTCCATCATTTTATATACACTCTGCTTATCAAAATAGCGAGCAAGCGCAAGTATTAAGCCTACTTTTGCAAATTCTGATGGTTGCAAACTAATTGATCCAATTCTTATCCACCTTGTTGCACCCATTATGTGTGAGCCAAAAAAATTCACTACTAATAGCGAAATCACTGCTGCTACATAAAAAAAGTAGGCGTGCTTCAAATAAAAATCTAGCTCTATGAATGACATAGCTATAGCAAGTAGGAAAAAGAAGGAGAATATGACCAGTTGGTGAATCGCAAATGGCACCCACTTTCCTCCAGCAGAAGAGTATTGAACAACAATGCCAACGCAAAACAGCGCTATCACGTTAATGACTAACAACCAATGAATCTTCTTCAGTCTATCCACAATAAAGACCTT
Organism: Wolbachia endosymbiont of Rhagoletis cerasi; assembly: GCF_018454475.1. Taxonomy (NCBI): domain Bacteria; kingdom Pseudomonadati; phylum Pseudomonadota; class Alphaproteobacteria; order Rickettsiales; family Anaplasmataceae; genus Wolbachia; species Wolbachia endosymbiont of Rhagoletis cerasi. Next base: position 25,876 of record NZ_JADCNC010000014.1, on the reverse strand, counting down.
ATAACCTTAAAGTATAGTAAAATATGAAACAAAGATAAAAATCAAAAAACCAACTTCTCAACTACTAACCGAATTGGAGTGCTATATATTCCAGTTACTACTGTTAAAACTGCCATAAACAATAGACAGAAAAGCATAGGAAATGGCACATCATTAATTTTGTCCGGTGTCATTCCAGTGCGTGACGTTGCATCATTTTCAAAATACATTTTCTCTACCATCTTCCACATATATATCAATGCAAGGAAAGAGCCAGCAGCAAATGTTACAAGGGAAATCCACGCATGAGATTCGATAATTGCTTTCATTATATACCACTTGCTTACAAAGCCATTTGTTAAAGGCACACCGATTAATGCTAAACTGAGTAGAGTGAATGCAAGTGCTGTATAAGGCATTGATTTCTTGAGTCCCGATAAATTCTCTATTTTTGTTGTATCAAATTTGTAAGAAATACATCCTGCAGCCATGAATAAAGATGTTTTTATTATGCTGTGGTTTACTATGTGAAGAATTGCTGCAAATACACCTGTTTTTGAGTTAAAACTCAGTGCTAAAATTATATAACCAATTTGGCTGACACTAGAATTAGCAAGCAGTCTTCTTATATCCTTTGCAGTTATTGCAGATATTGACCCAAATATAACAGCGCAAAGTGCGAGGATAATTATCACATTGTCCAACAGCGGCTTAAACAAGAAAAAATTTTGTTGGAAAATGGTATAAAAGATTCTGATGAAAACATATATCATCACTTTAGTTACTGTGCCTGAAAAGAATATGCTGATGAAACTTGGCGCTTCACTATATGCATTAACCAGCCACCTGCTTAATGGAAACAGTGCCATTTTAATTGAGAGACCAACAAAAATGAACAATGTGCCAAGTTTTATGATGTTGTTATCGTATAATGGAACTATTCTTTCAGCCATGTCAGACATATTGAGTGTTCCAGTCATTGAATACAAGAGCCCGATGCCAAACAAGTAAAACGTTGCCCCTATAGTGCCACTAATTAGATATTCAAATGCTGCAACCAAGGCTTTTTTATCCCTTCCCATTGAAACTAATACATAAGAAGAAAGAGATGAAATTTCCAAGAAAACGTAAAGGTTAAATATGTCGTTTGTTACTAGAATCCCGAACAGTCCGCTTAAGCACAGTAGAAATAGAGAGTAAAAACCAGTGATTTTGTTTTTGCTAATTTCTTTTTCGTTAATATAAAAGCTATAAAGCACGCTAATCAGCGCTATAAAATTCACCAAAGTTAGAATCAAGGAGTTCAACACGTCGATTCTTAACTCTATGCCGTACGGGGGAGCCCAATCCCCAAGGTGATAAGTTATAATTTCGCCTTTATATGTTTTAATGAGTAGTATTGATGAAATGATAAGAGTGATTGTTGTTGCAATAAAAGAAATAAACCAAGATACCTTGTGTTTCTTGGCAAGAAAGCAAAACATTGATGCAATTATTGGGATAATAACTTGTAAAATTGGTAATTGCATTAAATTGTTGTTAATATATCGTTAAAGTATTAGTATATATAATACTTTTTGTTTTAATACCCTTATGTTATCTAAAATTTGTAATGCAATAAAACGCCTATTACGAAGAGAAGATAAATTTGTAGGAAGAGATGAAAATGGAAATTCTTACTATGAATCAAGTAAAGGAAAAAGGTGGGTTATGTATAGCAGTGTTTCTGAGCCTACAACAGTGCCTCCGGAATGGCATATATGGCTTCACTATACTGATAATGTAGTACCAGTTAATAATAAAAAAAGAAAAGTAAAACATACTCCTAATTTAACGGGTACAAAAGGTGCATACTATCCAAACCAAAAAGTGAAAAATTACTATAAAAGCTGGAGTCCTGATAACTAAAGATGCGAAGGTCAAATATACTTGAAATAACCGCTGGATTATTTGTATTAATTTTTACTATTTTTCTGATTTTCTTTGCTATTGATAAGCTATCTTACATAAAGAAAAACTATAAGGATTGCAATAAAATATATGGTCTTTTTGCTAACGCTAACGGTATAGGAGTTGGTGATAGTGTCAAGATCTCTGGTGTAGATGTTGGAAGCATAACTGGTGTATCACTTGACAAAGCTACCTACGTAGCACGAATCGATATGTGTATAAGCAAAGACATAAAATTGCCAATTGATAGTTCAGCTCTGATCACTAGCAGTGGAGTTGTTGGCAGTAAATTTGTTAATATATCACCTGGATCAGATATTAAACTAATCTTGCACGGTGGTAAAATAGAGTATACTCAAGCTGAAGCAAATATGGGTGGAATAATGGACAAAATTATTGGTATGTTTACAAAATGAAAATGGCAGGATTCCAAGTGTACCCGTTCAGATGAAGCCTCCTGTAGTTCTAAAGTATTTAAGGAGTTTGCCTTATTCCTTGCCTTTTCTACCGCTTGCTTTGGGGTTTATAGTATAGAAAGTGCCTTAACAGTTGCAGTGCATGTCTATCAATGATAAAATGAAGATTAATTTATTTTGATATTATGATTGGTTTACTGTTTGCCGTACTGTTATTCCTCTGTGGTAGTGATGCACTTGCAAAACAGGAGCCACGTTCAATAGCTGGAGATAATCACATAAAGGTAATAAATTATAACCCACAAGCTATACATAAGTATACGGGTTTTTATGGTTATCAGTCCAGTATATTGTTTGAACCAGGGGAGGTAATACAAAACCTTTCAATGGGTGATTCAACTGGTTGGCAACTTCTTCCTCAAGGTAACAGATTGTTTATTAAGCCTATAGATGATATTGCTGATACTAATGCAACTATAATTACCAACAAAAGAGTTTATTACTTTGAACTTCATGCTGAAGAAGCAACTGGACTAGATGATCCAAAATTAGCATATGAAGTAAGGTTTCTTTATCCACTATTTAGCAGTGATGAGATTTACACAACAAATAACGGTGATATCTTCGAACAAGCTAGTCATACCATTATTCCTGATATAAACGATATTGAAGTTGTAAAGAAAGGCTTAAATTTTAATTATTCCATCTCGCACGTTAAAGGCAGTCAGTCAATAATACCAATCAAGGTTTTTGATGATGGAAAATTTACATATCTACAATTCAATAAAATAAACTCTGATTTCCCGGCAGTTTTTATGGTTGATTCTGCAGGGTATGAGTCTTTAGTAAACTTCCGTACAGTTGACGACTACCTGATAATCGAAAGGGTGAGTTCAGTGTTTACCTTAAGGAATGGATCAAGTACAGTTTGCCTATTTAATGAAAACATACCTTTCAAAAAAGGGTGAGTGATTAAAGGCTATAATACCCGAGATATGGGTGCAAAATTTTTTCTATGATGTTCTGTAATTCCATAAAGGCCAATAGCGTTAAGGTGCTCTTTTGTCCCATATCCTTTATTTTTATACCAATTATATTCAGGATGCTTATTATGCAATTCTTGCATAAGCCGATCTCTCGTAACTTTTGCAACGATTGAAGCTGCTGCAATTGATGTACTCAAATTATCACCATTTACTATGGATTTCACTTGCCATTTCACTTCAGGTGGTTGATTACCATCAACTAGCACATAATCTAACTCTAGGTCCAAGTCTATCAACGCACGTTTCATTGAAAGTTTTGTTGCTTGCAAGATATTGTATGAATTTATTTCTTCTACGCTTGCCATTCCTATACCAAATTTTGCAACGGATATTATTTTTTCATATAGGACTTGCCTACATTGAGGAGTCAACTTTTTCGAGTCGTTGATTCCATCAATAATTGTATTTCTATCAATAAACACTACGGCTGCGGATATTACTGGACCAGCTAGCGGACCTCTTCCAACTTCATCCACTCCTGCTATCACTCCTGATAATTTATTTTCTAATGTAAAGTCTGGGTATTTCATAGGTTTTTATAATAAGAAAGTTATAGTAAAAACTGAACAGATAATAGAAATTATCCAAAATTTCATAACGATTGCATTTTCTGACCATCCCTTCTTCTCAAAGTGATGATGTATTGGTGCCATAAGAAAAACTCTTTTTCCTTCTCCATATTTAAACTTTGTATATTTAAAATATGATATCTGAATAATAACAGATAGAGTCTCTATTACAAAGATTATTCCAATAATGGCAAAAAGCATTTCTCTTTTAATTAGGACACTAGTTAACCCTAAAGCCGCACCTACCGACAAGCTACCAACATCACCCATAAATATTTTTGCTGGATGTGTGTTAAACCACAAGAAACTTAGAATAGCTCCTATAAATGCAATGCAGAATAAAGTAATATTCATATCTGCCTGAGTTATATATGCAATTAGCCCCAAAAAAGCAAAGGAAGTGATAACTTGAGTTGCAGCAAGGCCATCCAAACCATCTGTGAGATTCACAGCATTAGAAGAGCCGACAATTACAAACGCAGCAAACGGAACATATAGATAGCCAAAATCTATTATTACTCCTTTAAATAGGGACGTTTTTGTAAAACATTCAGCAGAGTATAGCTTAAGTATAAACACACCAACCAGAGCAACAATAAACTGAATAAGTATTTTGGTTTTTGCACTTAAACCTCGATAGTGATTTGTCTTCAATTTTAAATAATCATCAATAAATCCAAGTAGAGCAAAAAATAGAGTTATCAATATCAGCAGCAAAATTTCTGGTGTTAACTGAGCCCAGAGTAAAATTGGTAATAAAGAAGAAATCAGTATTATTATTCCGCCCATAGGTGGTACATTCTTTTTTGTTATTAAATGACTTTCTGGTCCACATGATCTAATTGGTTGCCCATCTTTGCTTATTTTTTTTAGAAGCTTTATAAAATAGGGAAAAAGAATAAACCCAAAAACAAATGAGGTAAAAAATACTTTTGTAGCTAAGATCATCTGCTTACTTAAATTGACTAAGTGTCATACCACCTATAGCTAATAAAGTCAACTTCTGTCATCCTATAGCCTGACCCACAACTGTACGAACATTGTGATTTGGGCCCATCAGTAGGGTGTCATCCCAGTCTGGAATCCACAACTGTACGAACGTTGTAGTTTGGACCACCAGTGGGGTGTCATCCCAGTGCCCAGACACTGGTTCTATGCAACTTAATTAAAAACGTTTGTTTTAGTGTAAGACAATTACCTTTAGCTTATCAGCTCAGTTATAAGCAAAATTTCTGGATTCCAGACTGGAATGACACCATTTGCTGTGCAATTTACCTTCAAAAATGAATGTTCGTACAGTTGTGAACCTGTGGCAGGTATTACATAAGAGCATTTCCCTCTTCTAAATTAAAACGCACTTTTGCCTCCTTTGCAGTCTATACTTTAGATGTATTTAATTTACAAATACTAATTATTTATTAATAATGGTGATATGTAAATATAGTTATAAAATAATTGTTACACTTGAATTCCTTCCTGGTTTCTGTTGTTATCAGAACATTTAAAACACTTTAAGAAAGCTGCTTAGTTAAATTAACTTAGACAAGTAAATAGCAGTTTTGCAGCCTGTTTTTATGAATGATGATAAAATGTTGTAGCCAAATGCGCTTTCAGCATTGTGCTGAATTGCAATATCTTTGTGCTCTAACTCCTCGTCGCGAAATTTACTTATAGTTTCTCTTAATTCCCCATCTTCTAAATGTGAAACTTGCTCTTTGTAGTGCTCCCCGATAACTTCTTCAACTGCAGCAGTGCAAGCCATAGCAGCTTTTTTGCCCATAATGGCAGTTGCAACGCCAAGCGACACTCCTAAAACACGCCAAACAGGCAACAAAACAGTAGGACGAACTTTTTGCTCTTTGATTTTCTCATTAAAATAGTGAAAATGCTTTTTTTCCTGCTCTTCCATTTCAATTATTTCATTGATTATAGAAGATTTCTTAAGAATAAATTTTTGACCAGAATAAATGCAAATAGCTCCATATTCTCCAGCGTGATCTACTCTAATTGCCTGTTGCAAGAACTGATTGTTGCTGTACCTTAAATTATTTAGATTTCTTTCTTTCTCCACAATACACCTTACCTGATACGAACAGAGCTACTATGAGATAAATTAGATTCCATGTTGCTAAGGAAACACCTAGAACGTAATGAGGTCTGTCACAAGATGGAGAGTAATTAGGATTTAGTAGATTATTTCTGAGCTCTTCTATACTAACGTTACCACTTGCTTGCTCTGTACAACCTAAAACATCATGAAATAAGTGGAGTTCAAGACCTACATGATAAAAAGATATTACTGCACCTATGAGGTAGCTGCAAAACATTGCATAGATTAGAATTTTGTTGTCTTTAAGCATGCACGCTACTGCAAGTAATCCGGCGATATAGTAAACTATTCGCTCGTATGTACATAACTTGCATGGCAGCATGTTGAAAAAATATTCTAGCACATATGCAAAAATTAGAGCAGCGGCACTCGACAGCAGAAAGATTGCAGGAATTCTGGAATTATTACACATAACTTTAAGTAAATTATCCCTGAAAGTATAAAGCAGAGTATTCATTTTACATAGGGATTTTTATTTTTTTTCAAAAGCAATCTAACTGGCACACCGTCTGCAAAGAAATTTTTTCTGAGATCGTTAATTAAATAGCGTTTGTAACTTTCATCAACACTTTCAGGTATGTTACATATCAAAGAAAAAGCTGGAGGTTTAGTACCAATTTGAGCGATATACTTCATTTTAACTGCTTTGCCTTTTACAAGAGGGTGAGAATGTTTTCCTACAGCATCTATGAGCCACTTATTCAGTTTTGCAGTGCTGATCTTCTTGTTCAAGGATTCACTCACTTCAAGACACTTATCTATCACATCACCGCAGCGCATGCCTTTTAACGCAGAAATTGTTATAGTTGGCACTTCCAAGAATAACCTGGTTACTTCCTGTTGTTTGACAAATTTTATTAACCTGCTTCTGTCATCCTTACCTATTAAATCCCACTTATTTAAAACAACAATAATCCCTTTCCCTCCCTTAATTGCAGCTTCACCAATTGATAAATCCTGCTGCTCAATACCAACTAGGGAGTCTAGCATTAAAACTACCACATGAGAGCGCTTGATTGATTCCATGCTTTTCTCAACAAATCTTGATTCTAAGCCATCTACAACATTCGCCTTTCTGCGGATTCCGGCAGTGTCAATTAGAGTAATTAACTCTCCATCATGATCATATGTAATATCCACAGAATCACGTGTGGTACCTGGCTCTGAACTTGTTATTAGTCTGTTTTCTGCAAGTAAACCATTTAAAAAAGTTGATTTTCCAACATTCGGACGGCCGATGATCGCGATCCTCAGCCTACTCAGTTCATTGTTAGGTAACTCAGTGTTCTCGTTAAAATTTTCAATAACACCAGCTAATGCATCATAAAGATCAACCATGCCAAGATTATGCTCGGCAGAGATATACACCGGGCCAAGAAAATCAAAAAACTGCAAATAATCAACATTTTCGGATTTATGACTCTCGCATTTATTTGCTATCAGTATCACAGGTTTATTTATTTTTCTCTTCAGCCACTTTGCAAACTCTTTATTTCGCTCATTTTGCACTTTTGCGTCAACAAGAAAGAAAATTATGTTTGAACTGGATAAAGAAAACTCTATTTGCTCAATAACTTGCAGTGAAAAACTAGTTTGGTCGTTCCATCCTCCTGTATCTATAACTTTAAACTCCAAATCGCTAATTCTCCCCATTCCCTCTCGCCTATCCCTTGTCACTCCTGGAATGTTACTCACTACTGCTGCTTTTCTTCCTACTAATCTGTTGAATAGGGTCGATTTTCCAGCATTTGGTAGGCCTACTATGGCGATTTTTAGCATAATTCAAGGGCATGTTCTATATGAAGTAAATTATAACCGAAACTTTTCAATTTAACTATTGACTTCGTAGATTATATAAGCATACTACAGTTAGAATTTTTTTATTTCGTTATGTAAAATATGGGGTAGTTATGCTAGTGTCAGAGCAAATAGAGAGTATAGATAGAGAAGAATTAAAGCAACAAAATCATATACATAAAGATACAGAGTGTTCGGAAGAGACGACAATATATGGGCATATTAATCAACATATGGAAAAAAACATCTCAAATACATTGCATGAAATATATGATGCTCTTATGTCATATAACGAATCGGAACAGTCAATGGCGTCAACTTAAGAACTTTCATTAGCAAACTCTCCTAAAGACATGATGGCGTTTAGGCTTATCTACTTTATTGCGGCTGTCCCGGTCGGATTTTAACTTTAGCGCGTATACTTAAAAAGGGCTTGAAAGTTTTTTGGCGCAATAAGTACCTGATAGAGTTTCTGCCTCATTACACCAAATAAAACTGAAAAATTTAAACGATACTCAGTAATTTGATCTGGGTTCCAAGGCCCTTGTGCATCACATATATGAAGCGATAATATATTGCACATGACCAAGTTTGCCCAAAATTCTTGTAATACAGCCTCTCCAGAAAAATTCTCTAACTCTGCTCCTACTTTGAGTCGTTTATAGCACTCCTCTATGTGCCACCTTAACACATAAGCTTTGCTCCAAAGTCTCGGTCAAAAACTCTGTTTCTCAGTTGGCTAATGTCAGCACTATAACTCTTACTTTCTGTCCTTTCATTTTATTTTTTAGCTTTTCATTTTCTAATATAAAATCAAAATCTAATTCGCCAGCGTTCCCATAGCTTATTATAATTTCTTTTTTGCAAGCGAAAAATAAAGTCTACTTCCAAATCATAATGCTGCTGAATGAATTTTACTGAAGACGATCATAGATAAATAATAATTTCTCTTGATTTAATAAACGCATTTGAGTGATAACTTCGGGTAATTGCTCTGCCGCCAACGTTTGTTCACCTATATTCCAAGCTGCAAGACGAGCACTACAAATCAGCAAAGTACACAAATCAACAAACAAATTGCCAATGGTGCCTGTTGTTCCATTTGGTTCAAACTCGGATACAATTTTCCCAGAGCTGGGTAATCTCATACCAGAACCATCTGCTGCAATAAGTCTATAGCCTCTCCAACTCAGGTTCATCCTGATAGGCTGTTTGGATGCTTAAATTCTTGAAAGCCTGTATGGCAAATCTTATACCTTGCTTTAGAAAAAGCTTGCTTTGAGGGTACATGTCAATGGCTCCATAAGTTCACATTCTATTCCCAAACTTTTTTTAACTAACTTTAAAATCATAGAAAATACTGTCGAAAAAGGAAGTTTTCTTGTTCGTGTAAAACTCAACACAATGGATTTTCTGAAAAGTTTTCGAGTATATTATATTTTTAATTTGTAGAATAAGGTTTTTTCCTTTTTGCATATTTCACCTAAAAAGGACACATTTTAGACTTCTTTGTTGAAATAAAACAGAAACAAAAGTGCTGTCCCTTGCACTCTTTGGATAATTTAATGATAAAAAATTTAGAGAGAAATTTTATACACAATCTCTGACATTTTTCCTTAAGTTGACGCCATTGCCTGAACGGATACAACTTAATTTTTAATCTGCAGGAGTCAAGTTGAGAATGTCCAATTTTCCACTTTCTTTATAGCATAACATACTTCAGCGCCTCTTGCTCCTCTTGAAGTCCAATGGGCTCACCACTTATGTGTAAATTAATCGTCAATGTTGTACACGTTCTTTTCTTTTTCTACTCTCTCTTGCTCTTCAATACAATATATAGCAAGCGGATTAGCTTTAAGTCTTTCGACTCCTATTTCTTCTCCTGTTCCATCGCAGTAACCATAAGTGCCTAATTTTATTTTTTCTAACGCCTCCTTAATTTTTTCTTTTCTATCTTTTCGACGCTTGATCAATTCCTCGTTTCCACTATCTCCATCAGAATAGTATGTATCAATACTATTCTCTTCTAGTTCTTGTTTCTCCAGCTCAGCAAGTATTGACTGTAACTTTAAGCTGAAGTATTCCAGTTGTTTTACGCTCATATATTCTTCATCTTCTGAAGGAGTGTAATCTTCTGGTGACTTTATTTTCGGTAACTTTTCCATAATTGCATTATCAAAAAAATAATAAAACCTATATAACTTATGAACAAAAAATTATACTACCTCAAAGTAAACACTATAATTTATAATAAACATTTAAAAGCCTAGTATGATCGACCCAGTAAAAAAATTAGTAATAGATGATAAGAACTTTACCTATATAGTATGTATTTTTATCATAATGTTAAGTTTATCTTCATTTACACTTGAAAACAACAATAAACAAGAAGTTATGTTAACATTAACATGGATATGTGCTACATTTGTTTTGCAGATCTCTACAAATAATTTGTTTACATCTGATTATCATGATGGAATATTAGAGCAAATCTTTGTACAGCCACTCTCTTCTAGGCTTATAGTTGCTTATAAAATTTTCGCTCACTGGTTATTATTTGGGTTACCGATTTCAGTAATTTCTTCCATATTCAGCCTTGCAGTTCTAGGCAATAGTGTTGAACACTCAATAGCAGTTGGAGTGTCTTTATTATTTAATACGCTGATAATCATTAATATTTCAGCTACTGGAAATGCATTGATGATTGGTCGAAACAACTTAGCATCAGGAGTATCGCAAATTCTTGTTTTGCCAATGATAATGCCAACCTTTGTGTATTTTAAAATGCTAGCTCAATTTGAAAATTTATCCTTGAATATTTATACACTACTAATCACCATCTTAGTTTTTGTTATTTTGATTGTTAACAGCACCATAACTACTCACATGGCACTAAAATTTGCTGTGGAACAGGATTGAAAAATCTTACTGTTATTCAGTAGACTTCTTGCATAACCTAGAAAAAAGGCAAATAGTTATTATAGATTTAGGTTTATCGACAATTTGAAAAACCTTCATTCCAGCATCCTTCCCTGTCATCCAAGTAGCCCTTCGTTGTCATCCCAGTGTCAAAAACTGGGATAACAGCTAACCTGACAACCGTCATCCCGCTACTTGTTAGCGGCTAAGAGATACCGTGACAGTATGACGGTTCGCGGTGGCATGACGATAAGCCTCATCATCCCGCTACGTGTTAGCGCCGCGGCGGTATGACGATTCGCAGCGGCATGACGAGAAAGGGGCTACTTGGATGATACCTTTTTTCTACTTAGTTTGGGTTATGCAAGAAGTCTATTCCTTCATAAGGAGAAGTAGTTAAAGGAATTTACTCTATTTCTCCCTCTTTTTTTATTATTTTTAATCTATAGTTAACGTAAAAGAGATATGCAAAAACTCTATTGATCCATAGTCTGCAAATTATTAATAACACTTACTTTAAAGAACCTCACTTTACGCTGATCTTTGAGCGCTCTTCTGTGGTATTTTGTAAGAGTATAACTTGTGAAATCGTCTTCCCTATAGATTAAAGAGTTACACTGCTTTATATGTGATGCTATCCACTCTGCATAGTCCTGATGATCGGTTGCAATGAATATTTCCCCTGTTATAAGTATTTTTTTTGCTAATAAATTTAAAAATTCCGTATTAATTAATCGTCTTTTATTGTGACTTCTTTTTGGCCATGGATCTGGAAAGAGAATAAAGAATCTTTCAACACTGTTATCAGGAAAATTTGCAATCAATTCTCTTGCATCTTCTGTCCACATTAAAATATTTTTTATGTTCTGTATTTCTATGTTTGTTAGCAAGCGAGAAACCCCCTTTAAGTAGGGCTCACATCCTATAAATAATAGATCAGGTTCATTGAGCACCTGGTAAAGCATATTTTCACCGTTGCCAAAGCCTATTTCTACCCATATTCTTTTTTGTGAATTTACAATTTTCTCTATAGATTCCTTGCTGTTTTGAATAGAATATTTTTCCAATATTTCATCAACATCAGGTTTTAGCCTGGACCTTCTGGAGAACGATCTAATCCACTTGCTATTCTTAAATAGCATATTCTTGATACATATATAATTTTCTCACTATATTTTATATAGCTTAAACAATTCTCGAAATGAGTTAATGAAAAATTACTTGTCAATAATTGTTAATATTATATAATATATGAGTTCTAATAAAGTTTAAGTTAAAGGTATGAATAATAATAATCCAGTCGTAAATCTACCGGTTACTATCAGAAAGCTATCATCAAACAAATTTATAGAAGAGATATGTCAAGGCCAATTTGAGGATCAAGATAATACCTTGTTTGAAGATTCTTTTGTTAACAAAATTAAAGAAGGAGATGTGGTAGAAGGTGTAATTACAAGAATAAACCCTAACGACGTTGTGGTTGATATTGGTTTAAAATCTGACGGGAGAATTCTGATCAAGGAACTCGGTTGTAATGATGAGGTCATTATTGGCTCGAAAATCAGAGTTTATGTGGAAAGAATTGAAGATTATCATGGTAATGTTGTTCTTAGTCGTGAAAAAGCAATTAGGGACGAAAAATGGAATAAGTTGGAAGAAGATACAGTTACAAGGGCTGAAGTAAGCGGAGTTATTAAACGCTCAATTAAATGTGGCTTTATTGTTGATCTTGGTGACGGAATAAGCGCTTTTTTACCGCTGAGTCATGTGGATTTGAAGCAAGTAAAAGATGCGAAGCACCTTATTGAAACTGAACAAAAGTTCATCGTGCTTAAAATGGATAAGAAGCAGGGCAATATTGTAGTATCAAGAAAGCTGGTGTTAGAAAAATTGCACGCTGGTGAAAAAATTAAATTTTTAGAATCTTTAAATGAAGGCGATATAATAGAAGGGAAAATAAAAAGTATCACTCATTACGGTGTATTTGTCGGTATTCATGAATCAGATGTAGTGGGAGTTATAGATGGATTGTTACATATTACAGATATCTCTTGGAGTAGGGTAAGTCATCCGTCTGCAGTTTTTACTTGTGGTCAGACTATAAAAGTTAAAATTATAAAAATAGATAAGGAAAATGCTAAAATTTCCTTGGGTGTGAAGCAGCTAGAAGATAGCCCTTGGCAAGATGCAGAGTCAAAATATCCAGTTGATAGTGTGCATAAGGGTTATGTAACAAGCATAGAAGATTATGGATTATTTGTTGAGCTTAGACCTGGAATTGAAGGTTTAGTGCACTCGTCAGAAATAACTTGGGTTAAGAGTAATTTACCAGTTAGTAGTCTCGTAACAAGGGGACAAGAAGTATATGTAAAAATTCTCAGTATTGACATTGCTAAGAGTAGGATGAGTTTAAGCATGAAAAGGTGTGTAGACAACCCTTGGCAAGTATTTATCAATAAATATCCTCCTGGTTCTATTGTTTCTGGTGAAGTGAAGAATAATACCGGCTCATATGTATCTGTTGCTTTCGGTGATTCTGAAATAGATGAGAACGTAGAAGGGACAATATATGTGAAAGATTTTAGTTGGTCTAAAAATGGTTCAGATGAGATAAAGAAGTATAATGTAGGTGATAAAATAGAAGCAAAAGTAATAAGGGCTAACGTGAATCGGGCAAGAATTTATCTTGGAATAAAACAAATAGAGTATGATCCTCTTGAAGAACTGATAAAGAAAGTTAAGGTAGGTGATAAAATACAGGTTATTGTAGGTAAGAGAGAAGATAATGGACTAGTCGTTGAAGTTGAGAACGATGTAACCCTTCTAATAGATCAAGAGCATTTACCAGAGAATAAAAAATTCTCTATATCAGAAAAAATAGAAGTTGAAGTATTGGGTGTTGAAGAATATAACATAGCATTATCTGCTAAGTGATAAGGTTTACTTATTTTGGCTTCATATAAATGGCAACAAAGTCTGATATAATAGCGAGGGTAGCAAAAAGACATCCTTTTTTAGATAAGATTGTTATAGCAGCTATAGTTGATAGATTTTTTGGGATACTTTCAAGCACATTGAAACATCATAATAGAGTTGAAATTAGGGGGTTTGGTTCTTTTTCAGTTAGAAGTTATAACTTGAAAGAAACAAGCCATTTAATGTTACAGAAGTTTACAAAGAATCAATACTTTAAAACATATTTTCGTAGCAGTAAAAAATTATCTGATTTGATAAATGAATAAAAATTTATACCATAAATAAGATGAAAGTAGGGGTTTGAGTTTATACTGTACGATAGAAATTTTTAGCACCATATGCAAGTAGTAGAAATAGTTATACGTAATAACACATATAAAATATCTTGCGAAAGTGGGCAGGGGAATCATTTATTACGCCTTGCTAATAGTTTTGACAAGTTAGTTAGTTCTGTATCTCAAAAAACTGGAGGTAAGGGTTCGGATGCATTAAATTTCTTACTTGCAGCACTAATTCTTGAGGATAAAATTTTAGAATTAACAAAGCGATTAGATGAAGTAAATCAAGAGCGCGAAAAGTATAGAAACGAGAAAAGAATAGAATATACTGAGGTACTAGATAAGGTAAATAAGATTATCACTAATCTTGAGTGCATAAAGGATTAGCTTCAATAAAGCAAGCAATTAAATTGACTATCTGACTATTCAAGCCAGGAGGGAGGTTTGTCTTACGAGTTATGTAACAATATAATTCGTAATCATCAAGATCAACTATTTTTTCGTATTCGATTAGTTCGCTTAAGGAAAATTTATCAAGATATTTCAATGCGAAATGCCCTAAAAGTATATCGGTTTCTTTGCAACCCCTATGCCAGCTTCTATATATTAATTTTCTTCTGAGTAGTGAGGTATCTGTCATTACAATTAAACTTTTTTTAATTTAAAAGTTAAACTAAATACTTGTCAAGCGAGGCGCATTTTAATATACTTAACATTTTGTTAAGATCTAAATATACAGGTGGAATTAATTTCTAATCTTATCCATCAATTTAGCGATGGAATATATTATTTTTTATCATTTTCTTTAATAATTTCTGTCATAGTATTCGTGCATGAATATGGGCATTATGTTGTTGCCAAAGCATGCAAAGTTAAAGTTGAATCTTTTTCCATAGGTTTTGGTCCTGAAATTTTTGGTTTTAACGATAAGTCTGGAACTAGATGGAAATTAAGCGTTGTTCCATTGGGTGGTTATGTTAAAATGCTAGGAGATACTAATGCAGCGAGTGTCCCAGCTGATCAACAAGAATTAACGGAAGAAGAAAAATTGTATTCATTTCATACAAAACCGCGTCATAAAAAAGCAGCAGTAGTTTTTGCAGGGCCTTTTGCAAACATGGTATTTGCTGTTATAGCTTTTACAATATTTTTTAGCATAGCAGGTTATTATCGCACTCCACCGGTGATTGAAAATGTAATCGAAGGTAGTGCAGCTAAGCAAGCTGGTTTGTTGCCAGGTGACACTATTACACAAATCAATGAGCATAAAATAAAATACTTTGAAGATATTTCACGTGTGATAATGTCGAATCCTAAAACAAGAATGGAGATTGAGTATAGCAGAAATAATGAGAAGCACAGGACCAGTTTAACTCCATTAATAATCAAGGACAAAGACGTTTTTGGCAACACAATAGAAAGAGAAACTATAGGGATTATTTCAGTCAATACATTAAAGCAGTCGTCTTTTCTTGGGGCCGTGAGCTTATCAGTAAGTGAAACTTACCACACTATGTGCTTAACGATCAAAGCTCTCTTTCACATTATTGTTGGTAAAAGGAGTATCAATGAAATAGGTGGGCCAATAAAAATCGCAAAGTATTCAGGGCAATCAGCTAAAAAGGGGGTCGTTATGGTTGTGTATTTCATGGCAATTATTTCAGCTAATTTAGCTGCAATTAACTTGCTGCCAATACCACTGCTAGATGGTGGGCATTTATTTCATTATATCATAGAAGCGGTTATACGTAGGGATTTAAGCTTGAAATGTCAAAAATATGCAGCTATTTTTGGTGCTTTAGTGTTGTTTTTGCTTATGGCAACTGGAATGTCAAATGATATTAGGGATCTTTTTTGAAATAAAATATGAAAAAGCTATTTTATATACTGGTAGTGGTTTTTATTTCTTTTCCTGCCCTGCTTGTTGCTTTAGGAACTGCGGAAAAAGTGCAGGTGAAAGATGTCAAATGTATTGGTAATGAGAGGGTAAGCAACCAGACAATAGGGTTCTATATAAAACTAAAATCTGGTGATTATATAAACGACGATGATATAGACTCAATTATAAAAGATCTATATAAAACAAAGTTATTTGCTAGTGTTAATGCTTACATAGATGATAAAAAAAATTTAGTAATAAAAATTCAAGAAAATCCACTGATTAACAAGGTAGTGTTAAAAGGCAATAAGTTATTTAACAGCAAAGAGCTGCTAAGTAATGTGATTCAATCAAAGTCGCTAACTATTTTAACTGAAACAAAATTGCAAAACGATTTAGTGAATTTAGTCACTACTTATAGAAATAACGGTAAGATTGGTGTTAAAATTGAATATGACCTGAATAAGCTTGATGGCAATAGGGTCAATCTAATTTTTAAAATAAAAGAAGGCAAAACCTCTAAAATTAAGGATATAAGATTTATAGGCAATAAAAACTTTTCTGAAAATGAGCTAGAGCAAGTTATCAAAAGACATAGTAATGACATATTTAGTAAGTTATTTAGAGCCATTTTTAAAGGCGAAAATCATTATTCACCGCAATATCTATTGATTAACACAGAATTGCTCGATCGTTTTTATTCGTCTAAGGGATATATTCAAAATAATATTCAACCAATTGTTGAGGTTGATAATAACAATCAAACAGAGTTAACTTTTTTGATTGACGAAGGACAGCAGTATTTATTTGGAAATAATGAGGTTAATATTGAAACTGAAATTCAGGATTTGAGCCTAAAAGAAGAAATATTGGATTTTATAACAGAGGAAAACGATAAGATATTTAATAGAGTTAAAATTAATAATACAGTAGAAAAAATAAACAAATATTTAAATGAAAAAGGATATATATTTGCAAAAGTTAATCCAGAGTATGCACAACGTGACAACGTTGTAGATGTAACCTACAGAGTGCTGCCGGGTAAAAAGATTTATATAAATCAAATTACAATTGATGGTAACGATCGCACTTTAGATAAAGTGATCAGAAGTAAGCTAAGTGTAGCAGAAGGTGATGCGTACAATATATCTGAGATTCAAAAGTCACGTAAAAAACTAATGAGTAGTGATTTTTTTGAAACAGTGAAAGTAAATAGTTACGCAGTTAATGACAATACAGTAAATCTTGACTTAAATGTTAAAGAAAAAAACACTACTTCGTTGTATTTGGGAGGAGGTGTGTCTCTTCCTGGTGGAGCATTGATTAAAATTGACCTCAAAGACCGTAATTTATTTGGTACTGGAAAAGAGCTCTCTTTTGCTCTTGAAAAAAGTCAATACGTATTTTCTACTGATTTAGAGTTTGTTGAAAATAATTTTAACGATTCTGATACGTCACTAGGCATGGGTGTATTTTATGAAAAACAAGATAAACCAAACACTACTTTTGATAGTTGCGATATGGGATTTTTTACAAAGTTATCATATAAAGTCACAGAGAACTTAACTAATTCCCTTCGCTATTCTTATAAGTATAATCATATACACATGGATAATAAGGGTGGACAAGACACCGATATCTCTGAAATAATACTGGACCGAAAAGGTAAACATCAGATTTCATCAGTGGGATACACGTTGGCATATAATAAACTGGATAATCTATATGCTCCAAAAGAAGGGTATTTACTGCGCTTAAGTCAGGATATTTCAGGATTGGGAGGAAACGTGAATTTCCTAAAATCTGAATTCTTATCTTTTTATACGCACCCTATATTAAGCAAAATTGACGATGATATAACGCTACGCTTTAAGATGGCGGCAGGTCATATTTTTTCTTATACTGATGAAAATCTAAACATTGGCCAGCACTTTTTTAAAGGGGGTAATGAGATTAGAGGGTTTGACCTTTCCGGTATTGGACCAAGAGCAGAAGACAAAAATAAAAGCTCATTAGGAGGCAAAACTTATTTTAATCTAACACAGCAAGTGGATTTTCCTCTACCAAAACTATATGACTATGCTGGTATCAAAGGCTCACTATTTGTTGACTATGCGACACTTTTTGGCTTAGATGATAAAAATAAGAAGTATGAAGGGAAATACTACGATAGCAAGCTTGTGAGAGTGTCACCAGGTTTTGGCTTTTCAATGCTTTCTCCTTTTGGTAGACTTAGATTGGATTTCGGGTTTCCTTTAGTAAAGGAATCTTATGATATAATACCATCACCAAATGTTAAATTTTCTATTGAAGCGGGGATTTGAATGAAATATATACAGTTATTTATATCAGTTATTGCCTTAATTATTTCCTTATTTGTGGGGTATAAGTTTGTAGGATATCAACCTCAGAACACAAAAGCTGCAATTATCGATAGTGACAAAGTCATCAATGAATCTCTTGCTCTGCAAAATATACAACAACAAATAAAGGAGCAGAATTCTAGATTACAACAAGAATTTGAAAGTGAGTTAGAAAAACTTAAGCCATCAAAAGAAGAATTTGAACTTTTGTCAGAAGAAGCAAAAAAAGAAAAGACAGAACAGTTTAATAAGCACACTGTAAATACTAGAGATAATTACGCTAAAAAAATGTTACATTTAGAAGAAAGCTATAGAGACGCAGTAGAGAGTGTTTTTAACAAGATAAAAGAAGTCGCTAAAAAAACGGCAGAAAAAAACAACATAGATTTGGTACTATTTATTTCAAAAAAGAACCAAGTTTTATACTCCATGGATGAAGTTGATTTATCAGATGTGGTATTAAACAATATAAACAAGAAAATACCTGAATTTGCTTTGAAAGGCATTGAGTAGGCTTATGCAATTTAATATCAGTGATATTATAAAAATATTACCACATTCTTATCCGTTTCTCTTAGTAGATAGAGTTATAGAGTGTGATCCTGGTAAAAGTATAAAAGCAATCAAAAATGTGACTTTCAATGAGCCATTTTTTATTGGCCACTTCCCTGGTCATCCAATAATGCCAGGAGTCTTGATAATTGAATCTCTAGCTCAGGCATCTGCTATATGTGTTCTAGGTAAAGAAACAATAGAAAATAAAGTTGTTTACTTGAGATCCATTGAAAATGCAAAATTCAGAAAGCTAGTTACTCCAGGGGACACATTGATTCTTCAAGCTAACATTCAAAGTGTGTGTTTAGGTGTACACAAATTTAGGTGTATTGCATCTGTTAGCGAAGAAAAAGTTGCAGAAGCAACAATCTCAGCAGTATTGCAAAATAAATAAAATCTTCATCTGTAAGAAACAGCATGTACACTGTATAGTATAGCAATGAAGCTGAATTTCAACATCTCATTTTCTAATCTATATACTCGCAATGGATTAATAAAATTAGATGAGACATTTTTGAATTATATCAAATCATGTGATGAGAGCTTGTTTTGTTCATTAATTGAAGCAAGAGAAAAAGCAGCTTCTTCTTCGATGTCATCCCAGTGTCACCTCCCATCATCCCAGTGTCACCCCCCGTCATCCCAGTGCTTGACACTGGGATCTAGAAAACAAGAAGGACGGTCAGCTACTTGGATGACAGATAGTCAGTTAATAGTAGACCTCTCATATTTACTTGATGAATTTATTGCAAAACTTTTCAATGTTGAAAAAGAAATAGAGGAGCTAAAGAAAAAGCACAACGACTTTGCTGTAATATATAAATGCAAAAGGTTATTTGTCCAACGCTATGCATTGAAGAAATACACTAATGTGGCGAATATAGATATTACTAACAAACTAAGTCATTTTCTCACTTTGCCAACAACAGAAAAAAATTTCGCTGAGCAGGTGATGCATTGGTTTGAAGATAAAGAAAATCACAAAGAGGAAATAGAACTTGCGGCACAATATGCAGCGTGGAGAGTGAAAAATAAACAGAGCATATTATTTAGCATACATAAAAAAATTGACCACGAAAACCTCATACCATTTTCTAAAAAAGAAGTGGACAAAGTTGAAGTGCTGTATTCAAATGAAGTAAAAAGACGATACGGTTTTGACCTAACAAGTGAAAAGGCTAGTTTAGATAAAGCATTGGATAATGCTCATTACTGCATATTTTGTCATAAGCAAAGTAAGGATAGCTGCTCAAAGGGGCTAATTAATGATGACAATACTTTCAAAAAGTCTCCACTTAGAGTTGAACTGCACGGCTGCCCACTAGAGCAGAAAATATCAGAAATGAATCTGGTGAAAAGCGAAGGGTACAGCATAGCAAGTCTTGCAATTGTGATGATAGATAACCCATTATGCGCGGCTACTGGACACAGAATATGCAATGACTGCATGAATTCGTGCATATATCAAAAACAAGAACCCGTAAATGTGCCAGCAATTGAAACAAGGATTCTGGATGATGTGCTCAGTTTACCGTACGGATTTGAAATATATTCTCTGCTCAGCCGTTGGAATCCTTTAAATTTTCAGCGTTCATTGCCAAGAGGAAACACTGGAAAAAACGTTCTAGTTGTAGGCCTTGGTCCTGCTGGTTTTAATTTAGCTCATCATTTGTTGAATGATGGGCATAACGTTATTGCCATTGATGGACTAAAAATTGAGCCTTTGATCGATAATTTCCAGCTAATTAAAGATTTCAAACACGAAAAATTGAGTGAACGCATGGCAGGAGGGTTTGGTGGGGTGGCAGAATATGGTATTACTTCTCGGTGGGATAAGAATTACTTAAAGATTATTAGATTACTGCTGGAAAGACGTGAGAATTTCGTACTTTATGGAGGCATTCGTTTTGGTGGCACGATTAATGTTGATGATGCTTTCAACTTGGGTTTTGATCACATTGCCCTAGCACTTGGCTCTGGCAAGCCACGAATGATCAAAATAAAGAATATACTAGCTCGAGGAGTGCGTATGGCATCTGACTTTCTTATGTCGTTACAACTGACTGGCGCTCTTAAATTCGATTCTATAGCAAATCTGCAAGTTCGCATGCCGATAGTTGTCATAGGTGCGGGGCTTACTGCGATTGACACTGCCACTGAAGCTTTAGCGTATTATCCAATTCAAGTAAAAAAATTTCTTCTTCGTTATGAGATATTAGTTGATAAGTATGGAAAGGACTGTGTTGAAAAAGATTGGACAGAAGAAGAACGCGAAATTGCGAATGAGTTTATATCGCATGCAAAGTTGATCCAAGCAGAGCAAGAATTAGCAAAAAAAGAGAATAGAGAAGCAAAAATATTGGAATTAATGCAGAGCCTCAGGGGAGTGAAAGTTGTATATAGAAAAGAGCTGAAAGACTCGCCAAGTTATCGATTAAATAGCGAAGAGGTACAAAACGCATTATCAGAAGGGATTTACTTTATTGAAAACTTAGAGCCAGTTGAAGTTGTGACGGATAAATATAACCATGCTGAATCAATAAAACTAATAGACACAAAATCTGGCGAAATCAAACGTATAAAAGCACGTTCTATTTTTATAGCAGCAGGTACTGAGCCAAATACGGTTATTGCAACAGAAGATGAAAAGCATTTTAAATTAAGTAATGGGTATTTTACTGAATTGAATTCATTGGGAAAAGAAATAGATCCAATATTTTCTCCAAAAATGCAAAATAAAGATAGAATATTAGTGTATAAGCAAGGCAATAAAACAATCAGCTTTTTTGGTGATCTTCACCCTTCGTATAGTGGCAGCGTCGTGAAAGCTATGGCAAGTGCTAAGAACGGCTACCCTATTATTTCTCAGCTTTTGAGTGGAGTTAATAGCTTCGTTTCTGTCATTCCAGTGTGTGATGTTGTGGGCCAGAAAAAAAATGCGTGGTCAAGCATTGAAGATCTGGCTAATAAAGAATTCTTCAATAGAATCAAAGAGCAATTCACTGCAAAAGTCATAAAAGTTCAATATTTAACAGATAAAGTGATAGAAATAGTGATTAAAGCACCACTTGCGGCAAAGAATTTTAAGCCTGGGCAATTCTTTAGATTGCAAAATTTTGCAACCAATGGCAGAAAAGCCAATAATACAAACCTTGCTATGGAAGGTATAGCCGTAACCGGCACTGAAGTAGACAAAAAAAAAGGAATTATTTCCACTATTGTGCTGGAAATCGGCGGCTCCACTAATTTATGCAGACACTTAAGAGAAGGCGAGCAAATAATTCTTATGGGCCCAACTGGCAGACCTACTGAGGTTTACTAAGTCTCAATATTAAAGTGATGCCAAATTTTATTTCAAAAAGTAAATAATTTACTAACGCTCGTGCACAAATTAAAAATAAATTATGCACGAGTGTAGCGTTATGAATTAGGAGTGCTATATTAAAGCTTACCTCACTATTAAAGCTATCGGTCAGATTAGATTAAAAACCTAATCTGACCGGTTTCTCTATAACCCTCTAAACTCTGATATAATTATATGATAATTAGTTTAATTAGTGGTTAATATGCAAATTGATTTTATTCATATATTGAGATAGCATAAACCATATTGGTTTTAATTATTGTGCAACTTTATAAATCGTCACTGTTACTTCTACTGACTGTATTAATAGTTATAGTCCTAAAATTACCTGAAAATTTGAGCATTGCAGTAAATTGGTCTCTCCCAATTCTAGATTTTGATTTATCTTTTCGTACCATACTAATATCTTTTTTATCAGTTGCATTTTTAGCTGTTCTACCAGCACAAAATTTGACTTTTTCAGAGATGCTATCTTTTGCTGCTTACACTATTAGTTCACTTTATGCAGTTTTATCTGAACATATGATATTGGTTATAATATTCTGTGAATTAATGACCATCAGTGCATTTTTTATTATCGCAGCTAGCTGTAGAGATAGTGGACCTGCAATAAGGTACGCTTGTGTACACTTTTTGGTTGGAGTTATATTAATAGCAGGATTGGCACTTCAAAGCACTAACCTGATAATTTTGGGTTTATTGATAAACTGCGCTTGTTTTCCTTTTTCGTTTTGGGTTGTTGATGCATATCCTGCTGCATCGCTATATGGCACTACATATCTCTCTTTATTTACCACTAAAGTCTCTTTTTTAGCGATGCTTTTACACACTTATAACCTATGGCAAAATTGTGCTGAAATGTTAGCACTTGTAGGCACCATCACTGCAATTTACAGCATTATATTTGCTTCTCTCGAGCAAAATATTCGTAGATTTTTATGCTATAACGTTGTAGGACAAATGGGCTTGCTGATTATTGCAGGAGGTTTACTCAGCCCTTCGGAAAAGGCAATACCAATTTTGATACTGCATATAATCTTCTCTCTTGTTTATCAATCATTATTGTTTGTGGTCAGCAATTCGATTATTTCACGAACAAAAACAATTAGTTTTAATGGAGTAGGCAAACTGATGTCAGTGGAAGGCATGTGTGCTATAATCGCAATACTTACAATGGCTGCATTTCCTGGAACCGCTGGATTTATTAGCAAATCATACATTACAGCCGAGATTGAAGCAAGTGGTGCTAATTTAGAAGTGTATAAAAACTTATACAAGATTCTAAATTTACTGCTTTATTTAAGCGTGGGGCTCAAGTTTCTTTACTACATATTTATTGCAAAAAGTAAGTCGAAACCTTTAGCAGAAAGGGGAGGCAAAATGACTATGATTATTTTAGCATCTATATGCGTAATTGCTGGCAACCCTTACTTACCTATTTACAATAAACCTTCGATTTTCGATTTTGTGTACAACACAAAAAATATTTTGTCGCAATTTAATTTGTTATTATGTACCACTTTATTGTTCATTCTTTTACGCAAGTTATTTTACCCGAGAATAAATTTTAAAATGGATGTTGATTGGATTTTTAGAGCTTTCATACCCTATATTATCTTGCTGTTCAATCAATTGGTCTTTAAAGTGAGAGAAATGTCTGCCAACGTACTGCAAAACTTGACTAATTCACTTACTAGTTTATACTTTGATAATATTACTAAACTTAAGGAAGTGCTGGGTTATAACTCAGTGAGTTTTGTTTCAGCTTCTTCTCTCTTTTTAATGAGTATTCTACTAATGCTATTATGTTTAAGTCGTTAACCGAAAGTTTAAATTCTGTATTTAGTAAACTAAGAGGAAAGTCAATCATTTCTGAAGATGATTTTAATCTTGCCATGCGTGAAATACGCATAGCCTTAATTGAAGCTGACGTTTCACTTGAAGTTGCAAAAAAATTCATCAACGACATTAAAGATAAAGTGATTGGGGAAAAAGTCATAAAAAGCGTTTCTCCAGCACAAATGATAATTAAAATTGTGCAGGATAATTTAGTTGCAGTTCTCGGATCAGAGAAAAGTGACTTAAATCTAGCAGTTAAACCCCCTGCTGTGATTATGATGGTGGGCTTACAAGGTGCAGGTAAAACAACCACCTCAGGAAAGCTTGCTTTAAAGCTAAAAAAGCAAAAGAAAAAAGTGATGCTTGCCTCTTTAGACATTTATAGGCCGGCTGCCCAAAAACAACTTGAAGTGCTAGGTAAACAAATAGATGTGCAAACTTTACCTGTAGTAATAGACGAGAAGCCCATTACAATTACAAAAAGGGCACTGGCAGCAGCAAAGAACGATAATTATGATGTATTAATACTAGATACCGCAGGCAGGCTTCATATTGACAATAATATGATGAATGAGTTGAAAGCCGTAAAGGAAATAGCTTCACCTGCAGAAGTTATTTTAGTAGCCGACGCAATGATAGGCCAGGATGCGGTCAACATTGCCAAATCATTCAATGAGGTAATAGGTGTAACCGGCATTATTCTTACCCGTGTTGATGGTGATGCACGTGGTGGTGCTGCTCTTTCTATGAAAATGATCGCCGATTGTCCAATTAAATTTATTGCTTATGGTGAAAAATTAAGTGACCTCGATGATTTTTATCCAGATAGAATTGCAAAAAGAATACTTAGCATGGGTGATGTTGTCTCATTGGTTGAAAAAGCTGCTGAGATTGTTGGTCAGGAAGAAATTGATAAGTTACAAAAGAAAGTGAAAAAAGGTAAATTCGACCTAAACGACCTAGTGGGAATGTTAAAAACTCTGAGTAAAATGGATGGCATTAGCAACATAATGAAATTCATTCCTAGTTCATTTACAAAAAAGCTAAGTAGCAGTGTGCCAGATGACAATAAAGTGAAAAAATATATAGCCATCATAAACTCAATGACCGAAAAAGAAAGGCAAAATCCAGATATTTTAAATGGCAAAAGAAGACTTAGAATTTCTAAGGGGTCCGGAACAACTGTAACTGACATTAATCTTCTAATTAAGCAGTATAATCAAATGAGCTCTATGGTAAATAAGTTCAGTAAAGTTGACCATAGTAAACTCAAAGAATCTGATTTGATGGATATGCTAAGCAGAAAGTAAGTCAGCAGGTAGTGGAATGAGACAAATCATCAGTAAACCTTTAGCTATATCAAAAGCGGCTTAGGTCTCGCAAAAAAATTTACAGCTTCTTGCTAGCCAAGAAATTTATTATTAATTTTAAGAAATACTATAGCTGACCCAAGCAACACGTCATACCGCGATTCATTTCATAACTGTACGAACATTGTAGTGTGGGCCACCAGTGGGGTGTCATCCGAGTAGCTTGACTACTTGGATCCAGAAAAAAGAATGGTGTCATGAAAGTAGCCTCCTTCTCCTGTCATCCCAGCGCCCAGAGGTGTCATCCTTTTTTTTGGATTCCAGACTGGAATGACAGCAGTCCTACGTCATGCCACCGCGAACCGTCATACCGCGATTCATTCGCGGTATCTCTAGATCCCGCTAACAAGCAGCGGGATGACGAATTACTTAACCATCATCTACACCGTCATACCGCGATTCATTCGCGGTATCTCAAAGCATAGATCCCGCTAACACGTAGCGGGATGACGAGGTCATGCCACCG